>DASZPT010000426.1:0-31458 GCA_035549935.1 Gemmatimonadales bacterium
GGCGCCGCGACCGGGTGCATGGCCATCGCCACCGGCGCGGGGAGCGTCGGCGCATGACCGGCGCTCCCGGTCCGGGTGATCACCACCCCGGTCTCGAACCACCCTTTCACCTCGATAGACCCGATCTCGGGAAACTCGTGCAGCAGTTCGGCCAGCTTGCGGACATCCTTGAGGTCCACCGACCGGATGCCCGGCTGCTTGGCCAGCACCTTCGCGAGATCCTGTGCGTCCTTGGGATTCATGAGTCGAGTCGTCAGTAGTCAGGGGTCAGGAGTCGGGGGTCGGGCGCCGCGAGCGCCGGTCGCCGGCGCAGGCCTCGTCGACCGTCCTAGACGAGCTCCAGCAGGTCCACCATGTTGTCCGAGAGCAGCTCGGGGCCGGTCGTGGCGAGGTGCACATCGTCCTCCAGGCGCACCCCACCCCAGCCGGGAAGATAGATCCCGGGTTCCACCGTGACCACGGCGCCGGCCGGAAGCGGCTGCTCCGCGGTGGCCGACAGCCGCGGCGCCTCGTGCACCTCGAGCCCGAGCCCGTGCCCCAGCGAGTGGCCGAACGCCTCGCCAAACCCGCGCTGGGCGATCACCTCGCGGGCCAGCGCATCCGCCTCGCGTCCGGTCATTCCCGCCCGCACATGCTCGAGCGCCCGTCGCTGGGCCGTCACCACCGTGTCGTAGACCAGGCGCTGCCGCTCGTCGGCCCGGGCGCCAACCACCACGGTCCGGGTAAGGTCGGCACAGTATCCGTCCACCTGCGCGCCGAAGTCAAGCAGCAGCCACTCCCCGCGTTCCACGCCGCGGCCGCTGGTGCCCGCGTGGGGCAGCGCCGCGCGCGCTCCCGAGGCGACGATGGTGGGGAACGGATGCCACTCGCTGCCCCGGCGGCGGAGCGCCGCCTCGAGGCGCGCGGCGACGGCGTACTCGGTCTCGCCCACCCGCACCGACGGCAGCGTCTCCGCCAGCGCCTCGGTGGCGAGCGCGGCCGCGGCCCGGATGGCGGCGACTTCGGCCGGGTCCTTCACCGCGCGGAGCCGCTCGACCAGGTCGCCGGCGCCCTCCCAGCGCCCGACACCGAGTCCTTCCAGCCGGTCCCGGTCCTTCACCGTCGCGATGTGGGCCTCGAACGCCCCGACGCCCGCGGGCCGCTCCTGGACCACCCGCTTGAGCCGGTCCCACACATTGACCTGGTCGATCTCGACCCGGGCGGTGTTGCCCACCTCTCGGGGCGCCTGGGCGGCGTAGCGGTAGTCGGTCACGAGGGCCGCGTCCTGCGGCCGGACCACGAGGAGCGCGCTCGACCCGGTGAACCCCGTCAGGTACCGGATGTTCGGCAGCGACTGCACCACGAGGAGGTCGTACCCCTGCGCCGCCAGCCGCTCGCGGAGCGCGGCCTGCCGGGCCTCCCGGCGATCAGCGCTCACGCAGCGTGCCGACCAGCGCCTGCAATCCCAGCAGATAGCCCGCGGGCCCGAACCCCGCGATGATGCCGATCGCGAGATCGGCCAGGCGCGAGTGCCGGCGCTCGGGCTCGCGCGCGAAGATATTGGAGAGGTGGACCTCGACGAAGGGGACCTTCACGGCGAGGAAGGCGTCGCGGATCGCGAGACTGGTGTGGGTGAAGGCCGCGGCATTGACCAGCGCGCCGTCGGCATGCCCCCGGAGTCCCTGCACCGCCTCGACAAACGCCCCTTCGTGATTGGTCTGGGACCAGGTGATCGCGACGTCGAGGCGGGCGGCCTCGGTCCGGACCAGCTGCTCGAGCTCGGCGAGCGTCGCGCGGCCGTAGACCTCGGGCTCGCGGGTGCCGAGCAGGTTGAGGTTCGGCCCGTTGAGAACGGCGACCCGCATCAGCGCTTGAGGCTCTTGAGCCAGTTCTGGAACTGGTCGAGGTCCTCATCCGACGCCCCGGACGGACGCGCCGTCGACGCGCCGGGCCCCGGCGAAGGGGACGCGCCGAAGAACTGGTCGAAGGAGAACGCATCGGGCCCCGGCGGGGGCGGGGCCGCCGGCGACGGCTCGGGCTTCCGGGACGGCGCGGCCCCGGCCGGCTCCTCGCCGAAGATGGCGCTGAGCGACAGCGGGTCGCGTGCCGGACGGGTCGGCGCACCGCCGTTGTCCTCGTCCTGGCCCGGCACCTCGAAGCTCGCCGGCGCGCCACCGCTCCCCGGCCGGGCATCGGCCAGCGCCCGGAAGAACGACTCGACCGACTCCCCGCCGGTATCGGTGGCCACGTAGGTGTGACGGCGGGCCGCCGTCGCGGTGCGGGCCTCGAGTTCGCGGATCCGCTCCCGGAGCCGAGCATCGCCGGGCTGCTCGGCCGCGAGGGCGCGGTACACCTTGAGCGCCTCGGCCGTATGCCCCTGCCGGGCGAGCAGCTCGGCCATCGTCTCCGTCATGACCGGCGCGGGCTCGTCCCCGGCCGGCTCGGCGTGCTCCTCGGGCTCGGCCAGGTCGGCCTGCGTGATGCGCCGGACCCGGTGCGGCTCGGGCCGCGCCGCCTCGTCCGGGAAGATCAGCTTGAGTTCCCCGGTGCTGCGCGCCGGCGACTCGGCGACGGGCTCCGGCGCTGCCAACGGCTCCGGTTCCGGCTCGACCACCGGCTCCGGCACCAGCTCCGGTTCGGCCATCGCCACCGACGGCTCCGGCTCCGAAGCCTCCGCCAGTTCGGGGAGCTCCGGTTCCGGTTCAGGCATCCCAGCCGGGGCGGCGGGTGACACCGGCTCCGGTTCGATGAGCGGCAACTCGGCGGCGGGAGCCTCCTGCTCGTCGAAGAACCACGAGGGGGCCTCGTCACCGGTCGGCGCGGGTGGCTCGGTGGGAATCTCCTGCGTCGGCATCGCCGCCATCGTGGCGATCGTGCCGCTCACCTCGGTCACGGACCACGAGCTGACCACCGGTTCGGGCGGGGCCGGCTCCGGCTCAGGCGCGGATTCCGGCGCCGGGGGCTCTTCCTTGGCGAGACTCGCGCGAAGCAATTCCTCCGCTCCGCTTGGCGTCTGGTACTCGCTTGAGCCCTTCGAGGAGACCCGGAGTTCTTCGGAGGCGTCCGGTGTCTGGAACTCGGAAGAGCCGGTCGCCGAGATGGTCAGATCCGAACTCGCGTCAGGGACCTGGAACTCCGACGTGCCCGGCGTGAGATCGAGCAGGGCGGTGCTGTCGTCCGGCGCCTGGAACTCGCTCGTGCCCGACGCGTTGATCTCGATGACCGACTGGGATTCCACCCCGATGGCGAAGGGGCCGCTCGGCCGGGGAGCCTGGGGTTCGGGAGCGGGAGGCGTGAACGCCTCGGCGACCTTGAGGTCGGCGAGCGGTTCGAGGTCCGCGCCGGGCGTGAGATCGAGTTCCGTGGTCTCGAGTCCGGCCAGCGGCGCCGGCTCGGGAAGTGGTGGAGGCGACGCGAAGGCCGGCGTGACGGCCGTGACCTCGGCATGGGGCAGGACCCGCCCCTCGGGCATCGCGGGCGCGGCAGGCTCCTCGATGAGCACATGGTCGAGCGCCTCATCGGCGAAGGCGCCGACGTCGCTCACATCATCGATGATCCCGGCGGACGATTCGGAACGGTCCTGGGCCTCCTGCTTGTCCTGTGCGACCAGGTCCTCGACCCGGACCTCCAGTGTCTTCACCGGCTGGCTGGCGCTGGTGGCGCTGACCGCCACCACCTCCGAGGTGAGCACTGCGGCGGCCGCCTCCCGGGCGGCGCTTACCCGCGAGTGCTGCTCCCGCGCCTCGTCGTTGCTCGGGTCCACCGCCACCAGGCGGGTGAGCCAGTTGTCGGCCTCCGCCAGGCGGCCCTGGCGCTCGGTGATGTCCGCCAGGGCCTTGAGGGCGATCACGTTCTCGGGGTCGAGATCCAGCACATGCGCGAACGCCGCCTCGGCCGGGCCATCCTCGCCCAGGTCGAGACAGCAGCGCCCGAGCACGATGTTGCCCGGGATATGATCGGGGTGGAGTTCGAGGCCCTGCTTGAGAACGTCCCGCGCCAGGGCATGATCGCCGTTCTTCCGGAGGACCTCGGCGTATGGCGCAAAGACGGTCCCCTTGGGATTGTCCCTCCACCGGCGCTCGAGCTTCTCGATTTCGCTGTTTGGTGGCATCCCGGGCTTTGTCCCTAAGTTGTTGTGGGGATTGAACAAAGATTAGCGAGCCTCAGTAGGGCTGTCAACGGTCCGGCGGGTTCCTCAGCTTGTGATTAAGGGTTATCGGGCTTACACTTAGCCCGCCTTTTTTCGACCGATCCTCCTTGAGGCAGGACAGCCCCCTATGATGCAGGTATTTCGCAGCATCGCCGGCAAGGTGGCCGCTGCGGTGTTCGCCGTGCTGATGATCGTGTTCCTCCTCACCAGCGTGGACTGGCGCCAGGTCACCGGCGGCTCCCGCACCAGCGTGGGATCGATCGATGGCGTGACCGTTCAGCTCCGCGCCTACCAGGCGATGGTGCAGCAGCAGACCGAGAACCAGCAGCGCCAGACCGGCCGGTCGCTCTCCGCCGAGGAGATCGAGCAGATCCGCAACGACGTCTGGGAGCAGCTGATCCAGCAGCAGGCGCTGGAGCGGGAGTACCGGGAGCGCCACCTCACGGTGACGTCGGACGAGATCGCCGCGGCGATCCAGACCAGCCCGCCGAACGAGGTGCTCTCCTCCCCCACTTTCCAGACCGACGGCAAGTTCGACCCGGCCAAGTACCAGCGGTGGCTCCGCTCCGCCGAGGGGGCCCAGGTGATCCCGCTGCTGGAAGCGCAGTACCGGGACGAAATCCGCCGCAGCAAGCTCTTCCGGGTCGTGACAGCGGATGTGTACGTCTCGGATCCCGCGCTCTGGCAGGCCTGGCAGGACGCCAACGAGAAGGTGACGATCGAGCTGGTGACGATCGACCCCCGCCGGGCCGTGCCGGACAGCGCGGTCCACCTGACCGACGCCGACGTCCGCAAGTACTACGACACGCACCGGGACGAATTCAAGCGCCCCGAGACCGCCTACCTGAGCTACGTCGCCCTGCTCCGCGCACCGGACGCGAGCGACAGCGCCGCGGCCCGGACCCGGGCACTCGAGCTCCGCAAGGAGATCGTCGACGGCTCGCCGTTCGAGGAGGTGGCCAAGCGGGAGTCGAGTGACACCGTCTCCGGGGCCCGCGGCGGCGACCTGGGCGAGTTCGGGAAGGGCGCGATGGACCCGGCCTTCGAGAAGGCCGCCTTCTCCCTCCCCATCGGCACCGTGAGCGAGCCGGTCCTGTCGCAATTCGGCTACCACCTGATCAAGGTGGAGTCACGGACCGCGACCAAGGTGAAGGCCCGTCACATCCTCATTCCGATCGAGATCACCGGGACCCACCGTGATCAGCTGGACGCCCGGGCCGACAGCCTCGAGGCCCTGGGCGCGGACAAGCTCGACCCGGCGGCCCTCGACACCGCCGCGCGGGTCCTCGGCCTGCACGTGGGCCAGGCGCAGCCCCTCCAGAAGGGGGGCCGGGTCCAGGTGGGCCTGCAGGTGATTCCCGACGCAGGCATCTGGGCCTTCCAGGCCCGGCCGGGCGAGACCGGCCGGATCATCGAGCTGTCCTACGCCTACTTCCTGTTCCGCCTCGACAGTCTGCAGCAGGAGGGGATTCCGCCCTTCGAGCAGATCAAGCAGAGCGTGCAGGTCGCCGCGGCGAACGACAGGAAGAAAGAGCTGGCCAAGGGGGTCGCGGCGGACCTCACCAAGCGGATCGCGGAGGGAAGCACCCTGACCCAGGCCGCCACCGCCCTCGGCCTCCCGCACAGCGACCTCGGCCCGTTCACCCGGATCAACCCCGCGATTCCGAACCCCCTGGTGGTCGGGGCGGCCTTCGGCATCGAGCCGGGGAAGACCAGCGGCCTCATCGACACGGAGGACGGCATGTTCGTCCTGCGGGTGATCAAGCGGGAGCCGGCGGACAGCGCCGAGTACCAGAAGGGGATCGACGAGTTCCGGGCGCGGCAGATCCGGCTCGCCACCCAGGACCGGGTCCGGAACTATCTCGCCGCCCTCCGGAAGGCGGCCAAGGTGACCGACCACCGGGCGGAGATCTTCCGCACCGAGGCCCAGGCGAGCACCGACCAGCAGCGGAGCTAGCGAGGGCCAGGCGGGTGGCGGATAGTACAACGATGCAGGGCGGACCCTCGACGAGGATCCGCCCTGTGTCGTATCACGACCAGTCAAACCGCCTGGCCGCCTCCCCGCCTACTGCGACAGGCGCTTGGGCTCGCCGCTCGAGCTCGGGGTGTTCGGCGCGCTGGTCCGGCTGTCGATCTGCCGGTTGCCCTGGGCGCTGTTGTCCGGGCCGGTCACGGCATCACTCGCGTCGCTGATACTCCGTTTGAACTCGCGGATGCCCTTGCCGAACGACGAGCCGATCTCCGGCAGGCGCTTGGCACCGAACACCATCAGCACGATGAACCCGATCAGGAGGATCTCGGGGAGACCCAGGTTGCCCAGCATAACGACCCCCAGCTAGAAGAGTGACCGCGCGATCAGATAGGCAATGATAACGCCGAGGATCGCCAGCGGCGAAACGTGTACCGCGAATGGTCCCAGTGTCAGGCTGAAGACCAGCAGGTCGAGCGAGACCGGCCCGGCCGTGCCGCTGGCAGTATAGGTGAAGACCTGCTTGGCCACGCTGTCAGGCATGACCGCAGTGACGAGCGCATTGAGAAAACCGCCGAGGATGAACCCGGTGACGAGGACACCGATATAGAAGCCGGGACGCCGCGGACCGGTGGCCATCAGCGCCGCCGGTCCAGGACGTACGCGATGCTGTCCCGCAGCGTCTCCCGCGCGGCACTCGGCTGCAGGGCGTCGAGCTCCCGCTCGGCCTGCTCCGCCAGGCTGTGGGCCCGCCGGCGGGCGTAGTCGAGGCCTCCGGCATTGGCCACGAAGCCGATCACCCGGGCGATCTGCGGATCACCCGGCTCGGGGGTGGCCATCAGGGTGGCGACCTCCCGGCGGGCCTCGCTGGAGAGGCGCGGCAGGGCGTAGATCAGGGGCAGCGTGACCTTGTGCTCGCGCAGATCGTTCCCGGAGGGCTTGCCGGTGACGGTCTCCTCCCCGGTGTAATCGAGAAGGTCGTCGACGATCTGGAACGCCATGCCGAGCGCCTCGCCGAACCCGCGCAGGGCATGCCGGATGCGCGGGGGCGCCTTGAGGGCGCCGAGGTCGCAGGCCCCGGAGAGCAGCGAGGCGGTCTTGGCCCGGATGAGGAGGTCGTACTCCGCCTCGGAGAAGGCCAGCGGCTCGTGGGCCATCAGCTGGCGCATCTCGCCCACGGTCATGTCGTTGGTGACCCGTGACAGGACCCGGAGCGGCTCGATATCGCCGAGGCGTGTCAGCTCCACCACCGCCCTGGAGTACAGGTAGTCGCCCATGATCACGGAGACCTGGTGACTGAACAGGGCGTTGATCGTAGGCATGCCCCGCCGCAGCACCGAGTGATCCACCGAGTCGTCGTGCACCAGGGTGGCGAGGTGGATCAGTTCCACCACGGCCGCGAGGATCTCGATCCGCTCGTCCGGGGCCGCGGCCGCCTCGTTGGCCAGCAGCAGCAGCGTGGGGCGGAACATCTTCCCCTGCATCTGCAGCAGGTGCCCGTTCACCTCGGCGATGAGCCCGAAGTCGCTCTCGATGATCCGGCGCAGCTCCCCCTTCACCGCCTCGAGCCGGGGACCGAGGGAGGCCTGGAGCGCCGCGAGGGTGACACCCGCTGTCGGTGAGGTCACTGGGCCCGTCCCGAGGCAAGCCGGTTCATCCGGGCGGTGACATCCTGGAAGCCGATGTCGACCGCGAGCACCCGCTGGTAGTTGGCGATCGAGGCGTCGGTCTTGCCCTGGGCCTCCTGGGAACGGCCCAGCCAGTAGATCAGGCCGATCTGCTCGTCGTCGGTGGCGCCGAGGCTCTCCACCGCGCGCTTGAGGATCGCCTCGGCGATGGCGAACTGGCCCTTCTCGAAGAAGGCGGTGCCGAGCGCCTCCGAGGTCTTGAGCCGCCCCTCGGGCGACCGCAGCGCCTTCTGGAACTCGGCGATGGCCTCGTCCAGCAGCCCCATCTCCTTGAACGCCACCCCCAGATCGTAGTGGGCCTGGAAGTCCTCGGCGTCGATATTCTCGTCGATGCCCCGCCGGAAGGCGGTGAGCATCTCGTTGAAGTCCTTCTGCTCGTCCCCGGTCGGCTCCTCGTCCTCCACCCGCATCCGGGTGTCCTTGATCTTGTCGTCGTCGAGGACCAGGGCGCCCAGGTCGATGAAGTCGCCGGTCGGCTCCGGGGCGCGGGCGGCGGGGGCCGACTTCCGCCTGGGCGCTTCGGCCGGCGGGATGGCCGGCTGGGACTTCCGCTTCCTCGCGGCCGGCTCCGCCTCGGCCGGCGCGTCGAACATGGCGTCGACGGCGTGGTCGGCGTCGTCGGCCACCTGGGTGATGCCCGGCTCGGGCGTCGCCGGCAAGGGGGGCGGAATCGGGGGGAGCTCATCTTCGGGCGAGGCGAAGGCATCGAGCGCGGCCAGCGCCCGCTGGTTGCCGGGATCGTGCTCCGAGACGCGGCGGTACACCGCGAGCGCCTTGTCCATCGCGCCGACGCGGAGGAGCGCGTCGGCCAGCGCGAGATAGGCGTCGATCAGGCGGCCACGGTCGCCGCTCCGGAACCCGATCTCGACCCGCTTCTGGTGGTACCGCACACCGTTGGGATCGAGGCGGATCAGCTCGTTGATGAGGTCGCCGGCGTGGATCCAGTCCTCGCGGCCCTCGTAGCCGGCCAGCGCCAGCTCCAGCTCTTCCTGCCCCCGGAGCTGCTCGCCCGCGGCCAGCAGCGCCTCGCCCAGCGCGCGGTGCGCCTCGGGATCGTCCGGGTCCTCGAGGACCCGATCCTCCAGGTCCGTGATGGTGAGCTCCACCGGGACCGATGGCTCGAGGAAGGTGACCTCCCCGCCCTCGGTCGATTCGTCGATCGCCGGCAGCGGCTCGGCGGCGTACTCGAGTTCGGGCTCGAGCAGGAACTCCGTCTCGGAGGCGCCGGTCTCGAGCAACTCGAGGTCGCCGCCCACCTCGGGCGCGGGCAGGGCGGCGTCCATGCCGTCCGTGAGATGATCGAATGCCTCGGCCAGCTCCGGGCTGCTTTCGAGCGGCTCGGGAATGATCAGGCTGGTGCGGTCGCCGGGTTCGAGCTCCGCCGGATCGACGCTGGCGCGCTCGAGCTCCAGGCCCTCCATCGAGACCTGCAGCTCCACGCTGTCGGGGGCCGGCGCATCCAGCTCGAGCCCTTCCATCGGACGCACCGAGCCGGTGTCGAAGTCGTCCTGCACCGTGGGCTCGAAGCCAAGCGTCTTCGCCACTTCGGCAGAGGCCGCCGCCTCGAGGTGGGCCTCGTCGGAGATCGGCTGGACCGACTCGAGCTCGAGCGGCGTATCCACCAGGCTCGAATGTTCGATCTCGAGCGGGGGCTGGGCCGGCTCCGGGATCGCCGGGGTCTCGCCGGTCTTGGGGCCGGCGTGGGCCTTCTCCTCGCCGACCTCGATGAGGGGCAGCCCTCCCGGCGAGCGCACCTTCTCGGTCGGGCGGCCGGGCGGCGGCACGACCACCGCGCGGGTCTTGCGGGATGCGGGGCCGGACGGAGCCCGGGGCGGAGGCGGTGCGAACTCGGCGCCGGTATCGAGAAAGACGAGATCGCCCTTCGATTTTGGCGGCGGCGCCTGCCGGGGAGCGCCCCCCTCCGGCGGCGGCGCGCCACCGTCCTCGGCGTCGAGCGCCTGCAGCCGGGCCAGGGTCTTCCGCGCCCCGACGGTGTCGCCCCGGGCCTCCAGATCGTTGGCCAGCTTCTCGAGCTGCTCACGCGCCTCGGCGTTCCGCGAGGAGGCGCGGAGCAGTTCGCTCAGCATCAGCCGGATTTCCTTGTTGCCGGGGAACTGGTCGGCGAACTCCTTCACCGACTTGAACGCCTCGTCGAGCTGGTTGAGCGCGTTCATCCGCTCGAGGTACTCGAGCAGGTTCTTCTTCGCCTCGATGACGACGTTCTTGCGGGCGTGCAGGTGGGCCAGCTTGAGGTACGTGCCGATCCGCCCGGGATTCACCCGGAGGATCTTGCCACAAAGCGCGATCGCGTTGTTGTAGAACCCCTGCTCACCGTACAGGTCGGCCGCCCGCTCGTAGGCCTGCACCGCGGGGCCGGGTTCATTGGCCTTGAGGTACAGGTCCCCGATCCGGTTGTACACCGAGAGATCCGGGACCGGATCGTTCCCGGCCTCGAACTCGCGGATCGCCTGGAGATAGACCTCGATGGCCCGGCGCCACTCCTCCTTCTGCTCATACTTCCGGGCCGTTTCCTTCAGCTTCTCGAAGTTCATCCAGCCGGCAGGTGGGAGGGTGGAGGCCTATGAAACAACGGAACTTAGAAGATACGGGGCAAGGCGGCAAAGCGGCAAGTAAGGTCAAGGGGTCGGGGGCCGGGGCTTCCCCACCCGCCCCCGACCCCCGACCCCTGACCTCCGACGAGGGCCCGCCGCCTACTTCCGCACCGACGCCACCCGAATCAGTTCGGGGTTCCCCGGATCGGTCTGGAACGACCAGTCCAGGATCAGGAAGGTCTGCCCGACATGGGTCACGCGCACCGCGCCATAGCGCAGGAACCCGTCCCCTCCGTCCATCTCGAAGACGTACCCCCAGCCGGGCAGTGCCTCGATCCCGCTCCGCCCGTAGGTGATGTCCGGCGCGTAATCGATCGAGGTCAGGTCGCTGACCGGCGCATTCCCGTAGACGCTCACACCGGTCCCCGTGCGGGCGGGAGTCAGGAAGAGGGCCCCGGCCTGATCCCGCTCGACCGTGAAGTCGGCCTGGGCGTTCGAACCGGCGTAGGTCAGGCCGAGTTCGCTGGCGTCCGCCTTCCCGTTGCCGTTCAGGTCACGCCAGAAGCGGAAGCCGCTGCCGGCGTCCTGCGCCTGGCGGGCGTAGAGCACCACATTGCGCGCATCGGGCCGGGGCGTGTCGTTGCGGATCGGTGACCAGAGGCTCTCGAATCCTTCCACGCTCACCGCCGACACTCCGAAGCAGCGCGGCACCCCGTTGGTGAGCGCCGAGGCCACGAACTCGGGAGCCACCGTGGTGCCCTCGAGGGACCAGCTGGTCCCGCAGAGGTTCCGGTCGAGATCGTACGAGGCGCTGTACACCCGGTAGATCTTGAATCCGTTGGGATCCGACTGGAAGGCATTGTCGCTCCAGGTGAGCGCGATGGCGCCGTTGAGCGAGGTGCTGGTGAGCGTCGCGGGCTTGTCGAGGGCGAGCCGTTCATCCACGGTCACCACCGTACTGGGGGCGCTCTCGATCCCGTCCACGTCCTCGGCGGTCACGTAGTACTGCAGATGGGGCACCCCCTCGTCGTGGAAGCTGTTGGAGGTGGTGCTGCCGCGGAGCCGGTAGCTCTCGCCGGTCGACCCGCGGGAGTAGACATGCCAGACAGCGAGGTTGGGATCGTTGCTGAAATCCCAGTGGAGCAGCACGCCGCTCGGCGCCCCCGGGGTGCCGCTCGGTTCCACTTCGTAGGTGAGGTTGCTGGGAGGCGGGACCAGCCCGCCGCCGGGATTCACCGTGGTGTAGTCCGAGCAGCCGGCCACGAGGCCGACCAGGGGCAGAGCCAACCAGCCGCGACCCATCTGTGTCTCCGGGTGAGATCTGCCCCGGAGGGAAGCAGGGTCGGTGCCAGCCGGGGCCGGGGCGGTATCAGGTTGTGAATCAATCACTTCCGCGCCGGTAACGGGCGGCGGCGCTGTCCCTCGGCAAGGACAGCCCGTCTTCCGCGCGGCGCGGCCGTCAGCGATCGATCGACGTCTGGTTGTAGTCGAACTTGATGTCCGGCAGGTCGGAGAGATACACCGAGAAGAAGAACCCGAAGTTCCCATTCGGGGTCTTGCTGAAGTCGAAACTGGCGCGCCACTCGTGCAGGATCCGCTGCAACTGCAGCTTCTGCGACTCGAACCGCTTGTCGGTGATGTTGTACTGGGTCGCGTAGGTGACGCTCCAGAACGCGGTCGGCGAGAACGTGGTGCTGAACCCGATCCCCTGCGTCGGCGAGGTCGAGGTCGCGGTCCCTTCGCGCCGGGTCCGCGAAAGGCTGTAGTCGATCGCCGCGGTGAACTGATGGCTCCCGCCGTTCACCAGCGACTGCTCCGTCCCGTAGCCGTAGTACCCGGGCGCCTGCCCGTACCGCCGCTGGCTCCCGGCGGCGGAATAGATGGGCGCGGGGGCCTGCTTCTGGCTGCTCGTGTCCCGGCCGTGGGCCAGCCCGAGGATGCCGAGGAGCGAGCGGACGGTGTTCCCGGTGAGGCCGAAGCCCGCGTGCACCGAGGAGAGAAACGGGTCGAAATGGGCGCTGTCGGTCCCGACCGGGCCGCGGAAGAGGTCGTGCGTGATGTTGAGGCTGAAGCCCGGCACCAGCTCGCTCTGGAACTGGTTGTTGATCTGGTCGGTGAGCCAGCCGGTGCGCCCCGGCTTCTTGGCCTGCTCGAAGTCGTACTGCAGGGCGCTGGTATTGATGCTGAGGAGCCGGAACTTCCTGGCGTTCTCGACGGCGGTGGTGTCCCCCGCCCTGGGCTTCGCCTTGGCCTCGAAGTTCTGCGAGAGCTGGACGCTCAGCACCTGGTTGGGATCGCTCCGGAACTTCGGGATGCCGTTCGCCCCGGCGAGTGCCAGGGCGTAGTCCCGCGGGATCGAGGCCGCCGGACTGTAGCTGTAGGTGAAGGTCGGGGAGAGGCTGTGCCGGATCCGGGCGATCGGGCCGAAGCCGGGGAAGAACCCGAAGAAGGTGGGCGAGGACGACACCCCGAAGTTGAAACGCTTTCCCTGGTGCACCCAGTCGCCGTTGGTCGAGCGGTTCCGCAGGAAGAAGGCCCCGCTGGTGGTGTTCACGATGTTGACGCTGGGCTGGAGCTTCCAGGTGCTCGCGAGCACCGTCGGCAGGTTGATCCCGGTCTGCCAGTCGAGGTCGCTCGAGAAGTCGCCGGTGGTCGCCTGCAGCACTGTGATCGAGTCGGTCGGGTCCGGGGTGGTCGGATCGGGGATCGTGGTCCGGCCGATCACCTGCCGCCCGCGGGTCTGGCGGTCGTTGTAGTTGAAGCTGTTGCGCCAGGTGAACCCGCCGAACCGGAGCGGCGTGTCGAAGTTCATCGTGGTGTTCCGCCGGTCGACCGTCGTGTTCACCGTATCGAGGACCCCGCCCGGCGCCACCCGGGTGATCACCGGTGAGGGCGGGAAGTTGTTCTCGAAGGTGTTGGTCACCGAGAACCCCGGCGACCAGGTCACGTTCTCCGCCAGGTCGAGCGGCTTGGGCGTGATCGACAGCGACGGGAACTGGGTGGTGACGCTCTTGTCCGAGAGACTCTGGCGCCGGTTGCCGCCCAGTGCGATCGAGCCCCAGGCATAGCGCTTGGTGAAGTTCGCCGAGCTGGTGATCTGCTGGGTCGCCACCGCGGGGTCGAAGGTGTTCCGCCGCTGCACCGTGGCGCTGCTCGAGTAGTTGAGGCTGATGTTGAGCGAGGTGGTGATATCGAAGTTCTGGCGGTGGTCCCACCGGATGTTGGTCGCCCGCCGCCCCCCGTACTCCACCAGCCGGCTGTAGCCCACCGCGCCGTACATGTCCCGCGAGAGCAGCCGGTACTGGCCCGAGGCGCCGTACTGGACGTACCGGTTGGAGAACCAGTCGAGCTTGGCGACCATGTCGACGTAGTCGTTCGGCGCCCAGTAGTACCCGATGTTGGTGATCTGCCGGTTGTAGCCCGGGTTCTGCCGCACGATGTCGTTGAGCCCGAAGCGCGGGATCAGGATGCCGGAGCGCCGCCCCGGCCGCGCGTCCTGGAAGACGAACGGCAGCCAGAGGATCGGGACGTCCCGCACGTAGAGCACCGCCGGCCGCGCCACCATCACCGTCTGCGAGATCCACTTCACTTCCCGGGCGCTGAAATGGTAGTGCGGGGTGGGGAGATCGCAGCTGGTGATTTCACCTTCGGAGGCGTACAGCCGGGAGGAACTCGAGTCCTGCGCCAGATTGCCGTGAAGAAACCAGTCGGTGCCGCCCTGCTTGAAGCTGGTGAGCGCGTCGGTGACGACCCCTCGTCGGATGCAGGTGTTGTAGCGGATCCCGCCGAACCCGGTGAGGACCGTCTCCTTGTCGAAGAGCGCGGGATCGCCCCGGGCGCGGATCAGGCAGTCGGCCTCCTGGTACGAGATCGAGTCCGCCTCGAGCGTGGTGATCCCCCGCCTGGTCATCGCCTTGTCCATCAGGATCAGGTGGCGGTCCTGGGCGAAGATGATGGCGGAGTCGGACCGGAACCGGGTCGACTGGTAGCCGGGGCGGGAGAGGAGCTCGCTCACCACCGAGTCGTCCGGGGCGAACTGGTACTTGGGCGCGGTCGGGAGCCCGAGCCGCCGGGCGGTGGTGGTATCCAGCGCCTGGCCCGGGCGGCGGAGACTGTCGGGAAGCGTGGTGTCGCCCGGCTGTCGCGGTACCGTATCCCGCTGGACCCGCCGGGGCACCTGGGCCTCGGCCCGGCCCGGGGAGGCGGCCGCGAGCCCCGCGACCACGAGGAGCGCGGCGGTCACCTCGCTCCGGGGCCGCCGCCGGGTCACGAGCCACACGCCCACGAATCCGATCTCGTAGAGAATCAGGATCGGGACCATCATCATGATCATCGACAGCACGTCGGTCCCCGGGCTCAGCACCGCGCCGGCGACGGCCGCGAGCACGATCGCATACCGCCGGAAGCGGTTGAGCGTCGCGGCCGAGAGGATGCCGAGCGCGCCGAGGAGGATCATGATCAGCGGGATCTCGAAGCAGATCCCCATGGCCAGCACCAGCTGGACCACGAAGCTGAAGTAGTTGTCGAAGGTGATCAGGATCTCGATCCCTTCGGTCTGGAAGCCGAGCAGGATCGGGAGCGACCGCGGCAGGAGGTAGAGAAACGCGAACACCCCGCCGGTGCAGAAGAGCAGCAGGCCGAACGCCAGCGCGGGGACCACCACCCGCTTCTCCTTGGCGTAGAGCGCCGGGGAGAAGAAGCCCCAGATCTGGAAGATCAGCACCGGCGAGGCGAGCACCAGGCCGACCACCAGCGCGAGCTTGAGGGTGATCATCACCGGCTCGGTGGGGCTCTGGGCCACGAGCTTGCCGCCGGTGATCTTGAGGTAGGGGGCGATCGGCGCCTTCAGCAGGTTCACGACCTCGAACCGCTGGACGATATACAGGCCGGCCGCGAACCCGGCGACCAGGGCGAGCAGGACGCGCACCAGGCGGACACGCAGCTCCTCGAGGTGCTCGAGGAAGGGCATCTCCGCGCCGGGGCCGGTCATTCCGTCCTGCTCCCTTTGGCCGAGGCTACCGGCCGAGCGTCTTCAGTCGATCGCGGGCGAGCGCCGCTTCGTCGGACCTGGGGTAGTCCTTCACGACGCGATTGAAGTAGGTACGCGCCCCATCGAGGTCCTTCTTCCGTTCCGCCAGCAGGCCCAGCTTGTACAGCGAACTCGCCGCCCGGGTCGACTGCGGGAACGACTCCACCACCTTCTGGTAGTACGCCGCCGCCGAATCGGGCGACTCGGCCGCGAAGGTCTCGCCGATGAAGTAGGTGGCATCCGGCACCCGGGCGCTCGTGGGATAGGTCCGCAGCAGTTCGCGGAATCCCATCCGCGCGGTCCCGGGGCTCCCCCGCCGCAGCTGCTGCAGGGAGGCGGCGTAGATCTGGTCCGCCGACGGGCCGCTCGGCGCCGCGGGGGCGGCGGGCGCGGTGGTGTCCCCCGGGGCGGCGGTGGGCGCCGGGGCCGGGGCGTTGAGCTGCTCCGAGCGGGCCTCCACCCGGGTCTGCAGCTCGGTCAGCCGCTGCTGACTCTGGCCGGTGAGCGCCTGCACCTGCACCAGCTGCTGCTGGATGCTCACCAGGTCGTTGGCCACGTCGCCCTTGAAATCGGTGACCTGGGTGCGCAAGGCCCCCAGGCTCCGTCCGGCCGCCACCAGGGAGTCCATGATCCGGCGCTGCACCTCGATCACCTCGCCCAGCTGCGCGGCGCGCGCGGAATCGGTCCGCGCGGTCTCGGCGCGCTGGAGGATCAGCTGTTCCTCGACCCGGCGCAGGTCGCCCTTGGAGGCACAGGCCCCCAGGGCGACCAGCGTCAGGACTGGCGCGAGACGGCGCACGGTCCCGGTCACGGGTTGCGGAGACTCTGCCCGCCGGCCGTGACCTCGAACTCGTCACGGCGGTTGGCGGCCCAGGAGGCCTCGTCATGACCCGGCTCGAGCGGACGCTCCTCGCCGAACGAGACCGTCTCGATGCGGCCGGCATCGATGCCCTTGTTGACGAGGTAGGTCTTGGCCGCGGCCGCGCGGCGGGAGCCGAGCGCCAGGTTGTACTCGTCCGAGCCGCGCTCGTCGGCATGGCCGCTGATCCGCACCCGGAGCCCGCCGTTGACGCCCATGATGGCCGCCTTGCGGTCGAGAAGGGCACGGTCATCGCTGCGGATATCCGACTGATCGAAGTCGAAGTGGATCATGGTGGCGACTTCGCCGAGCAGCGCCGCGGTGACGCGGGCGGCGGCGGCGGCGGGATCCTCCGCCGGCGGGGCCGGCGTGGCCGGCGCGGGGGCCGGCTGCGTCGGGGCAGGCTGCGTCGGCTGCGGGGCGGGCTGGGGCTGGGGCGCCGGCTGCTCAGGCGCCTTCTTGCCGCCGCAGGCCACGACCAGCAGGAGCGCCAGCGGGGCGACCATCACGCGGGTGAAGGCGGGGGACATCGTTCCTCCAGGACTAGGGCTGTGTGGGAACAGGGTCGGCGAGTCGGCGGGACCACGCCGGCAACCGCGCCTGACCTTCGAACGTGAGCTGACGGATCCGGCCGGTCACAATGTCGATGACCCAGAGCTGCCGCCGGCCACTGCGATCGGAGACGAAGGCCAGATGGCGCCCATCCGGCGCCCAGGTGGGATCTTCGTTCCGTCCACTGGAGGTCAGCTGGCGAACCCGCCGGCTGGCCACATCGAGGACGAACACCTGCGGGACGCGATTCACCTCGCGGTGAAACGCAACGCTGGCGCCGTCGGGCGACCACTCCGGCGCGTTGGAACTGCCGGTGACGCCATAGTCGAACGGTGCGAGCAACTCCTGATCGGTACCGTCGGCGGCCATGACGTAGATCTGTGGCGCGCCCGCGCGCGTCGACACGAACGCGATCCTGCGACCATCCGGGGCGAACGTGGGGGAAAGATTATCGGAGTAGCGACCCACGGTCAACCGCTGTACGCAGCAGTTCTGATTGATGTCCGCGGTGAAGATGTCGGTGCCGTCCTCCCCCGAGCGCGCGTAGGCGAGGAGCCGCCCGTCGGGCGAGAACGCGGGCGTGATGTTGAGGGCCACGCCGGTGCCGGTGACGGTGGTCTTGTCCCCGCCCGCCACGCCCTGCAGCACCAGGCTCCCCTTCCCCCCGGCGAAGCGGGTGTAGGCGATGCGCTTCCCGTCGGGACTCCAGGTGGGTGAGAGCACCTCCTCGCCCGGGCCCGACAGCGCGGCCACCCCGCCGCCGTCGCTGTCCACCCGGTAGAGCCGCCGGTCGATCAGGAAGAGCACCCGGGACGCCGCGTAGCCGGGCGTCCCCGTGATCCAGCGCACCACCTCGTCCGAGACCCGGTGCACCGCGAAGCGGTAGTTCAGGTCGAACTGCGGCGGCAGGGTGAAGCGCTGTTCCCGCCGCACCGCGCCCGCCGTGATATCGTGGAGCCGCACCGTCACGCCCGGACCGTCGGGGGCGAGCTCCACCGCGTAGGCCGCCCCCAGGGTCCGGAAGAGGACATAGTCGAGCGCCCGCCCGCCCGGATTCACCGGGGCCACGGTATCGCGCGGCCCGAGCGCGATGACTTCGAAGCGGTCGCTGTAGTCGAGGTCACGGGCGACGATCGCGCGGGCCGAGTCGATGCCGACCCCGGGGAGTACCACCACCGAAGGACGCACCCCCGGCCGGTACTCGATCCCGATGCGGACCCCCTCGGGGGCCTGGGTCGTATCCTGGGCGGCGAGGGGAGCAGTGAGCAGCAGCGCCACGCCGGCGAGCAGCCACCCGGAAAAACCACGAGAGCTCATTGGGTCCTGGGCGTGAAGTAGAACGATACCGGGAGGACGTCCGCCGGCCAGCCGTCCGGCAGCGGGCCGAAGGCCCCGGAACTCCCGGCGGCTTCGATGGAACCCTGGGCCGAGAGGTCGAAGGAGAACACCCCCGACGGCCGGGTGAGACGAATCTCCCGCACCGAGCCGTCGCGCAATATGAGGAAGCTCACCTCCGCCCGGAGCGCCTGGTTCCCGAAGGGACGCTCCCAGCGGCGGTAGACCTCCTGCACGATGTTCCGCAGATAGTCGGGATAGGGGAACGTGAGACCCGGCGTGCTCACCGTCACCGCGTCCGCGCCGGTGCCCGGCGTCTCCCCCGGAAGCGGCCGGGTCGGCTGCGTCGCCTTGGGGGTGGGCTCGGCCTTCTCGGCGGGCCGGGTCGTCGGCTTGGGTTTGGGCGGCGCCGGCTTCTCGGTCCTGGGCGCCGGCTTGTTCGGGGCCGGCTCCTCGGCCGGCGGGCGCGAGACCGCCTCGGGCGCCGGCTTCTCCTCCGGCGGCGGCGCGGGCGCGGCCACCAGTTCCACCGCGTACGCCGGCGGGCCGATGTCGACCGCCTTCACCGTGCTCCAGAGCAGCACCAGCGCGGCCGCGTGGATCACGATCGTCCCCGTGAGCCCGATGGCGACGCCCGCGGGCTCGCGGCCCGCCACGACCCTGGCCCTCACGGTCGCTCTTCTTCTTCCGCGACGAGCCCCACGTTGGAGATGCCCGAGGTCCGGATGATCGCCAGTACCTGCACCACGTTCCCGTAGGGGACTCGCCGGTCGGCGCGGAGGTACACCGACTTCGGCTTCCGGCTCCGGACCAGGGCCCCGAACGTCATGCGGAAGTCGCCCAGCGAGACCCGCGTCTCGTCGACGTAGATCTGCCCGTTCTGGTTGACGCTCACCACCATCCCTTCCTTCGCGGCGATGGGGCGCGCCTCCGCCTTCGGGAGATCGACCTCCACGCCGCCCTGCATGATCGGCGCGGTGATCATGAAAATGATGAGGAGCACGAAGGCCACGTCGACCAGCGAGGTGACGTTGATGTCCGCCGTGAGGGGCAGCTCCCCGTGGCCGCGGAGGCCCCCGCCCCGCCCGATGCCGGAGGCCATCAGATCATCCCCTCCCGGGCCATGGTACCGACCAGCTCGTTGGCGAAGCCCTCGAGCTCCCCGGCGAACAGCCCCAGGCGATTGGCGAAGAGGTTGTAGGCGAGCACCGCGGGGATGGCGGCGGCCAGGCCCGCGACCGTGGTCACCAGCGCCTCGGCGACGCCGGGCGCCACCGCGCCGATGTTGCCCGAGCCCTTCGCCGCGATGCCGATGAACGCGTCCATCACCCCGAGCACCGTGCCAAGGAGGCCGAGCAGCGGCCCCACCGAGCCGATGGTGGCAAGCCACGGAATGAACCGGGCCATCACGTCCCGCTCGGCCGAGACCTCCTTGCCGAGCACCATCTTCAGCGCCTCGAGCTGGGTCGGCGTGAGGGTGCCGGTCGCGGCGCCCGCGTCGTCCCGCAGCACACCGGGACGGAGGTCGGCGAAGAAGGTGAGCCCCTCGCGGAAGATCCGGGTGTACGGCGAGGGAGGGAGCTTCATCACCTGGTGGTAGGCGTCACGCAGCCGGGTGGTACGCTCCAGCACCCCGAAGAACCGGTTGGCCTGTCCCCGCACCCGGCGGAACTGCCAGAGCTTCAGTCCGATGATGAACCAGGCGATCAGCGAGAAGACCAGGATGACGAGGAGGACCGCCTTGGTCTCGGGACTGGAGTGCTGGACGAGATCCCACGAGGACGACGGCAGCGAGGAACCGGCCTGGAGCATGGCGAGCGTGTCCGGAGGTCAGAGTCGGAGGGAACTATAGTCGCGGTGGTGGACCCGTCGGGAGCGGGTCCCGCAAAAACGTGCCGGGCCCCGCGGAAGCGGGGCCCGGCAGGTGAGGCGTGAAGCGCGGAGACGTCCACCCGATCAGGAGGGGAGCTTTGCGATCTGGCGGACCTCGGACCCGACCGCGATGTCGGGCTGCGTGACCCGGAGCACTCGGGCGGTGCTGGACTTCTCGCCCACGTGGACCACCTGCACGGTGGCGAGCACGTCGTCGATCACGCCGGCAGCATTCTCCCGCTTGTGCGCCGTGGAGCGGATCTCGAAGAGATCGCCGAGACCGACTCCGTCGGCCCGCCCGCGGTCCAGGAAAACCACGTCCTGAGGACCGGTGAGCGGCTGGCGGTCGCGGCTCGTGAGCAGGGTGCCCTTCACTCCATCGGAGATCGGCACGGGACGCACCGCGCCCGGATCGTCGAACTTCTCGGCCGGCATGACCCGCTGGCCGTCGTGAATCTGCCCGTACGCGGCGATCACCTCACCCACCACCTCGGCCCGGCTCGCGTCGGTCACGCGGATGAGACCGGTCGGCACCACGACGGTGCCGTGCCCCTGCACGTCGTGCCCGAGCTTGAGGACCATCAGGGTGTCACCCACCTGGTACTTCCCGCCGGCCGGCGGAGTCACCGCCACCTTGGCGAAGAGGGGGGCGGTGGTCCCGCGATTCTCCGCCTTGATCTGCAGCGGGGCGACCGTGCCAAGCATGTCGCCGAGGGGCAGCTGCTTGCCTTCGGTCAGGAAGCCGGAGCTGTAGAACTCGCTGCGGCGCACCGGCCGGTACTTCCGGCGCAGCTGCAGCTCGAGGCTCGGCCCGGCCGAGATGTTCCGGCGGCTCGAGCCCACCAGCGGCGTGAGGTCGACGTCGTCGCGCCGGTCATCGCCCGCGTTGCCGGCCAGGTCCATCACCTGGGGTTCCGCCAGCGCCTGCTCGCCCGAGTCGCCCGGCGCGGCGGCGACCTCCGCCGAATCACCGGGCGCCGCGGCCTGCGCTTCCGCCTGCCCGGCCGGCGCCGGGGTGTCGGTCGCGGGCACCGCGCTCACGTCCGAGCCGGGCACGAGGCGAAGCACCTCGCCAGGATAGATCCAGTGCGGATCCTCGACGACGGTGGTATTGAGCCGGTAGATCTCCGGCCAGAGCAGCGGATCGCCCAGGTATGTCCGGGCGAGGTCCCAGAGGGTATCACCCTTGTTGACGGTGTGGGTCTCGGGCCTGGCGTTCTGCGCCAAGAGACCGGCGGGCAGCACCAGCCCGGTCAGGGCGACGACCAAGCGGATCCGAGCGGAGGCGGTCATCAGACTACCCTCTCAGAAATATGGGCCAAATGGGGTAAACCAATATACGACAGGGGCCTCTGGCGCGCCACTCAGAGACTACATGAAGCAGCGACCCTTAAGTCTAATTCCTTGAATCTCTTGGGCTTCGTGATGGTCGTCACGACGCGCTCCTGACCGCCGCTCGGCCCAGGCTGGGGCCGCCGACAGGTCCCGAAGAGGCACCAAGATCCGTACCAGTCCGCCGGTCCGGCCATCACCGAGGAGAGTTGGCGCGCGGGAGCGGAGGGAGGGGTCGAACGGGCCGGGCGGAATGCGGGCGAGTGCGGGAGAATGCCCGGCAGGCCTACTCGATGATCGTCAGGGTCTGCTCCCGCGAGACCCGTCGGCTCGAGTCCGATTCCCGGACCTCGACGACGAGGCGGTACTGGCCCGGCTTGAGTTCCCCGAGGCCCAGGGTCCGGCGCACCCGGAGCGCGCTGTCCGCGGCGACCTCCGCGAAGCGCAGCCGGATCCGGTCCTTCGAGTGCGGGTCCTTGATGGGGAAGAGGTCCACCTGGTGCGAATAGAGGCGGCCGGGCACCAGGCCGCTCAGCTCGTAGAAGACCTGGGCCGCCTCTCCGCGGGGGAAGGCACCCAGCGGATTGAGCGGGATGCTGTCGCCCTCGTAGACCCACGCAAGGCCCGATCCGATGCGGCCGAGTACCACGTCACTGAGATAGAGCCCGTCGCGGCCCGGGCGCAGATCGAGCCCATCCCGCTCCACCGACCCGCCCACCTTCGCGTCCGCCTGGAAGAACGCGGCGCCCACGTCATACCGGCCGGCCGGGACACGGAGTTCGAGCGCGCCGGTGAGGTGCGCGCCCGCGCCGATGGTATCGCGCGCGAGAAAATTCCGGGTCGTATCGAGTCCGATGGCGCGGCGCTGGGCGGAGTCGGTCGCGCCGATCCGGGTCGTCAGCGGATACCACACCCCCGCGGGCGTGAGCGTGTCCCGCTCGTGCGCAGCGAGCTGTCGCCCGGAGAGCGCGAAGACGACGAGAATGCGGCCCGTGCCGAGGTCGGGCCGGCCGAGGGCATACATCTGCACCACCGGATCGAGTGGCTTGGGAAACAGCAGCGTGTAGCTGTCGCTCCGGAGCCCGGTCTCGGCGTCGCTCCGCTCCTTGAGGGCCACCTCGCGCACCCACTTACGGCAGTTGAACGGCACCGGGCTGCTGCGGCCCAGTTCGAATGCCAGACGCCGGTACGCGGGGTCGAGCTCGCCGCGGGCCCAGAGCCAGCCCTCGTCCGGAAGCGGCTCGGCCGCGAGCGTGGTCGGGGCGCCCAGGCCGAGTGCCTTCGATCCTTCGAAATGAAAGACCCGGCGCTCCCCACCGAAGTAGTAGAGCCATGATTCGTTGGCGCGGGCATCCTCGAGGCGATCCTCGATGAAGAGCGATGGGATCTCCCCGCCGGGCACCGCCTCCTCGTTGTCTCGAACGGTCACGGGTGGCATCGGCTCGTCGGGCGTTCCGAACGCGCCCATGCCCCGGACCCGTCGGGCCGGTTCGCCATGCCGCATGTAGACATACGCCCGGTCGTCATACAACCGCTCCCGGTGCCGCCCATCCCACGGGCGCTGGATGCTGTCGCCGAGAATGTTGTCCGCGACCCAGTAGTCCCCGCGATCGCAGGCGCCGCCGGTCCGGTTCCACATCCGGGCGAAGTAGATGCGGCGCTCCGGACTCACGACCCGGAAATGGGTGTCGACCCAGGCCCATCGCCGGAGGTGCTCCTGCAGGCGCTCCCCGGGCTGCCGCAGCTCGTGCACATCCCGCCAGTGCCAGAAGGCGGTGATCCAGTCGGCGAGCGAGTCGTCGGGCGTGCGATCGAAGCTCGCGAGCTCCCCCGATGTGGCGATCCAGCCAAGGTCGCTTCGGAGCGCACTCCGGGAGACCGGCGTGATCTGAGAGAGGCCTTCCAGGTAGACACCACTCGCCGCATGCGGTGCTCCGAGCCCGGCCAGGGTGCGGGCGCGTTCCAGTCGCTCGAGCCCGGGGTCGCCGCCCCGCCGGCGGTAGAGGTCGAGCGCGATCAGGGCCGAATCGCCCCGATCCCGCCGGCGAAACTCCCGCGCGAGGATCAGCGCATCGTCCGCCGTCCCGGCCGGGCCGAGCCCCACCTCGCGGATCGGTCGCGTGAGCACCTCCGGCTGGCCCTTCTCCCCCTGCTCGATCAGGAGCCGCCGGAGCACGGGGAGCGCCGGCGCGAACGCCGAGTCCCGGGCGAACACCTGCTTGAAGGCCTCGAGGGACCCCTCGTAGTAGTTGACCCCGTCCGCCTGGTTGCGACTGCTCCTGGCCAGCGCGTCCAGGCCGTGGAGAAACTGCTTGGCCAGCGCCAGGCCGAACCACGGGTAGATCCAGGCGGGGCGCTTCGCCTGGACGTCATCGAAGCGGGCAATCGCCTCGTCGACCGGCTTGCGATCGTCGGTCAACTCCCCGAGGCGGAGCAGCGCGAACCCGCGCCGCAGGTCGCGCACCGGGCCGGCCTGGGCCGCCGGGGACACCGCCATCAACTGGCGCACCGCGGCGGAGGCAGCTGTCCCGGCCAGCAGACGGCGGAACTGCTCGAGGTCGGCCCGCTCCGATGGGGACTGGGCCACGATTCGCCGGGGCATGACCAGGCCCAGGAGACAGGAGGCGATAGCGAACCCGGCGCGCAGTGGCATCACGGAAGGAGAGGTTGACTTGTCAGGCAGCCGCACTACGCCAAGCTCGGGCCTCATGGCCCAAAAAGCAAATCCGGGCCCTGATGGAGCCCGGATTCGAGACAGGGAGGCGGGACCGCTCAGAACGGCAGGTCGTCGTCCTCGTTGTCGAGCGCTTCGGGGAAATCGTCGAAGCCCTCCTTCGCGTCCTTCGCATCCTTCCGCGCCGGCGCCGCCGCGGCGCCGGCGCGGGCCGGCGCGAAGTCGGCCGGGGCCCCGCCCCGCCCGCCGAGGAGGATGATCTCGTTGGCGATGATCTCGGTGGTGTAGCGGGTCTGCCCCTCCTTGTCCTGCCAGGAGCGGTACTCGATCCGCCCTTCCACGTAGACCTTGTCGCCCTTCTTGCAGTACTTCTCCACCAGGTCCGCCAGGCCGGAGCTCCCCGCCTTGTTGTTCCAGGCGACGATCTTGTGCCACTCCGTCTTCTCCTGCTTCTCGCTCCCCTGGCCCCACTGGCGGCTGGTGGCGAGGCTGAAGTTGGCGACGCGGCCGCCATTGGCGGTGCTGCGGACTTCGGGATCCTGACCGAGGTTCCCGATCAGGGTGACCTTGTTGAGGCTGCGACTCACGGGGACCTCCACTCCAGGAAGGGATTCGAAAACTGCCGGCGATGAACGACCCCACAGTACCGCGGGGCCGCGACGCCACTGGGACCCAATTTAACCCCGGCGTACCAAACTCATGCGGGGCCCGCCAGGTCGAGCTGGTAGACCAGGGCGTCCTCCACCGGCTGCCGGTAGTACCGGCTCCGGCGCCCCGCGGCGGTGAAGCCGCGCGCCTCGTACAGCGCCTGCGCGCCGCCGTTGCTCTCCCGCACCTCGAGCCAGACGCGGCGGGCACCGGCGCCGGTGAGCGCCTCGAGCCCAGCCTCGAGCAGCCGGCCGCCGAGCCCCCGGCGGCGCTGCTCGGGAACGACGGCCAGGTTGAGGATCTCGCCCTCGCCGGCCACCGCGCGCCCGATCAGATACCCCACCACCGCGTCGCGCGGCTCCTCCGCCACCAGGGCCACGGTGAGCGGGAAGCGGAGCATCTCCTCGAAGGCGAGGCCGCTCCACGGGTCGCTGAAGCAGCGCTGCTCCAGCGCGGCGAGGGCCGGGGCGTCAGCCGGCCGGGCGGGCCGGATCCGCCAGGGGTCGGCCATGGGTTCGCTCCCACTGGGCCTGCGCCTCGGCAGGCCGTCCGTACTCCGGCTCCCAGCGCGGCACATCATCCACCCACCGCACCCCGCCCGCCAGCCCCACCAGCCCCAGGAGGTCGCCCGCATCGGGCCAGGTCGGCTCGGCCCCGAGCGCGGGGGCCGCGGGCCCCACGATGCGGGCGGGCGAAGGTACCCGGGCGGCCAGGTCGCCCGGCGTGATCACGGTCGGCGCCAGCACCGTCTCGATCCGTCCCGGGTGAAACGTCCACGCGCCGGCGAACAACTCACCGCGGAGCGCGTTGCTCACCGCGAGCACGGCGCCGGGGCCCGCCGCCGCCGCGGCGCACACCAGCAGCGACGGCGCGGTCCACAGCGGCACCGGCCGGACCCGGACGAGCCCCTTCACCACCGCCGCACTCACGCGGAGCCCGGTGAAGCTGCCCGGCCCATCCGCGAGCGCCACCCCCTCGATCTCCTCGCGGCCCACCTCCGAGCGGGCCAGGCAGCGCGCCAGCGCCGGCAGGAGTCCCGCGGCGTGGTGGCGAGCGCCCACGATCGTCTCCCGGGCCAGGACCCGGCCCGGCATGCCGACGGCGATCGAGGCGCGATCGGTCGCGGTATCGAGGGCGAGCCACATCAGCCGAGCACCTCGAGCCCGCGGCGGCCTTCGTCGGCCAGGTGGTGCAGGCGGAATCGATGGGAAGGGGGCGGGAGCCAGGGCCCGGCCTTCTCGGGCCACTCGACCAGGACCGCATCCCCCTCGTCGAGGAGCGAGGCCCAGTCGAGATCCTCCGCCTCGTCGGGATGCCGGAGCCGGTAGCAGTCGAGGTGAAAGACCGGGCCGCGGCGCCCCTGGTAGCGATGCACCAGGGCGTAGGTCGGCGAGGTGGTCGCCTCGGCGACGCCGAGCCCGCGGGCCAGGGCCCTCACGAAGGTGGTCTTCCCCGCCCCGAGTTCGCCTTCGAGCGCCACGAGGCTCCGGGGAGGGAGGTTCCGGCCCAGCGTCTCGCCTTCGGCGATGAGCTCGGGTTCGGTGAGCGGCCGGATCATGCCCGCCGGCGGCGCATCGGGCTCCGCGTGGCGGTGGCGGTCGGCGCCTCGCCCCGCTCGACCTCGGGCGCGTCGAGGGCCCGGAGCTCGTTCACCTGGTCACGCAGCATGGCGGCGAGCTCGAATTCCAGGTTGGCCGCGGCGTCGCGCATCTGGCGCTCGAGCACGGCGATGGTCTGCGCCCGCTTGGCGGGATCCCGGAAATCGAGCTCGACCAGCTTCTCCTCCTTCTTCCGTTCCGGCTTCTTCTCGGTGCGCGCGTCGGCCACGCGGGTGCTGAGCTTCACTTCCTCCAGCGACTTGATGATCGACCGCGGGGTGATCCCGTGTTCCCGGTTGTGCGCCACCTGGATGTCGCGCCGGCGGGTCATCTCGGCGAGCGCCCGCTCCATCGAGCCGGTCATCCGGTCGGCGTAGAGGATCGCGCGGCCATTCAGGTGCCGCGCGGCCCGGCCCACCGTCTGGATCAGCGAACGGTCCGAGCGGAGGAAGCCCTCCTGGTCGGCGTCGAGGATCGCCACCAGGGAGACCTCGGGGAGGTCGAGCCCTTCCCGCAGCAGGTTGATTCCCACCAGCACATCGAACTCCCCCAGCCGGAGCCCGCGGAGGATCTCCATCCGCTCGATCGCGTCGATGTCGGAGTGGAGGTACCGCACCCGCACGCCGGTCTGCTGCAGGTAGTCGGTGAGGTCCTCGGCCATCCGCTTGGTCAGCGTGGTCACCAGGACCCGCTCCCGCCGGCGGGCCCGCTCCCGGATCTCGCCCAGCAGGTCGTCCACCTGGCCGCGCACCGGACGGATCTCGACCTCGGGGTCCACGAGGCCGGTGGGCCGGATGATCTGCTCCACGACCGCCCCGTTCGACAGCGAGAGCTCCAGCTCGCCCGGCGTGGCGGAGACCGAGATCATCTGGGGTACGATTCCCATGAACTCCTCGAAGCGCAGCGGCCGGTTGTCGAGCGCGCTCGGCAGCCGGAAGCCGTACTCGACGAGGGTCTCCTTGCGGGCCCGGTCGCCGTTGTACATCCCGCCGATCTGCGGGAGGCTCACGTGCGACTCGTCCACCACCACCAGGAACTCGGGCGGGAAGTAGTCGAGGAGACAGGCGGGCCGCTCGCCCTCGGCGCGCCCCGAGAAATGCCGCGAGTAGTTCTCGATCCCGGCACAGGTCCCCACCTCGAGGAGCATCTCGACGTCGAAGGTGGTCCGGGACTCGAGGCGCTGCGCCTCCAGCAGCTTCCCCGCCTTCCGCAGGACGTCGAGCCGTTCCGCCAGCTCGGCGCGGATGAGCTTCACTGCCCGCTCGATCGTGGGCCGCTGGGTGACGAAGTGCTTGGCCGGGTAGATCGCGCAGCGCTCGAGCTGGGCGATGGCCCGGCCGGTGAGGGGGTCGATCTTGGTGATCCGTTCGACGGTGTCGCCCCAGAACTCGACCCGGATCGCCTGCTCGGCGTAGGCCGGGAAGATCTCGACCGTGTCGCCCCGCACCCGGAAGGTGCCCTGCTCGAAGGCCACGTCGTTGCGGCCGTACTGGATCCGTACCAGCTCGGAGAGGAGACTGTCGCGGCCCTTCGTCTCGCCCCGCTCGGCCGTGACCAGGAGCTTCCGGTACTCGACCGGGTCCCCGAGGCCGTAGATCGCGCTGACCGTCGCGACGATCACCACGTCCTCGCGCTCCATCAGGCTCGAGGTGGCCCGGAGCCGGAGACTCTCGATATCCGCGTTGATCGACGCGTCCTTCTCGATGTAGACGTCGGTCTGCGGGACGTAGGCTTCGGGCTGGTAGTAGTCGTAGTACGAGACGAAGTACTCGACGGCGTTGTTGGGGAGGAACTGCCGGAGCTCACCGTAGAGCTGCGCCGCGAGGGTCTTGTTGTGGGAGAGGACGAGGGTCGGCTTCCCGTAGCGCGCGATGGTGTGCGCCAGGGTCATGGTCTTGCCCGACCCCGTGACGCCGAGCAGCGTCTGGTACTTCGTCCCGCTCGCCAGGCCGGCCGAGAGCTCGGCGATCGCCCGGGGCTGGTCCCCGGCGGGCTGGAACGGGGCGATGACCTCGAAGGCGGGACTCGGCATGCGGGGAATGTACTACTATCGGTGTTTCTTCGGGAGGCTCCTACTTCCCCATCGCGAGAATCTTCTTCCACGCCTCGGACGGCACCGGCATCACCGAGAGTCGGGGCATGCGGACGAGCGGCAGGTCGGCCAGGGAGGGCTCCGCCTTCACGGCGGAGAGCGGGACCGGCTTGGCGAGGCGGCCGGCCGGGACGAGGTCCACCACGACGAGCTTGGGATCGTCACCGTTGGGGTCGGGATAGGCGGCACGCACGACCTTCGCCTGGCCCACGACCGCCTTGTCGCTGCCGGAGTGATAGATCAGGATCTGATCCCCGGCCTTCATCTCGCGGAGGTACTTGAGGGCAAGGTTGTTACGAACCCCGTCCCAGACCGCCTGTCCTTCTGTGACAAGGCGGTCGAACGAATAGGTCGAGGGCTCGGTCTTGAGCAGCCAGTAGCTGGGCATGGCAGGGTTGAAGTTACGGAGGGGCAAAACGATACCCCCGGCGGGCGCGGAGTCAATCCGGCCACCGGGGGTTGTTACAAACCGGCCCCGGTCAGGTACTTGGCGTGGGTCCCTCGCGGCGCTCCACGTCGGTAATGCCTTTCACCTTCCGGATGGCCTTGATCACCTTGGCGAGGTGGGTGCGGTTGTCGACCTCGACCACGATGGTACTGAACACGGTCCCGTCCTTGGTCGAGAGCTCGGCGGCCTTCACGTTGGTGCCGGACTGGCTGATGACCTGCATCACGTCGGCGTAGAGGCCCCGCCGGTCCTCCCCGCTCACCGCAAGCCGCACCGCGAACGCCTCGCCCTTCGACTCCTGCCAGTCGATCTCGACCCGGCGCCCTTCCCCCGACAGCGTCAGGAGGTTGGGGCAGTCGGCCCGGTGAATCGAGATGCCCCGGCCCTGGGTCACGTAGCCGACCACCTGGTCTCCGGGCACCGGCTGGCAGCACTGCGCGTAGCGCACCATCAGCCCGGAGAGTCCCTGGATCCGGATGCCCGACCCCAGCCGCAGGCGGTCGATCACCCGGCCGATCACGCTCGGCTTCTGCTCCTGGAGGTCGTCCGCGGGCAGATCGGGGTAGATCGCGCGAATCACCTGCACGATCGTCACGTCGCCGCGGCCCAGCGCGATCTCCAGCAACCGTCCATCGGCCAGGCCAAGGGTCATGGCGGCCCGGTCGAGCTGCTCGGATTCGGGGGTGGCCAGCCGGCGGCGGCGGGTCTCCCGGAGCAGCAGCTCGTGCCCCAGTTCCTGCGCCTCCGTGTCCTCCTGGTGCCGGATCCACGCCTTGATCTTGTGACGGGCCCGCGCGGTCTTCACGTGCGCCAGCCAGTCCCGGCTCGGCCGCGGCGTGGGACCGGTCAGGACCTCCACCGTGTCCCCGTTCTTGAGCTCGCGGTGCAGCGGGGCGATCCGGCCGTTCACCTTGCTCCCCTGACAGCGCATGCCCACGTCGCTGTGCACCATGAAGGCGAAGTCGATCGGCGTGGCGCCCTTGGGCAGCTGCTTCACGTCCCCCTTGGGGGTGAAGACGAAGATCTCGTCCTGGTACAGGTCGACCTTGAGGAACTCGAGGAACTCCTCGGGCGTGTGAGCGTCCTGCTGCAATTCGAGCAGCTGGCGGAACCACCCGAAGTGAGCCTCGATTTCGCTCTTCTTGCCGTCACTCTTGTAGAGCCAGTGCGCCGCGATGCCGTACTCCGCGGTCCGGTGCATCTCCTGGGTCCGGATCTGCACCTCGAAGAGGTGGCCCCCCGGGCCGAAGATCGTGGTGTGGAGCGACTGGTAGGCGTTGGACTTGGGGCTCGCGATGTAGTCCTTGATCCGCTCCTGCAGCGGCGTCCAGTTGTGGTGAATGATACCCAGGACGTGGTAGCACTCCTGGACCGACTTCACCGTGACGCGGACGGCCATCAGATCGTAGATCTCGTCGAACGGCTTGTTCCGCTTCTTCATCTTCTGGTAGATCGACCAGAGATGCTTGGGCCGCCCGGTGACGTCGAACCACGAGATCCCGGCCGACTTGAGCTCGTGCTCGAGCGGGACCTTGAGCTTGAGGATGATCTGCTCACGCTCGGCCCGCTTGGCCGCGACCTGCTGCACCAGCGCCTTGTAGTCCTCCGGCTCCAGGTACTTGAAGGCGAGGTCCTCGAGTTCGGCCTTGATGCCCGCCATGCCGAAGCGGTGGGCCAGCGGGGCGTAGATCTCACGCGTCTCGGTCGCGATCCGGAGCCGTTTCTCGGGCGGCAGCGGATCCAGGGTCCGCATGTTGTGGAGCCGGTCGGCCAGCTTGATGATGATGACCCGCGCGTCCTTGGCGATCGACAGGAGGAGCTTCCGGTAGTTCTCGACCTGCTGCTCGGCCGACGACCGGAAGGTCAGGCTGGCGATCTTGGTGAGGCCGTCGACGATCCCGGCGACTTCGGGGCCGAACTCCCGGGTGATGTCCTCGTTGCGGATCGAGGAGTCCTCGACCACGTCGTGCAGGAGCGCCGCGACGATCGACGTGGTATCGAGCTGCTGCTCCACCAGCGTCCGCGCCACCGCGATCGAGTGCTGGATGAAGTCCTCGCCCGACATGCGCTTCTGGCCCCGGTGGGCCGAGGCGCTGAACCGGAGCGCGCGATCGATCTGCTCGAGATCCAGCCGGTCGGCATGGCGCTCGAGCAGGGCGCGGAAATCCGGTGCGATATCGGGCAGCGTTCCAGTCACAGCCATCCCTCGTGGAGAGCACACGACCCCCGCCCCTCGGCCGGGCGGCCGGGGGGAGGGGTTCGGGGTACACTCTAAACCTAATTCCGCACTACCGAGGGCGACTTCGCAAGAGGGGCGCGCCAAGGGTCACGGGAATGGACGAGGCTGAGGCATCGGCTGGGGCCACGGCCAGGGATTGTTACGCAGGTTCCCCAGGGAGCGGGCCGCGCCGGCGCGGATCTCCGGGTCGTCGCTCTTGAGCTGCTCGACAATCGCCTCGCGGGCCGCCTCGCTGTCGATCCGGGAGAGTGCCCAGAGCACGGTTTTCCGTACCTCGGCGTCGGAATCCCGCATCGCATCGCGGAGCGAGCGCACCGCGGCGGGATCCTCGATCTGGCCCAGTGCCCAGGCGGCGCGCTTGCGCACGTCCCGATCGGAGTCGCGCACCGCGGTGATGAGGGCACCGGGCGCGCGGTCGGGCTCGAGCTGACCCAGGGCCCAC
>DASZPT010000427.1:0-7310 GCA_035549935.1 Gemmatimonadales bacterium
ACCTCCGCGTCCTCTGCGCCTCTGCGTTGAGCCGCATCATGGGTCGTTCAGCGACGGGACGCGGGACCGCGCCGCGAGGCCGGCATGAGCCCCGGTCAGGCCCTCGGCAAGGACCTCCTCGGCCTCGAGACCCTCTCCGCCGACCAGATCCGCCTCATCCTCGACACCGCCGAGCCCTTCAAGGAAGTGAGCGAGCGGCCGATCAAGAAGACGCCGGCGCTTCGCGGCAAGACCATCGTCAACCTCTTCTTCGAAGCCAGCACCCGGACCCGCATCTCCTTCGAGTTCGCCGAGAAGCGCCTCTCCGCCGATACCGTCAACGTGGCGAGCAGCGGGAGCTCGGTCTCGAAGGGCGAGACCCTGGTCGACACCGCCCGGAACCTCGAGGCGATGCGGATCGACATGGTGGTGATCCGGCACCCGTCCTCCGGGTCCGCCGACTTCCTGGCCCAGCGGATCCGCTCCAACGTGATCAATGCCGGTGACGGCACCCACGAGCACCCCACCCAGGGGCTGCTCGACCTGCTGACGCTGCGGGACCGCTTCGGGCGGATCGAGGGCCTCAAGGTCGCCATCTGCGGCGACGTGCTCCACAGTCGCGTGGCGCGGAGCAACATCTGGGGCCTCCGGAAGCTCGGCGCCGAGGTGGCGGTGTGCGGGCCGCTGAGCCTGGTCCCGCGCGACATCCGCGAGCTCGGAGTCACCCTCTTTACCCGGATCGACGATGCGATGGCCTGGGCCGACGCCCTCAACGTCCTCCGCCTCCAGCTGGAGCGGATGACGGCCGGGTTCATCCCTTCGCTCCGGGAATACAACCGCGTCTTCGGCATCACGCGCGACCGCCTGGCCCGCGCGAAGAAGGACCTCGTCATCATGCACCCGGGCCCGATCAACCGCGGGGTCGAGATCGACAGCGATGTCGCCGACGGCCCCAACAGCGTGATCCTGCCCCAGGTGACCAACGGCGTGGCCATCCGCATGGCCGTGCTCTACCTGCTCGCCGGCGGGAACCCCGACTGGCAGCAACAGGGAGGTACCGAGTGACCCGCCCGATCCTCATCCGCGGTGGCCGGGTGATCGACCCGTCCCGCCAGTCCGACGGCCCGGCCGATGTCTACCTGGTCGACGGCCGGGTCGCGGCGGTGGGCCGCAATATCGGGATCGAGGACGGGGTCCAGGTGATCGACGCGGCGGGGAAGGTGGTGGCACCGGGGCTGATCGATCTGCACGTGCACCTCCGCGAGCCCGGCCAGGAAGACCTGGAAACCGTGGCCACCGGCGCCATGGCGGCCGCCGCGGGAGGCTTCACCGCGGTCTGCGCGATGCCCAACACCGACCCGGTGCTCGACAACCAGGGCGCCATCGGGTTCGTCATCAGCCAGGCCCAGAAGGCGGCCAAGGCCCGGGTCTACCCGATCGGCACCATCTCGCTCGGCCAGAAGGGGGAACAGCTGGCCGAGATGGGGGAACTGGTGGGCGCCGGCGCGGTGGCGGTCAGCGACGACGGGAAGCCGGTGATGTCGAGCCACCTCATGCGCACTGCCCTCGAGTACGCCAAGACCTTCGGCATCCCGGTCGCGGACCACTGCGAGGACATGAGCCTCGCGAAGGGCGGGGCCATGCACGAGGGCATCGTTTCCACCCGGCTCGGGCTCAAGGGGATCCCGGCGGCGGCGGAAGAGATCATGGTCGCCCGGGACATCATCCTCGCCGAGCTGACCGGGGGGCATGTCCACCTCTGCCACATGTCGACCCGCGGGTCGGTTTCCCTGATCCGTCGGGCGAAGGACATGGGCCTCAAGGTGACCGCGGAGGCGACCCCGCATCACTTCACGCTGACGCACGAGGCCTGCGAGGGGTACAACACCAACGCCAAGATGAACCCCCCGCTGCGCGAGGATCCCGACCGTGAAGCGATCCGCCAGGGCATCAAGGACGGCACCATCGACGTGATCGCGACCGATCACGCCCCGCACCACTACGACGCCAAGGAACGGGAATTCGACGACGCGCCCAACGGGATCCTGGGCCTCGAAACCGCCTTCGGCCTGGCGGTGACGGAGCTGGTGGAGACCGGGCTCATCACGCTGCCGGAGCTGCTCTACCGCATGAGCACCCACCCGGCGCGGATCTTCAACCTGCCCGGGGGTACCCTGACGGTGGGTGCTCCCGCCGATGTGGTGATCCTCGACCCCAAGGCCCGCTGGACCGTCGACCCCGGGACCTTCTTCTCGAAGAGCAGGAACACCCCGTTCACCGGCCGGACCCTAACAGGCCGGGCCGACTTGACGATCGTCCGGGGGAGGGTGGTCTACGACCGGCTTTCGTAAAGCTACGCCTGAATTAGATTTGCCGAGTGACCACCATCGCTGGGTGACCTGAGCTCCGCTCGGCCGAGAGGGATTTCCGGACATGTCCAAGTCATCGCCAGAGACCAGCCCGATCGAGCGCCTGCTCCGGGACCGCGCCCAGTTCGTCAGCTGGCTCACCCGGCTCAATTCCGCCGACGGCGTCCCCACCGTCCCCGAGGGCGTCCGGTCCCGGGTGCGGGCCGACTATGAACGCCGACTCGAGGCGGTGCTGACCGAGCTGCGGGGCCACACCTCGGCCCTCGAGGAGCAGGTGGCGGGACTCACCGGCCGGCTCAACGAGCTTTCTGCCCGCGAAGGGGAGCTCAAGGAGCAGCTCTCCGAGGCCGAGGTGCGCCATGTGGTCGGCGAATATGACGACGCCAAGTGGGACGGGATCCGCGCCGAGCTCACCAAGGTGATCCTGCAGGTGCGCGAGGAACTGACCAATACCGGCGCCGAAGTCACCCGGCTCAACGATGTGCTGGGGACCATCCGCGCCCCGGTGCTCCAGGAGACCGCTCCGGAACCGGTGCCGCCGCCCCCGCTGCCGTCGCTCGGGAATTCGGCCCCGCGGCCGGCCATCACCGGCTCGGGCCCCAGGGCCGCGGTGATCCCGGAGATGATCCCGCTCGCGCCCGAGCCCCCCGAGGCGATGACGCCGCCGCCTGCCCCCGAGCCGGTGCGGCCCGCGGCGTCCGCTCCCGCCGCCCCGGCCAGTGGTACCGAACTGCCGTTCCGCGCCGTTACCCCCAAGCCCCAGCCCCCGAAGGCGTCGCCCGCCCCCGCGGCCCCGCGGAAGGAAGACACCCCGGGCCGTACCCTCTGGTTCCCCTCGGGGAAGCCCACCGAGGGCGGCGGGAAGCTCGATGAGCTGGCCTTCCTCAAGTCGGTGACGGGTGGGGAAGCGGCCGCGGCCGCGCCGGCGCCTGCCCCGGCCCCACCGCCCCCCGCGCCACCGCCGCCGACCCCCAAGCCTCGTCCCAGCGGCGGGTTCACCAAGCCCGCCACCATCGAGGCGGCCCCGGAGCCCGGCAAGCCCGCGTCGGTGGAGAAGGACCGAGCCTCCGGGCAGAAGACCCTCAAGTGTGGGGAGTGTGGGACGCTCAACCGGCCGACGGAGTGGTACTGCGAGCGCTGCGGGGCGGAGCTGGCGGCGCTCTAAAAGAGCGGGTAGGCGGATTGGCGGGAAGTGATCCCGTGAAAGACGAACCCTCCGGGGAGATTCACCGGAGGGTTTCTTGTTGCGGTGTCGCGACCCGCCTCCCCGCTACTTCTTGCCAGCCACCAGCTTGGCCAGCCGGCTCTTGGCGCGGCTGGCGGTATTCTTGTGGATCAGGTTCTTGCGTCCGGCGCGGTCCAGAAGGCGGCTCGCCTCGACGTAGGCGGCCTGGGCGTCCTTGGCGGACGCGGCGGTGCGGACCTTCTTGAGCGCGGTGCGGAGCTGGCTGCGGCTGGCGCGATTGCGAGCATTCGCGGCGCGGGACTTCCGCATCGCCTTCTTGGCGGACTTGAGACGCGGCACGGACGACCTCGAAAAAGTGAGCTCAAGGGCCTGCGGGGCCCGGAGTTGAGAGCCCAAAATACTAGAGGGGCGGGGGCACAAGGTCAAGCTCCAGACGGGTTTTCCTTCCCTGAGCCTGCCGTTAGATTGCCCCGCCGATTTGAGACGTGGTGAGCCCTGAGCGACTTCATACTGGCCCTGCCGATCCTGCTGTTCTCGCTGGTGGCGCACGAGTACGCCCACGCCCGCACCGCGCTCTGGCAGGGGGACGATACCGGCTACGCGCTCGGGCGGGTGACCCTCAATCCGCTGCCGCACATCGATCCCTGGATGACGCTGCTCCTGCCGGCGCTTCTCTGGTTCATGAGCGGCGGGAGCTTCCTGTTCGGCGGGGCCCGCCCGGTGCCGATCACCCCGAGGAAGTTCCGGCACTACGTCCAGGGGGATCTCATCGTCTCCTCGGCGGGGGTGATCACCAACATCGGGCTGGCGATCCTCTGCGCCCTCCTGTTCATGGGCCTCGGCGCGTTCGCCTCCTTCGTGCCCGCGGTCAGTGACGGCCTCGCCATCTTTCAGCGGATGCTGTTGCTCGGGATCCGGCTCAACCTCATTCTGGCGGTATTCAACCTGATCCCCATCCCGCCCCTCGATGGCTCGCACCTCCTGTATCACGCCCTGCCGCCCTCGGCGGGGGCGCGCTACCGGTCGATCGGGCAGTTCGGCTTCCTGCCGCTCTTCGTGCTGCTGATGTTCTTCCCGGCGGTCATCTCGTTCCTCATGACCCCCGCGGCCTGGGGATTCCAGCATCTCTACGATGTGGTTTCCCCGTTCGGCATCGGCGACCTCTGGGACTTCACCCGCGGATGACGACCCCTTCCGGTCCCACGGCCGCCCTGGGCGCCGAGCCGGCGTTCGTCGTCCGGCTGGACGCGTTCTCCGGCCCCCTCGACCTGCTGCTGCACCTCCTGCGGGAGGAGCAGATCGACATCGCCGACATTCCCATCGCGCGGATCGCGGACCAGTTCCTGTCCGCCATTCACGACCTGGGTCTCAACCAGGCGGCGGACTACCTGGAGATGGCGGGCCGCCTGGTGCGGCTCAAGGCCCAGATGCTCCTCCCCCGGCGCGACGGGGAGGAGGGGTGGGAAGACCCGCGGCACGAGCTGGTCCGCCGCCTCCTCGAGTACCAGCTGGTGCGCGAGGTGGCGGGGTGGCTCGAACGCGCGACCGAGCGCCGGGCCGACCAGTATCCCCGCGGCTATCTCCCGCCGCCCCCGGAGCTGCCGCCGCAGCCGATCACCCTCGACCTCCTCGAGCTGCTCAAGGCGGTCGAGAAGGTCATCTCCGAGATCCCCTCGCCGGTGCTGCACCGGGTGGTGCCGCGCCCGCTCGATACCGAGGGGGCGACCCGCCGCCTCGAGGCGATGCTGGCCGAGCGGGATGAGTTCACCTGGGTCGAGGCGCTCGGGCCCAGGCCGACGATCGTCGACGTCCTCTCGACGCTCCTCGCGCTGCTCGAACTCGCCAAGCGAGGGCTGGTGACGCTGGCGCAGCCCGAGGCCTTCGCGCCGTTCGTGATTCGCAAGGAACGGCCGCCTGCGGAGGAGCCCGTGTCCCCGCCAGAGACCGCCCTCCCGGACCCTGTCCCGCCGGAACCCGCCGATGACACCGCTCGCCCAGCTGATTGAAGCCGCGCTCTTCGCGGCCAACCGTCCCATCACGCTCGAGGAGCTGCAGACCCTCGAGCCGGAGTCGGCCCTCGCGGACGTGCGGACCGCGCTGGACGAGCTCCGGGAGCACTATGACTTCGACGGGCACTCGGTCGAGGTGGTGGAGCTGGCGGGGGGCTACCAGATCCTGACCCGGCGGGCCTTCGCCGAGGCCATCGAGCGGGCCCAGATCGCGGTGCGCACGCCACGCCTGACCGCTGCCGGGATGGAGACGCTCGCGGTCATCGCCTACCGCCAGCCGGTGGGTCGGGCGGAGATCGAGGAGATCCGCGGCGTGTCGGCGGGGGGCGTGCTTCGGAGCCTGCAGGAGCGGGGGCTGATCGAGGTGGTGGGCCGGAGCGAGGGCCTGGGCCGGCCGCTCCTCTACGGGACCACGCCGCTCTTCCTCGAATTGCTCGGGCTGCGCGACCTGGGCGAGCTGCCGCGCACGGAGGAGTTCAGCGTCGCGCTGCACACCCACAAGCCCGAGGCGGCCGACAGCGCCGACGCCGCGGCCTCCGTGCCGGCCGAGTCATGAGCGAGATGCGGCTCCAGCGGGCGCTGGCCCGCGCCGGGATCGCGAGCCGCCGGGCCGCCGAGGAGTTGATCGAGGCGGGTCGGGTGAAGGTCGACGGGAAGGTCGCGACCATCGGCATGAAGGTCGACCCGGAACTGCAGCGGATCACCGTTTCCGGCAAGCCGATTCCCCGGGTCGAGCGCCGCTGGCTCGCCTTTCACAAGCCGCTCGGCGTGGTGACCACCGCGAGCGACGAGGAGGGGCGCCGCACCGTCTTCGACTTCATCAAGGACCCGTCGGGGCTCGCCTATGTCGGCCGGCTCGACGTGATGACGACCGGCCTCCTCCTCCTGACGAGCGATGGCGACGCGATCCACCGCCTCACCCATCCCCGGTACAAGGTCCCGCGCAGCTACGTCGCCCTGGTCCATGGCCGCCCCGCCGCCGAGCTGGCCCAGGCGGTGAAGCAGCGGGTGGTGATCGACGGGGTGCCGGTCGTGCCGACCGCGGTCCGTGTCCGCCCCGGCAAGGAGGGGCGGAGCATTCTCGACGTGACACTGACGGAAGGCCGGAACCGTATCGTGCGCCGGTGGGCCGAGGCCATGGGGGTGAAGGTCGAGCGTCTGGCCAGATTGTCCTATGGACCGGTGCGCCTGCTCGACCTCCCGGTCGGCAAGTCCCGCCCTCTCACCCCCGCCGAAGAGAAGGCGCTCTACCGGGCGATCGGACTGGACCCGTCCCACGAGTAGGCCCACGGGGGTAAGTGGGCTGGCTCACTGAGGTTGTGGGCGGGCAGGGTGCTATCTTCCAGAGAAGTTCCGAGTTCCGAGTTCTCGGCAGATGCGGACGCCGGGAAGCTTCGAGCTCACGGTATCACCCACTCGGAACCCGGAACTCGGAACTCGGAACTCGGAACTCCATCCTGTTACCCCGGACCACCCTCACCCCAGACACATGACAGCTCGCCCCATCCCCTCGTCCCGCACGGTCGACAGCGCCCCGGTGCAGCAGGTGGTCCAGGAAGTCGGCAAGCGCATCGTCGGGCAGGAAACCATGGTGGAGCGGCTCCTGATCGGGCTGCTCTCCGGCGGCCACATTCTGCTGGAGGGTGTCCCCGGGCTCGCGAAGACCCTGGCGGTGAAGACGCTGGCGGAAATCGTCGAGCTCAGCTTCAGCCGGATCCAGTTCACCCCGGACCTCCTCCCCGCCGATCTCATCGGGACGATGGTCTT
>DASZPT010000428.1:0-3089 GCA_035549935.1 Gemmatimonadales bacterium
GCGCACCACCTCGAGGTCGCGCGGCGGCTCGGCGAGGAGGTCTCGGCCCGCGAGGATCTCTTCGAGCCGCCGGAACGGTGGGAGCAGCGGCTCGCCGCCTTTCCCCGGCTCGCGGTGCGGGCCGAGACGGGGGAGCTCAACGCGGGCTTCTTCCCGCCGGAGCGGGTCGAGCGCGATCTCCGCCGGCTCCGGAGCCTGCTCACCGCCGACCAGCCGACGCTGATTCTCTGCGACAACGAGGGCCAGCTCGAGCGGCTCGATGAACTGCTGAGCGAGGGCTCGGGCCGGGCCAACGCGACCCTCGCCATCGGAGCGCTCGAGGGCGGGTTCGTCATGCGGAGCCTGCGGGTACTCACCGACCACGAGATCTTCCGCCGGGCCCGCCGCATCCGCCGGGCGCGGCGCTACCGGCAGGCGGCGCCGGGGGCGGCCACCGGCCAGCTCCAGGCGGGCGACTACGTCGTCCACCTCGACCACGGGATCGGGATCTACCGGGGGATCGACACGATCCAGGTAGGCGAGGCGACGCTCGAGGTCGCCATCGTGGAGTACGAGGGGGGCGACCGGCTCAACGTCCCGCTCTACCGGCTCGACCAGCTGGAGCGCTACCGCGCTGCGGGCGAGGACGGCGACCAGCCGCCGCCCCGGCTCCACAAGCTCGGCGGCAGCAGCTGGCAGAAGGTCCGCGACAAGACCCGCCAGGCCATCAAGGAGATGGCGGCCGACCTGCTCGACCTCTACGCCCGCCGCCGGGTGAGCGCGGGCTATGCGTTTCCGCCCGACACCAAGTGGCAGCGGGAACTCGAGTCCTCCTTCCTCTATGAGGACACGCCGGACCAGCGGAAGGCCACCGAGGCGGTGAAGAAGGCGATGGAGCAGCCGATCCCGATGGACCTGCTGCTGGTGGGCGACGTCGGCTACGGCAAGACCGAGGTGGCGGTGCGGGCCGCGTTCAAGGCGGTGCAGGGGGGCAAGCAGGTCGCGGTCCTGGTCCCGACCACGATCCTGGCCGACCAGCACGCCCGCACCTTCACCGAGCGGCTGGCCGACTTCCCGGTGAAGGTCGAGGTGCTCTCCCGCTTCCGGACGGCGAAGGAGCAGAAGCAGGCGCTGGAGCGGCTCGCGACGGGCGAGATCGACGTCATCATCGGCACCCACCGGCTTCTCTCGCCCGACGTGACCTTCAAGGACCTCGGGCTGCTGGTGGTGGATGAGGAGCATCGCTTCGGTGTGAAGCACAAGGAGCGGCTCAAGACGCTCCGCCTCACGGTCGACGTACTCACCCTCACGGCTACGCCGATCCCGCGGACCCTGCACCTGTCGCTCGCCGGGCTCCGGGACCTGGTGCTGATCGAGACCCCGCCGCGGGACCGGTCCCCCATCCTCACCTTCGTGGAGCCGTGGGACGACGCCCTCCTCGACGAGGCGTTTGCCCGGGAGCTGGATCGCGGCGGCCAGGTCTTCGTGGTGCACAACCGGATCGAGACGATCGAGACCATCGCCGCCCGGGTCCGCGCGCTGGCCCCCCGGGCCCAGGTGGCGGTGGGCCACGGCCAGATGGCGGGGGAGGAGCTGGAGGAGGTCATGCGCCGCTTCGTGTCGAACGAGGTGCAGATCCTCGTCTCCACCATGATCGTGGAGTCCGGGCTCGACGTTCCCAATGCCAACACCATGGTGGTGCACGATGCCCACCGTTTCGGCCTGGCGCAGCTCTACCAGCTGCGGGGCCGGGTGGGCCGCAGCCACCGGCGGGCGTACTGCTACCTGCTGGTGCCGGACCTGATCGACCAGGACGCCGAGGAACGGTTGCGGGTGCTGGAGCATCATACCGAACTGGGGGCCGGCTACCGGATCGCCCTCAAGGACCTGGAGCTCCGGGGCGCCGGCAACCTCCTCGGCGCGGAGCAGTCGGGGCATGCCCAGGCGGTCGGCTTCGACCTGTACCTGCGGTGGCTGGAGGAGACCGTGAAGGCGCTGCGGGGCCAGGGGAAGGGCGAGCAGCCGCAACCGCCGGAGGTGGTGCTCGACAAGCCGGCCACGCTGTCGGACAGCTACGTCGCGGACGACGCGGTGAAGCTCGACTTCTACCGGCGACTGGCGCGGGCCGCCACGCCCAGCGACATTGAACCGCTCCGCGACGAACTCCGGGAGCGGTTCGGCCCGCTGCCCGAGAGCGCGGAGCATCTGCTGGACATGGCCCGGCTCCGGGCGATCGGCGCCGCGCTGGGGTTGCAGCATCTGCTGGTGCGGGGCGATGAGGCTCGTCTCACCTTCCGTGAGGGCGCGGTCCCCCGGTTCGCGGGACTCTCCGCCGCGCTCGATCATGTGCAGCTCGCGGTCGATGTCCGCCGCACGGTGCCGCTCTCGCTCCGCCTGACGCGGCTGGGGGGGCAGGCGCTGGTGCCCGCGCTGGTGCGGGCCCTCGCGGCCGTGGCGGAGAAGCAGGGGGAGAAGGAGAATGCCGGAGGCCGGAGGCCGAAGGCTGGTGGTTAGCGGTCGGAGCACTTCACGCCTATCAGGAGCAGGAATGTCACGTTGGCGGACGGTTTTCGCGGTGGCGGTGGTTGCGGTCGGCGGGTGTAAGGACGCGTTCCGGGCCCGGCCCGAGGTCGCGGCCGAGGCCGGGGGCCAGGAGCTCAAGACCGAGCGCCTTGCCACCCTGATGGCCGGGATCAAGGGTGTGCCGATGACCCGGGAGGCCGCCGAGTTCATCTCCGGGATGTGGGTCGACCAGACGCTCTTCGCGCAGGCGATCGCCAACGGGCGTGACCTGGGCGACTCGGCGCTGGCGGCCCAGGTGCTGTGGCCCGAGCTCTCGCAGCTGGTGGCGGAGCGCTGGCACGACACCCTCCTCGCCCACCGCGCGCCATTCACGCCGGCGGTGGCCGAGAGCATCTACACCCGGGGCGACGTGCGGCTCCTGCAGCACATCCTGATCCGGATCGAGCCCAACGCGGAGCCGCCGGCCCGCGCGGCGGGAAAGAAGAAGGCGGATGCGGCCCTCGCGCAGGTGGCGAAGGGCGGGGATTTCGCCGCGCTGGCGAAGACCCTGAGCGACGATCCCAGCAGCAAGACCGACGGCGGGTACC
>DASZPT010000429.1:0-7307 GCA_035549935.1 Gemmatimonadales bacterium
TCAGGCGCAGCCCCTGGCCCAGGTTGGCCCAGGAGAACCGGTGGTACGCGCGGAACTGGTGAAGCAGGTTCTGGGGCCGCTCGATGGGTCCGGCCACCAGCTGGGGGTAGAAGAGCACGTAGACGGCGAAGACGAGCAGGCTCCGCTCCGCGGCCTGACGCCCGCGGTACACCTCGATGGTGTAGCTCATCGACTGGAAGGTATGGAACGAGAGGCCGATGGGGAGGATGATCCCCAGATGCTCGAGCGAGTAGTTCCACCCCAGCCAATGGGCCAGCGCCGTCAGGTTGTCGCTGAGGAAGTTGAAGTACTTGAAGACGCCGAGGATGCCGAGGTTGGCGCAGAGACTCAGGACGAGCCAGGCGGTGCGCCGCCTGCCGGCGGAGCGCTCGATCAGCAGGCCCGCGCTGTAGTCGGTGAGGATCAGCCCGAAGAGAATCAGGATGTACTTCGGGATGAAGGCCATGTAGAACACGCAACTCGCCACCAGCAGCAGGGGGACCCGGCCCCGCTGCGGCAGCAGGAAGAACAGGGTGGTCACGATCGGGAAGAAGATCGCGAACTGGAGCGAGTTGAAGAGCATGTCAGCGGGCGGTTGAGGTCACGGAGGCCGGACGGCGAAGCCCAAGTGGGTCGTGATCGACCAGGTAGGCGTAGAGGGCCTTCGCCATCACCGCGTGGCCCCGGGCATTGGGGTGCGGATCATCGGCCTGGATCCAGAGGCGCGTGACGTCGTCGCCGAACTCCTGCTGGTAGGCCGGGAAGGTGTTGATCGTGGCGAGCCCCATGGCCCGGAAGGTCGAGTCGATCTCCCCGTACAGGGCCGCGTAGGGCGTCCCGGGCGAGAGATCGTGGATGTCGGGGATCACCATCACCAGGAAGGGAACGCTGTCCCGCGCGGCGACGTCCCGCATGCCCCGGATCTGCCGCTGGGTGTCGAGCCACGCCTGGGAGCCCGGCTGGTAGAGCTCGCGGTAGAAGGTGAAGAGGTCCCGGTAGGTCCCGCCCAGCCGGAGCTTGAGGAGGCTCCAGCGGTCGAACAGAAATGCCGCCAGGAAGGAGTGCTTGAGGAGCGCGCTGTTGCGCCCCATCGTGCGGGGCTGCACGTCGCTGATGAAATAGTGGAGCACCACGAGGTCGGGACGCACCAGCGGGTACTGCCGCTCGAAGAGCCGGGACTGGAAGGCGGTGTTGTAGTTCCCGATGCCGGCGTTGGCGAACTCGAAGCGGTAAGCCGCGCCGAAGGGACGTTCGGTGTTGAGGGCGCGCTCGGTGCGGGCGGTGAAGGTGCTGTCGAAGGGAACACCCCAGCCAAGCGTGACCGAGCTGCCGAGGACGAACACCCGCTTGTGCGACGGGTCCCGGGTCGCCGGCAGGTCAGGACCGCGATGCCCGAGGTGGTTGAGCGCGATGTCGACGCCCATCAGGTGCGCGCTCGCCCCGGGACGGTGGACGTGGCTGACCTGGCCCAGCGTGTCGGGCATCTTGAGCGCCGTCGCGTACTTCACCATCTCGATGTTGTAGATCAGGCGCTGGCTCGCGATCACCCGCATCGCCAGTTCTCCCAGGCCAAGCCCGATGACGGTCACAGCCACGAGCAGGAGGAGGCCGAACGCCAGCTCGCGCGCGCGGGGGCGGTCCTCGGGATCGGACATGGTCGCTCCGGGGGAAGGGGCCGCGGTCAACGGCCCGTGGGCTGTCGCGGCAGCAGCGGTTCGATGGCGTCCAGGAAGCGGGCGGCGAGGTCGCGGTTCCCGGCCGGGGTGAGGTGCGCGTCGTCCATGAAGTCCTCCGGCGGCAGACTGTCGACACCGAGGTAGCGGATCGGGACCCCTGGGCCGGCGAGGCTCTCCGCGATCCCGGCCATCCGCTTGGCCAGCGTGTCGCGATAGGCCTGGGTGGTGGTGGCGTCGATGAGGAAGTAGGCTCGGCCCAGCTCGGAACCGGGGGCCTGGCGGTAGCGGAGCGCCGAGGGATCCGTCGAGAGGAGCACCGCGATGTGGCTCGCGAGCGCTTCGAGGGCGATCTGCCGGATATGGCGCTCGAAGTAGTCCGCCACGTCGGGATAGAGCGGCGGCCGGCCGGCCGGCGGGGCCGCGTTGCTTCGCCGCCAGGCCAGCTCCCGGAGGTACTGCGGCAGGCGGGCCAGGTAGAGCCAGTGCTTGATCGAGTCCTTCATCGAGCGGCGGCCCCGGGCCGCCTCATCCCGCAGGCGTTTCACTTCCGCCTGCCACAGCAGCACCCGCGGGTCGGCGTCGACCAGGTTGGCGTATCGCGCGTGCCCCACGTCGGTGGCCCCGGCATTCACGATGAGGAGATCGGGCGCGAAGCGGATGGCGTCCTCTCGCCACCTGAGCAGGATCTGGTACGAGTCGTAGCCGTCGAAGGCGAGGTTCACCACCTCGGCGGCCAGTTCCGGATGTCGCTGGCCGAGGGCCGCGCGCAGGTAGGTGTCGATGGTCTGGCTGTCACTCACCGACCAGCCGTGCGTCGTCGACCCACCGAGCAGCACGATCCGGAGGACTCCCGGGGGCTTCGGGATCGCGACCGGCGGTCCGCGATACCCGAGCGCATTGACCGACGCGAAGGAGTTGTTGGCGTAGGTGAACCGGCTCCCTGGCCTCTGACGGAACCCCGAGGTGCCGAGCGGCTCGATCTGGACGGCGGCGGGATCCTTGTGCCGGAGGTCGTTGCCGAGCGGGAGCCCCATCAGGGTGGTGGCGCGCAGCGCCAGCTCCGCGGCGACCAGCGTGACCGTCAGGCTCAGGCCCACGAGGGCGAGCCGGGCTCTCCAGGGGGGCATGGAGCCGTGGCCTCGGCGGATGGTGTGTTAGGCTGGTTGGTGATGTGTCAGGCGGGCTCCGCATAACCCGAGCCAGCGGCTCCCCGCCCGCCGTGGGCTGCCGTCAGTCGGCCGTCAGATAGCCTGTTAGGCAATGCAGGGCAACGGGTTCGGCCGCCGGAGGCCGCGGGCCGGGCAGGAGATGGACTTCCGTCTCCCGGAAGGAGAATCGACCGGGTACCCGGGGGGGCCGCCACAGGCGTATGTGACGGCGCAACAGTTGCTTAGCACCCCCTGCGATCCCGGCGGCGGCCGAGGCTCCCATTAGCTTTGGGTGCGCTGAATCGCCGCATGTGATGTGTAAGTGACAGTCTACGAGAGACTTACAATGACAGACCCGGCCCGCCGCCCCTCCCGCGGCGCGCTTCTTCTGCTCGTCGTGGTGGGCCTGACCCTCGGCGGCCTGGTGGCCGAGCTGGCTGTTCGCCTCGCCGCAGCCACCGTACCCTCCGTCAAGGCCCTCTTTGCCGGGACCGATCCCCTCGGCGTGCTGGTCGAGCCGCACGGGGAGCTGGGCTACCGCCAGAAGCCCAACAGCGTCTTCAAGTACGCCAATGGATCGTTCGCGACCAGCAACGCGATGGGATTCCGCGGGCCCGTCGTGACCAGACCGAAGCCGTCAGGGGTCTTCCGGATCATCCTGCTCGGCGGGTCGACCAGCCACGGCTGGGGCGTGGGAGACGACTCGACGATCGACGCCGCGATGCGCCGGATCCTGGCGCAGCGCTATCCCGGTCGCCACTTCGACGTGGTGAACCTCGGCTTCGACGGATACGACTCGTGGCAGGACTTCGAGCGGCTGCGGAGCGACGGGCTGGCGCTCGAACCGGACCTCGTGATCATGAACTCCGGGATCAACGACGTGCGGAACGCGCGGTATCCCAACCTGGTCGACAAGGATCCCCGCACGATCCTCTGGGCCTCGGTGATGACCCGGCTCCGCGAGGACCAGCGCCGCGGGCGGCCGACCGTGTGGACCGTGGTGAAGCACTATTCCTATCTCGCCCGGCTTCCCTGGCTCATCCGGGCCAGCATGGGCAACCGGGCGATTCCGCGTGGCCCCGAGAAGGTCGAGGTCGATCCCGAGGCCGCCGACTACTTCCAGCGGAACGTGGAGCGGGTGGCCGGGATCACCGCGGCCAGGGGCATCCCGCTGCTGCTTTCGACCCCGCCCTCCTCACTCGGCATCCCCGGGCACCACGAGCTGACCTCGGACCGGACCTACTGGGTGGGCAGCGACACCGCGACCCAGCGCTATCGTGACGAACTCGACCGGCGCCTCCGCCTCGTGACCGACTCGCTGACCCGCGCCGCCGCCCCGGTGGCGTACGTGCCCCATCACTTCACGCTGGATCTCTTTCTCGACGATTGTCACCTGGTGCCGGCCGGGAATGCGAAGATCGCGGAGGAATTCGTGGAGGCGGCCGCGCCGTTCATCGCCCGGGCGGGGGAGGCCCGGGCTCCGGCGGCGGCAGTTCAGCGGGGGGCGTAGGGCGCGATCGCCGGTCCTTCCTGGTACAGCCGGTGCCAGGTCGAGAAGCAGAGCAGCCCCCACAGGATGCCTTCCCGGTTCTGACGTCCCTCGAAGTGTTCCCTCATCAAGCGTCCGATCGTCGTCGGCTCGAAGAACCCCAGCCGCGCCAGCCGGGCGCTGCTGAGCTCGTCCTCGATGACCGGCCGGAGCTCGCCCCGCAGCCAGGCCGCGGTTGGGCCGACGAAGCCCCGCTTCGGGGCGCGGAAGTGCTCCTCCGGGAGCCGCGTCCGCATCGCCGCGCGGAGCAGCGGCTTGGGGCGGCGGACGCTGATCTTGAGCGAGTCCGGCAGCGGGAAGATCTGCTCCACCAGCTCGTGATCGACGAACGGCACCCGGACCTCCAGCGAATGCGCCATGCTGATCCGGTCGCTCAGCATGAGGATGTCGTCGGGGAGGTAGGTCTTGTAGTCGAGATAGAGCGCCGCGCGGAGGCCGTGCGGCGATCCCCCCGCGCGGTAAACCTGCTCGAAGTGGCGGCTCGCCGGATTGCCGGCGATCAAGGCCCCGGTCGCTGTGGCGTAGAGTCCCGGCCGGACCTCGTCGGGAAGCCGGCTCAGATAGCCCAGGTAGCGCGCGGGGAGCTCGCCGGCGCTGGTGCGCAGGAAGCGTTTGAGTCGGTCGCGACCGAGCGAGGCGTCCCGCGGCTCGGGCAGCATCGACGCGAGGCGTGCCAGCCCCTTGCGGAGCGGCGCCGGGACCTGGTGGTACAGCTCACCCACGAGGAGCCCGAGATGCCGCCGGTACCCGGCGAACAGCTCGTCGCCCCCGGTACCCACCAGCGCCACCTTGTACTTCTTCGCCACCGCCTGCGAGATGAGCCAGCTCGGCACCGACGACTCGTCGGCCTGCGGCTCGTCGAGCGCCTTCACGATCGGCTCGAGCAGCCCGTTGAGGCCCGGGCTCACGTCGACGATCTCGAGCTCCGCCCCGTACCGGTTCGCGAGAAGGGTGGCGAGTCCCGATTCGTCCGCCGCGGCCGAGCTGGACCCGGTGTAGCGGGCGGTGAAGGCGTGGGGGTGGTCTCCGGTCTGCGCCATGCTCGCGACCACCGCCGAGGAATCGAGCCCGCCGCTGAGGAAGGCGGCGACGGGGACGTCCGCGATCATGTGCGCCGCCACCGACTGGTCGAACCAGTCGAGCACCCGCTCCGCCACCTGGGCCGGCGTGGCGCTCTGGGTGCGCGGCAGGTCCCAGTACTGCCGGATCGTGATCGTCCCGTCCCGCCACTCCAGAGTGTGGCCCGGGGGCAGCTTCCGCACCCGGGTGTAGGGGCTCGCGGGGGCCGGGATGTACCCCACCTGGAAGTACATGTCGAGCGCTTCCCAGTCGAGCTCGCCGCCGGTCATGCCCACGGCATGCAGCGCCTTGAGCTCCGACGCGAAGGCGAGGCCCCAGGGGGCGTCGATGTAGTAGACCGGTTTGATCCCGAAGCGGTCGCGCGCGAGGAGGAGACTGCGGCGGGTCCGGTCCCAGATGGCGAAGCCGAACATGCCGCGCAGTGGCTCGACGCAGCGGGCGCCGAGGTCCTCGTAGAGGTGGAGGATGCTCTCGGTGTCGCTGGCGGTGCGGAGGGTGTGGGAGCCGCTGGCGAGCAGCCGGGCGCGGAGGTCCCGGTAGTTGTAGATCTCCCCGTTGAAGACGATGAGCTTCGAGCCGTCCTCGTTGTAGATGGGCTGGTGGCCACCGGCGAGGTCGATGATGCTGAGCCGGCGCATGCCGAGGCCGACGTTCTCCCCGGTGTAGATGCCCTCGTCGTCGGGCCCGCGGTGCCGGATGGCATCGCACATCTGCCGGACCAGCTCCGCCGGGACGGGCCGCCCCTGGTCGCGGTGGACGACCCCCACGATTCCGCACATCGCTTACATCCCGGGCTGGAAGGTCACCGGAGGCCGGTCAGCCCGCGGTCCGGGGCGTCCCGCCCTCGCCGCGGAGCTCCGCCGACCGCCCGCCGACCATGTACGCATCGTCCGTTGCCACCGCGGCGATGACCTCGGCCCGCTTCTCGGGGGTGAGGTAACGCATGTCGTACTGCATGTACTCGAACTTTGGAAGCCGCTCGAGGCGCCGGCGGTGCTTCTCGAGGTACTCCTCGAGGGTGCAGATGACCTTGGCGGGGTTGCCCGCGCAGACGGTGTCGGGTGGCAGGGTCTTGCTGACGACCGAATTGGCGCCCACGATCGTGCGGGGGCCGATCTCGACCCCCGCCAGGATCACGGTGCGGGCCCCGATGTGGCAGGAGGGATGGATCACCACCCGGCCCAGGCGCGCGGCGTCGAGGAACTCGTCCATCTGCGCGTCGTGCGCCAGGATGAGACAGTGCTCGCCGAAGCCGCAGTGGTCCCCGATGCTGATGAGGTAGCAGTGCGCGGTGTCGATCGCCGTGGTGCCGGGCAGCCAGACGTCCTGGCCGATGTGCATCCCCATCGCCTTGAGCGTGCGCCAGCGGCGGGCCAGCCGGTACTCGTCGAACTGGTTCTTCCAGCGGGCCGCGCGCCCGATCAGCCAGTCGGTCAGCCCCATGACCGCTCCCGCACGATCGTCTTCACCCGTTCGAGCCCGGTCACCACCTGGAGGAAGTGCCCCAGGTCTTCGGGGTAGGGGAACCGCTGGACCCCGAAGGGCGACGCCGGTGTCGCGTGGAACCGCCGGGTGGAGGCATAGCCGGAAATCCCCACGACCGCGCCCAGCATGCCGAGGTCGCGCAGGGTGCGGACCTCGCGGTCGCCGAAGTCCTGGAACCGGCCGTTCGGGTAGCAGAAGACCGGCACCGGCTGGCGCGACTCCTGGCTCAGGCGGCGCCACCCTTCGCGGAGCTCGTGCTCCGACTGGGTGGTCTCGGTCCGGCTCAGCACCGGGTGGGTCACCGTGTGGGGGCCGAAGTTCATCCCGCCCCGCTCGCAGCGCCGGAGGTCGTCCCAGGTCATCGCCTGG
>DASZPT010000430.1:0-12366 GCA_035549935.1 Gemmatimonadales bacterium
GTTGCTCGTCGTGCATGCCATTCTGGTCTGCTCCGACGTCCTCCTGGCGCCCCGGAATCGGGACTTCCGGCAGGTCTTCATCACCGATCTCGTCGCGCTCAATCTGATGCTGGGGGTGATCCTGCTGCCGGTCACCCGGAATGCGATTCGTGTGGCCCTGGGCGCCGGCCTCTACATCCTGGGGTGGGCGGTCCATCTGCACTGGCACCCCGGCACCGCCCAACTGGCGCTGGCGGGTGAGATCCTGAGCGGTCCGACCGCCAGTCATGCGCTCGAGTACGGATTCCCCGTGCTCCAGTGGGCCGGCGTCTTCCTGGTGGGCACAGTGCTGGGCGAAGGCTTCCTTCTGGCGAAGTCGAAGGCGGCGCGCGAGGCGTGGGCGGTGCGTCTGATCGGGTGGGGGTTTGGGTGCGCGGTGCTGGCGCTGGCCCTCAAGGCGGTGGTGCTCACGCCAGGGATGCAGCAGGTCATTGCGGCGCGGCCGGGCAGCGGCGAGGTCGTCAGCCTCTTCGGCAAGCTCCCGCCGAGCCCGCTCTACCTCCTTCTCTTCGGCGGCCTGGGGGCCTGTCTGATCGGACTGTCGACCCTGGTCTCCCTCTATGCCGCAGTCCCGCGGGCGGTGGAGTGGGTGACGGTGTTCGGGCGGAACTCCCTCTGCGCCTTCCTGCTCCAGTCGGTCATCTTCCGGGATGTGGTGGCGCGGATGCGTCTGACCCACGAGCCGTGGACCTGGCCCTTCATCTTCGCCGCGGCGACCGCAGTGATCTGGGGCGGAGCCCGGCTCTGGGACCGCCTCGAAGGAAACCGCTGGCTCACCCTCGGCATCGGCCGCGTGTGGGGCGTGGATGCCGCGGCGCGGCGGGTGAGCGGCTAGGCGGCTCGCCGCCCAGCCGCCTTGGCCGCCTCCCCGCTCTCTACCATCCCAGCGTCAAATCCACCCGGCTATACAGGAATCGCCCGTTGTACCCGAACGGCGAGGCCGCCGCCCAGGGGAAGGTCCCGAAATTGTTGTTGTAATCCTTCGAGCGGTCGCCGGTGCTCGAGTCGACCACCCGGTTGCTGCTCGGCGAGTCGGGGTAGACGTCGAAGATGTTCCGCGCTCCCACCGAAACCTTGATCTGGTTGAAGTTGTAGCCCACCTCGAGGTCGAACAGCGTCTTGGCGCCGTAGTTCTCGCGGCAGAGGTCGCAGAAGCCCGGCTGGGCCGAGGAGAACTTGCCGAAGTAGCTGGCCCGGCCGAGCGCGTGGAAGCGCCCGGTCTCGTAGTTGGTGGTGAGGGTGCCGCGCCAGTCGGGCCGCTCGTCGGTGATGCCGATGTAGGTCACCGAGTCGATGAGACCGGTCTCCCCCGAGTTGGCCAGGATCGCGGGCAGCGGATCGACGTGGGTGATCTTGTTCTTGGTGTAGTTGACGCCGAGATCGAACGTCAGCGTCCCGCTCGCGCCGGCGGGCACCCGGAGGTTGGCGCCGAGGTCGATGCCCTGGGTCCTGGTGTCCAAGCCGTTGGTGAAGTACTGCAGCCCGCCGATCCCGCCGAAGCCATTGGCCGCGAGGATGGCCAGGGTGGTATCGTCGTCGAAGGTGGCGCCCAGCAGGATCCGGTCGTTGATCTTGATGTGGAAGACGTCGACCGTGAACGTCAGGTTGTCCCGCGGCGTCACGGCGAGCCCCCCGCTCAGGTTGACCGAGGTCTCTTCCTTGAGCGGCTTCGCGCCGAAGAGCCTGGAGGCGGGGTGGTCGGTGGGGAAGTTGCCGACCTCCACCAGCTGGCCCGCGATGTAGCTCGTCGTCACGTGGCTGAAGTAGTTCTGCGCCAGGCCCGGCGCCCGGAAGCCGGTGCTGGCGGCGCCGCGGAAGACCAGCCGGCGGCTGGGCTGGTAGCGGAGTGCCAGCTTGCCCGAGACCCGCGAACCGAAGTCGCTGTAGTTCTCGAACCGCCCCGCCACGTTGGCCAGCACCTGCTGGGAGAGGTTCGACTCGAGATCGGCGTAGAAGCCGTAGTTGGTCCGGCTGTGGTCACTGGCGTCGGTGGGCGAGAAGCCGCCGAACACCGAGCTGCCGCCCGGGGCAGGGGCGCTCGAGTCCTGCGCCAGGTGGTTCCCGTTGATCCACGAGGCCCGTTCGCCCGCCTCGATCTTGAACTGCTCCCGGCGCACCGCCGCGCCCAGCGCCACGTTGAGCGGGCCGGGGAGCCCGACATTCACGGAGCGGGCGATGTTCACCGCGCCGAGCGCCTCGCGCTTGAGGAGCCTCCCCGCGAAGAACTTGGTCTGGTTGGGAATCCCCGGGTCGTCCGCGGTGCCCAGCACGCCATCGGGGCCCGGCGCGCAGGCGGTCACGAGGCAGGGCCCGAGCGAAGCGTTGAGGGTGTTTTCCAGGTTGTAATCGAACCGGTTGACGCCATAGGAGCCGCCGAAGTCGATGCCCCAGCCGCCGGCAGTGGTGCGCACGCCGCCGGTGGCGGAAAAGTCCTCGTCGGTCGGCTTGAACTGGGGCAGGAAGCCCTGGGGATAGATCTCCTGCCAGTTCCGGTTGCCGTCGAAGTAGCGCCAGTAGCCGTTGCCGGTGCCGACCCGGTGGCTGTAGCCGCTGAAGGCGTAGACCTCGCTCGAGCCGGAGGCGTTGAGCGGCATCCGGAAGTTGGCGAAGGTCATCGCGTCCTTCTCGAGTCCGTCACCCCAGTGCAGGTTGGGCTGGGGGATGCTGTTCCGCTTGACGATCACCTGGCCGTTCTTTGGATTGATCGAGTCGGCGTTGCCCGCGGCATCCACCAGGTACGGGTCGGCCCAGGCGCGGTTGGTCTTGTCGCGCTGCTGGAACTCGCCGAACAGCGCGAGCGATCCGCGGCCCAGCCCGATCCCCACCCCCCCGTTCATGTCGACCGTGGTCCCGTCGTTCCGGTAGCCCTTGCCGGTCACGTACTGGCCGGCGTTCGTGCTCAGGAACGGCGCGAACTTCCCCTCCTTGAGCACCACGTTCACCACGCCCGCGATCGCGTCGGACCCGTACTGGGCCGCCGCCCCGTCGCGGAGCACCTCGATCCGCTCGACCGCGCCGCCCGGAATCGCGTTCATGTCGACACCGGTCGACCCCGCGCCCATGCCGTAGGCGAAGGTGTTGAGCACCGCCATCTGGTGCCGCCGCCAGCCGTTGACGAGCACCAGGGTATGGTCCGGCGAGAGGCCGCGCAGCGTGAACGGCCGCATGATATCGTTGGCGTCCGTCACGCTCTGCCGGGGGAAGTTCACCGAAGGGGACAGGCTCTGGAGGATCTGGCTGGTTTCGGTGGTGCCCTGCTGCTGGATCTGCTCGGCGCTGTACACGTCGACCGGGACCGCGAGTTCCTCGGCCGCGGTGTGGCGTCCGCGGGAGCCGACCACAATGTCGATCGGCGCGAGTTCGACCGGGGACCGGACCAGGGTCACGTCATGCGTCAGGTCGCCCGCCACCTGGATCTCGGCGCTCCCGGGCACGAAGCCGATGGCGCGAATACGGAGGGTCTGCGTGCCCGCCGGGACGCCCCGGATGACATAGCGGCCGGCGGCGGTGGTGGTGGCCCGCAGACTGGTCTTGTCGACCGTCACCACGGCGCCCGCGATGGCGGTGCCGGTGCTGTCGGAGACGGTGCCCGAGACGGTGCCGGACTGGGCCGCGGCCGGCCTGGCGGCAAACGAGAGGATCGCCAGCACGGCGCTGGCAACAGCGAAGCGGACGACGGATCGTAGCATGCCGATCCCTCCGGAGATGTGGTCGTGCAGGTTGGAACGGGGTGGGAAGACCTGGGCCGAGGTTACGACACCTCGGAGTCGGCGTCAAGCCGGGGGGAGGGGGGAAAGAGGACCGCCCGCCGGACCAGAGGTCCGACGGACGGCCAGAACGCGGAGCGTGGGTAGGGTTGCCGTGGTGCCCCGCGGGGAGACGCGGTGGCGGATCAGCCCTGGTGGGCGATCACGTGTGCCCGAACCTTCTTGTACGCCGCCGCGGGAATCACCTTCTTCGAGACCAGCTCGCTCTTCGCCTTGTAGGGGCGGTTCTTGATGATCGCGTCGGCATAGGTCTCGCCGATGCCCGGCAGCGCCACCAGCTGCTCACGGGTCGCGGTGTTGAGGTCGAGCATTTCCATCTTCTTGGTGGTCGCCGCCGGCTTCATGGCGGCCGTGGCCGGCTTCGCGGCGGGCGCCGGAGCGGGCTTGGCCGCCGGCTGCTGGGCGGCCGGCTGCTGCTTGGCGGCCGGCGCGGCGCTGGCGGCGCTCTGGGCCGAGGCGGCGGACGCGATCAGACCGAGAGCGAGCGCGGCAACAACAGTCCTGCGAATCATGGATTCCTCCGTTGGGGTCGGTCGTGTGATCACCCGTCAGCACGACTTCGCCGGTGCAACTGGGCAATCGGTGTGCCGGGCCCGGACCGGTGTTTTCACCGCGTTTCCACCACTCACGGGGACAGAGTGGCGCGACCGGGGACAGGTTGGCTTGACGAACTGTCTGTGTGAGGGATGACCCGCGCCGCGCGCGGGCAAGAAAAAGGCGCATCCGGGTGGATGCGCCTGACAGGCCGCGGGCAGCGCCCGAGGCTATTTCGCCCCCGGTTTCCACCCCCACCGCTGGATCATGCGGGTGAGCGTGCGGCGGGAAATCCCGAGGATCCTGGCGGAGTCTTCCCGGTTCCCGCCCATCGCGGCCAGCACCCGGAAGACATGGCGGCGATCGAGCTCGTCGAGGCTGACGAGTTCGGTCTCCGGCTCCGCCACCGCCGCCGCCGGCGGTGCATCCGGCGTGGCGGGCGGCGCGCTCCCGGTGGGGACGCCCCGGACGCTCTCCGGCAGGTGCTCGGGGCCGATCACGTCGATCTCCGCCAGGACCAGCGCCCGTTCCAGCACATTCTCCAGCTCGCGCACATTCCCCGGCCAGTCGTGCGCGAGGAGCAGCGCCTGGGCCGCCGGATCCATCGCCACGGGACCCCGCCCGTGCCGCGCCGCGAGCGTCGTCAGGAAATGATCGATCAGGAGCGGGATATCCTGCCGGCGTACCCGCAAGGGCGGCCGGTTGATGGTCACCACGTTGAGGCGATAGTAGAGGTCCTCGCGGAACTTCCGCTCCTGCACCAGCGCGGGCAGGTCCCGGTGGGTCGCCGCGATGACGCGCACGTCGACCTTGATCGGCTGTTCCGCGCCGACCGGCACGATCTCCTGCTCCTGCAGCACCCGGAGCAGCCGCGCCTGCAGGCCGGGCGAGATGTCGCCGATCTCGTCGAGGAAGACGGTCCCGTGGTCCGCCTCCCGGAAGATGCCGGCGCGGTTGCTCACGGCGCCGGTGAACGCGCCGCGCACATGCCCGAAGAGCTCGCTCTCGAGGAGCCCTTCCGCGAGGGCGGAGCAGTTGACCGCGACCATCCGCTTCTCGGCCCGCTCGGAAAACCGGTGGATCGTCCGGGCGACGAGCTCCTTCCCGGTGCCGGTCTCCCCGGTGATGAGCACCGTCGCCTGGGTCGGCGCCACCCGCGCGACCTGCTTCATCACCTTGATGATCGCGGGGCTGTGCCCCACGAGCCCCCCGGTCGGGGTCGGCGCGGAGACCTGGGGAATGGGGATCGCGCCCGACTGGCGGTCGACCACCAGCTGGCGCCGCTCCAGGGCCCGGCTCAGCGTCTGCCGGAGCTCCGCCAGGTCGTAGGGCTTGCTGATGAAGTCGTACGCCCCGGCCCGGATCGCCTCGGCGGCGCCGGTGCCGTCCCCGAAGGCGGTGAGCACCAGCACCAGTGCCTCGGGGTCGCGTTTGCGCAACTCGTTGAGCAGATCGAGCCCGCTGGCCTCCGGCATCCGGAGGTCGGTGAGCACCGCGTCGAAGGGCCCTTCCTCTTCGACCAGCTGGAGGGCCTCTCGGGCCGACAGGGCCCGGGACACGTGGTACGACTCGCGGGCCAGCACCTCGGCCAGCATGCGGCAGGCGTCTTCGTCATCGTCCACCAGCAGGAGCCGGGGCGCGGCGATCACGGCAGATTTTCCAGTCATGTGCCCTCATGCAGCGGCAGCGTCAGCTGCCAGCAGGTACCACGTTCCGCGGGAACCAGCGAAAGCTCTCCACCCAGGGTTCGCGCCAGCCGGCGGCTCACGGCAAGTCCAAGGCCGGTTCCCTGGGCCTTGGAGGTCACGAACGGCTGGAACAGCTGGTTGCGGGCCTCCGGCGGGAGGCCCGGGCCATCGTCCGCCACCCGAAGGAATGCACCTTCCGGACCGGCGCCGCTGGTAACCGTGATCTGGCCCCCTGGCGGGAGCGCTTCGATGGCATTCTTCAGGAGGTTGAGCAGGATCTGCTCCACCAGATCGCCATCACCCCGCGCCACCGGCCGGGTGCCGTTACCGCCCGGGACCAGGACCGGCCGGACCTGGGCCGATTCCAGCGACGGTTCCAGGAATCTGAGCATGCGCCGGGCCAGCGCCTCCAGGTCCACCGGCTCCCGGGCCGGGGCGGGCCACCCCCCGCGCTCGAGCCGCCCGCGGACGATCTTCGTGACCCGGTCGAGCTGGGCCAGGAGGAGCTCCACCCGCTCCTGACCCTCCCGGTCGCCATTGACCCGGAGGTCCTCCCGCATGAGCTGCAGGTGCCCGTTGATCGTGTTGAGCGGGGTCCCGATCTCGTGCGCGAAAGCCGAGGCGATCTCTTCGGCCTGGGCCAGCCGGTCGTAGTTCCGCGCCCGGTCCTCGAGGGAGAGCAGGGCCGCCCGGGCCTCGCTCTCCCGCTGGCGCTGGACCAGCGCCTCCCGGAGCTCGTTGTACTTGTGGGCCACGAGCCGGAACTCCGGTGGCCCGACCTCCGGGGCCTCGGGGGACCCCTCGGCGCCGCCGTGGGCGCCGGCCATGGCCCGGCTCAGCGTGCCGAGCGGGCGGCCCACCCAGCGGGCGCTCAGCACGGCGACGCCCCCGGCGAGGAGGATCGCCGCGGCCAGCGCGAGGAGGAGTGCCCGCCGCCGCTCCGTCTGGGCCCATTCGGTCAGGCGGCCGGTCGAGACCCGTATATGAAGAACACCGTAGGGGGCTCGTCCCCCGAGCGGCACCGCCACTTCCTGGGAGGGCGGGGTGGCCTCGTCGCGGAACCACGCGATGGGACGACCGTCGACCAGCGCCTGGCGGTCGAATTCGGTCGGGTCGAGGTCGAAGGTGCTGTCGCTGGCCGCCACGGGGACCAACTCGTCGTTGATCACGACGAAGACGATCGCGGTGGTCTCGGTGATGTGGCGCCGGGACCAGCCGTCGAGCCCGACGTAGAGGGCCGAGGGCTCGCCGGTGGGGGAAATGCGGGTGAGGTCCTCGGCCAGGGTGGTGGCGAGGTCGACCGATTCGACCTCGAGGTCGTCGAGGCGGGCGCGCTCCGAGAGGCGGAGCCCGATCTCGGTCGAGCCGATGACGAGCAGCAGGGCCAGCGCGGCGGTGAGCAGCGCCATCCGGCGGGAGAGGGTGAGTTTCATCGCGCGTGGTGGGGTATACTTGGGGCGTCCCGGCCTGTCAATTCACGCGACCCCTTCCGATGAGCCCGCTCGAGGATTTCCTGTCGCGCTACGGACTCGTGGCGCTCTTCCTGATCGCGACCGTCGAGGGCGATCTCAGCATCCTGGTGGCCGGCGTCCTCGCCCACCTGGGCGTCCTGCCGCTGCCCGGGGTGGTGGCCGCCGGCGCCGCCGGGAATCTCGTCGGCGACCTCGGCTGGTTCTCCCTGGGCCGCTGGCTGCGCCATCACATCCGGGAGAACCGCCTCTACCGGGCGGTCGGGCCCCGGATCGAGCGCCTGGCCGGCCGCCTCGGTCCCTGGCAGTTGCTCGCGGCCAGGGTGGTCTATGGCACACGCAATGCCAGCATGGTCTTCTGGGGACAGCACGGCCTCCCCGTCCTACGGTTCATCGCCTACGACGCGTTGGGGTGCCTGCTCGCGGCGGGCGGTTTCGCCCTGCTGGGCTACCTGGTGGGGCATGGCACGACGGCACTCACCGGCGAGGTGAAGCGGATCGAGCGCTACCTCCTGGCCGGGATCGTGGCCGGCGCGGTACTCGTCTGGGTCATCGCCCGGCTGGTTCGGCGCCGGCTCGACGACGAGCGGGAGGATGTTGCTTAGCTCGTTCTCCCATGCGAAGTTACACACATGAATGGAGCCGCACTCCTGGCCGATCTCAAGGCCCGACAAGCCCCGGCCATCGCCCGCGCCATCTCGATCGTCGAGAACGGCCGGCCGGGCTTCGAGGAGCTCCTTTCGGTGATTCACCCCCACCTCGGCCACGCCCGGCGAATCGGGATTACCGGACCGCCCGGCGCCGGCAAGTCCACCATCACTGAACAGCTGGTCCAGAGCTTCCGTCGGGCCGGGCTCACAGTGGCGGTGGTCGCGGTCGATCCGACCAGCCCGTTCACTGGTGGCGCCCTGCTGGGTGACCGGATCCGGATGGAGTCGGTGGCGCTCGACCCGGGGGTCTTCATCCGGTCGATGGCCACCCGCGGCTCGCTCGGCGGCCTCGCGACCACGACGCGCGAGGTGTGCGATGTCCTCGACGCGGGCGGCTTCGACCGCATCCTGATCGAGACGGTCGGGGTGGGCCAGTCGGAGCTCGACGTCGCGCGGAGCGCCGACAGCACCGTGCTGGTGCTGGTGCCGGAATCGGGGGACGGGATCCAGACCCTCAAGGCCGGGATCATGGAGATCGGCGACATCTTCGTGGTCAACAAGGCCGATCGACCGGGGGCGGACCGGCTGCGCCAGGAGATCGAAGTCACGCTGGGCATCCGCTCGGGCAACGCCTTCCGGCACATCAAGGCGCACCATGGCCCCCGGACGCCGCGCCCCGCGGCGGAGGCGCCGGCCTCCCCGGGGTGGACCAACCCGGTGCTCGCGACGGTCGCGATGCGGGGCGAGGGGATCGCCGACCTGGTCGCGGCGCTCGAGGGCCATCACATCGAGCTGGAGCGGACCGGGGAGCTTTCGGCGCGGCGGCGCGAGCGCCTGTTCGAGCGCACCCGGGAAGTGGTGGACCGGTCCACGCGGCAGTGGATCTGGCAGGAGACCGGCGCGGAGCAGGTGATCCGCGAGCGGCTGGATGACCTGGCCCAGGGACGGGTCAGTCCGTACGAGGTGGCCACCGAGGTGTTGGACGCCCTCAAACAAGGGTCACGGGTATGACGATGTGGGAACCGGAGTCGACCATGCGTGAGATGCAGGCGCGGATGGGCCAGCAGGAACGGGAGCTGGAGCGTCTGCGCGCCGAAGTCGAGGCATGGCGCACGCGCTACCGGGAACACACGCTCCGCACCGACGTGGATTTCACCAGTGTCTCGGGCCGGGCGCCCGAGGCGATGTACACCGCGCTCGATGTGCCGCAGGAACGGGCCCTCGCCGAGGCGCTCCCCGGCGAGTACCCGTACACCCGCGGCATTCACCCGACGATGTACCGCGGGAAGCTCTGGACCATGCGCCAGTTCGCCGGGTTCGGCACCGCGAAGGACACCAACGAGCGCTACAAGTTCCTGCTCGCGCGCGGGCAGACCGGCCTGTCGGTCGCGTTCGACTTTCCCACCCTGATGGGCTACGACTCGGATCACCCCCGCTCGGAGGGGGAGGTGGGGAAGTGCGGGGTCGCCATCTCGAGTCTCGACGACATGTCGGACCTGTTCGACGGCATCCCGCTCGACCGGGTCTCGACCTCGATGACGATCAACGGTCCCGCCGCGATGTTGTTCTGCTTCTACGTGGCGGCGGCGGAGCGCCAGGGGGTGGACCCCGCGAAGCTCCAGGGCACCATCCAGAACGACATGCTGAAGGAGTACATGGCCCAGCATGCCTGGATCTTCCCGGTGGAGCCGGCGCTCAAGGTCATCGTCGATCTCTTCGAGTGGGCCTCGGCCCACACCCCGAAGTGGAATACCATCTCGATCTCCGGCTACCACATCCGCGAGGCGGGGGCGACGGCGGCCCAGGAGCTGGCGTTCACGCTCGCCAACGGGTTCTCGTACGTGGAGCACGGGATCGCGCGGGGGCTCGACGTGGACAGCTTCGCCCCCCGGCTCTCCTTCTTCTGGGATGTCCACAACGACTTCTTCGAGGAGATCGCCAAGCTGCGGGCCGCCCGGCGGATCTGGGCCCGCACCATGCGCGAGAAGTACAGGGCGCGGAACCCGCGGAGCTGGCAGATGCGGTTCCACTGCCAGACCGCGGGGGTCACCCTGACCGCGCAACAGCCCCACAACAACATCGTGCGGGTGGCCTATCAGGGCCTCGCCGCGGTGCTTGGCGGCACCCAGTCGCTCCACACCAACGCGTTGGACGAGACCCTCGCGCTGCCGACCGAGGAGTCGGTGCGGATCGCGCTCCGGACCCAGCAGATCCTCGCCTATGAGACCGGGGTGCCCAACGTGGCCGATCCGCTGGGCGGGTCGTATTACGTCGAGGCCCTCACCGACACGATGGAGCGGGAGGCGGCGGGGCTCTTCGCGGAGATCGAGGCCCAGGGCGGTGTAGTGCCGGCGATCGAGGGCGGCTGGTTCCAGCGGCAGATCGCCCAGTCCGCCATGCGCTTCCAGACCGAGGTGGAGCGGAACCGCAGGCTCGTGGTGGGGGTGAACGACTTCGTGGAGGAGGAGGAGCCGCCGGTCGACATCCTCAAGGTGACCGACCAGGCGGAGCAGGTGCAGCGGGAGCGGATGGCGGCCCTCCGGGCCCGACGGGACCAGGCGCGGGTGGAGGAGGCCCTCACCGAACTGCGCCGCGCCGCGATGGAGGACCGCAATGTGATCCCCGCGATGCTCGAGTGCGCCCGGGCCTACGGGACGCTGTACGAGATCCGCGAAGTGCTCGAGAAGGTGTACGGGACGTATCGCGAACCGGTGTTCTTCTAGCCACGAGGCTGGAGGCCGGAGGCCGGAGGCGGGCGCCGGAGCGAGGAGCTCCTGCCTCCGCCGGCCTCCCGCCTCCCGCGTCCAGACTCTTATGCGGCCATGGCCAACTCAGATATCCAGAAGCTGCTGGCAAAGCTCACGAAACTGCGGTCGGACGAACACCGCATCGTCACCTGCTTCCTCAAGGTGGAGCCGAGGGACCGTACCCGGGGGAAGTACCTGATCAAGCTCAAGAACCGGATCCGCGAGGTGGAGACGGCGCTGGACCAGCTCGCCCTGCCGCGCGGCACCCGGGAGGCGGTGAGCGCCGACCTCAAGCGGATTCACGACCAGCTCCGGGAGCCCAAACGCCTCCCGGCCAGCCAGGGCGTGGCGATCTTCGCCTGCGGGCCGCTCAAGCTGTTCGAGATGGTGGGCCTGCCGAGCGTGCACCGCTCGCGCCTGGCGGTGGATCGGACCGCGCTGGTGCGGGAGCTGACCGCGGTGGAGGACGAGATCGGGACGCTGCTCACGGTGGTGGTCGACCGGACCGCCGCCCGCATCTTCGAGGTGACGGCCTTCGGCGCCACCGAGCTCGAGGACCTTCGCGCCGACACCACCCGCGGCGGCCGCTTCCATGGCGACCGGGCGGACGCCCCCGGCAAGGGAGAGCACACCTGGCACAACCGGATCCGCGAGGAGAAGCAGCGGCACTTCGCCACCGTGGCCCAGCGGCTGTTCGAGCTGCACCAGCGGCGGCCGGTCCACGGGGTGGTGCTCGCGGGGCCCGGGCGGGAGGCCGGGGCCATCGCGGCCTTCCTGCATCCCTACCTGGCCGAGCGCCTGATGGGCGTCGTGAGCCTCAATCCCAAGGAGGCCCGGCCCGCGGTGGTCTACGAGGCCACGCTCCAGGCCCGCAGTGAGTTCGAGCGGGAGGCCGAGCGGTCGGTCGCGCACGGGCTCGAGGACGCGGTCGGCGCCGGCTGGGCGGTGAATGGCGTGGCCGAGACGCTCAAGGCCCTCGGCCGCGGGCAGGTCCGCACCCTCCTCGTCAACGGCGACACCCAGCTCCCCGGTGTCCGCTCCGCCTCGGGCCAGCTCGGCGTCCTGGAGAAGGACCTGCGGGGCGAGCCCGGCGTGGTCCCGGTCCTCGACGTGGTGGACGACGCGATCGAAGAGGCGCTCCGCCAGCGGCTCGAGGTCGAGGTCCTCTACGACGAGACCGCCCAGGCGGCGGTTCGCGGTCTCGCCGGGCTGCTCAGGTTCCGGTGAGTCTCCAGGCCGTTCTCTTCGACGCCGGGAACACGCTCGTTGCGCTCGACTACCCACGGCTCGCGGCCCGGGTGGGCGCGGCCACGGGCGTTCCGCTGACCGGCGAATTCCTCGCGAGCCAGGCGGGGGAGGCGGCGCTCGTGATGGAGCGTCAGGACGGCACCGACCGGGAGCGGGCCTCGCGATACCTCGAGACCCTGTTCCGCCTGGCGGGCGTGCCCGCGGCCCACGGCCAGCTGGTGCGC
>DASZPT010000431.1:0-2837 GCA_035549935.1 Gemmatimonadales bacterium
GGCCAGCGGCCCGGACCCCGGGTCATCCGCCTCCGGGCGCGGGTGGTCTCGCTCGACGGGCGCCAGGCGGTAGAAGGCCACCAGGCCGAGCCGGTGAGCCGCCCGGAACAGGCGGAGGCGATGGGGCGCGCCCTGGCCGCCCGGCTGCTCTCCGACGGCGCCACGAGGATTCTCGAGGAGTTCAGGAGCACGCCGGGCGCGGAGCCCGGCCGATGATGGCGTCCGCGCCGGCGGTCCTGCTCACCGGGGCGAGCGGGTCCCTCGCGAGTCTTCCGCGCCTCCTCCAGGGGCTCGGCCTCACGGTGCACGCGGCGCCCCTCGTGTCCTTCGCGCCGGCGGCCGATCTCGGGCCGCTCGACGGCGCGCTCCGGCAACTCTCCCGGTACACCGCCGTCGCGGTCACGTCCCCCCGGGCAGCGGAGGTGGTGGTCGAGCGGGTGCTGGGCCAGGCGATCGGGACCGATTCCGCTCCCGCCGTCTGGACCGGGGCGGTGAGCGCGCCGCTCCTTCGTCGCGCCTTCCCCCGGGTCGACGTGCCCGCGTCCCCGACCGCGGGGCCCGCGAGCCTCGCGGTGACGCTGGCCAACGCGATGCTCGCAGCCGGGGTCGGGAGCCCGGTCCTCTTTCCCTGTGGCGAAATCCACCGCGAGGAGCTGCCGGTGCGGCTCCGCGCCTCCGGGCGGCGGGTGGAGCAGGTGATCTGCTATCGCTCGGTCCCCGCGCCCATCGAGGAGGCCGCGGCGGCGCTCGAGCGCGCGGATATCGTCGTCGCCACCAGTCCTACCGTTGCCTCGCTCCTGGCCCGCGCCCGGAGGGCCGAGACCCGCGCGGCCCTGGTCACCATCGGTCCGACAACCGCCGAGGCCGCGGCCGCGGCCGGGTGGTCACCGGACGCGATCGCCGAACGCCCCACCGGAGAAGCGGTGGCCCGCGCCATTCACTCCCTCACGCTGAGCCACTCATGAGCACCACGGTGACGGCGGATCTCTTCCTCCGGGCCTGCCAGGGCGAGACCGTCGAGCGTCCGCCCGTCTGGATGATGCGGCAGGCCGGGCGCTATCTCCCCGAGTACCGGGCCGTCCGGAAGCGCGCCGATTTCCTGACCATGGTCCACACCCCCGAGCTCGCGGCCGAGGTGACGATCCAGCCGGTGGATCTGCTCGGCGTCGATGCGGCCATCATCTTCAGTGACATCCTCGTCATCCCGGCCGCGATGGGCATGGCCCTCAGCGTCGACGAAGGGGTCGGTCCGCGCTTCGCCGACCCGGTCCGGACCGATGCCGACCTCGCGCGCCTCCGCGATCCCCTGGCGGAGGGGGGGCTCGAGTACATGTTCGAGGCGCTTCGGCTGACGCGGCACGAGCTGGAGGGGCGGGTCCCGCTCATCGGGTTCGCCGGCGCGCCCTGGACCCTCGCGGCGTACATGATCGAAGGGCAGGGGACCAAGAACTTCGCGCTGGCGAAGCGGATGCTGGCTGCCGAACCCGCGCGGGCCCACGCCCTGCTTGGCCGGCTGGCGGAGGCCGTCGGCCGGTTCCTGGTGGCCCAGGTGGCCGCCGGCGCCCAGACCCTGCAGCTCTTCGATTCCTGGGCCGGGGCGCTCTCGCCCGAGGACTTCCGCACCTTCGACCTCCCCTATCTCGCCCGGAGCGCCCGCCTGGCGAGGGACAGCGGCGTGCCGGTGATCGTCTTCGCGCCGGGGGCGGGGTGGGCGCTCGAGGAGATCGCGGAGGCGACCGGCGCCGACGTGATCGGCGTCGACTGGCACACCGAGGCGCGTGACGCACGGGCCCGGCTCGGCGGCCAGCAGGCGCTGCAGGGGAATTTCGACCCGACCTGGCTCTACGCCGAGCCCGCCGAGATCCGCCGGAGGGCGCGGGCCATGCTCGCGGCGTTCGCGCCGGGGCCGCATATCGCCAACCTGGGCCACGGCATCCTCCCGGATACTCCGGTGGCGCACGCCCGGGCCTTCATCGACGCGGTGCGGGAGTGGTCGGCATGATCACCACGCTCCCACCCTTCGCCGCGACCGCGGCCCGCTGGATCACCGAGGTCCATGACGCGACCTGCGGCTTCTTCGAGGCGGTGGACGGCCGTGCCCGGTTCCGGGAGGACAGCTGGTCGCGGCCCGGCGGGGGCGGGGGGGTCTCGCGGGTGATGACCGATGGCGCGGTGTTCGAGAAGGCCGGGGTCAACCGGTCGGTGGTCACGGGGGGCCTCGAGCCGGGGATGGCGGCCCGCCTCGCGCTGGCCGCGCCGCTCCCGGACGGGGCGAGGTTCTTCGCCTGCGGAATGAGCCTGGTGGTCCATCCGCGGAGCCCGCTGATTCCGACGGTGCATCTCAACGTGCGCTACTTCGAGATCGCCGGCCCCGGTGGCGACCCGGTGGACGCCTGGTTTGGCGGGGGCACCGACCTCACACCCACCTGGCCGCTGCCCGAGGACGCGGAACACTTTCACCGCGTCCTCCGAACGACCTGCGAGCGTCACCATCCTGCCTTCTATCCGAGGTTCAAGCGGTGGTGTGACGAGTATTTCCGGAACACCCACCGGGGCGGTGAGGCGCGCGGAGTCGGCGGTGTCTTCTTCGACCATCTCCGCGACGGCGAAGCGGGACTCGGTCTCGACGCGCTGCACCGGTTCGTCGATGACATCGGCCGGGTGCTTCCCGCGGCGTACGGGCCGATCGTGGAACGGCGGCGCGGCCTGCCCTGGGGCGACCGGGAGCGGGCGCTCCAGTCCTTCCGCCGGGGCCGGTATGCCGAGTTCAACCTTCTGCACGACCGCGGCACCTCTTTCGGCCTGCAGAGCGGGGCCCGGGCCGAGAGCGTCCTCAT
>DASZPT010000432.1:0-5605 GCA_035549935.1 Gemmatimonadales bacterium
ACGACCCTGACCGTGAAGACCTCGTATGACCTGGTCGGTCAGGTGATCCAGGTGAACTCGGGCAGCGGCCGGACGCCGCTCGCGGTGGGCCGGATCGACACCGTGATCTCCAGGATCGACTCGACCCTGACGCCGTTCGACACGCTGTATACCACGGTCTTCGTCCCGACTCAGGCCGAGGTGCTCAAGGCCGATACGGCGGTGACCGGCGGCGGGGAGCTCGGGGCCTGCGGTCCGCGGTCGGCCTGCCCGGCGCTCTCGAACAGCGGCGTGCCGTTCAGCTTCATCGACCGGAACGTCCGGAACAACTTCCGCTACTTCTACGCCGTCACGGCGTTCGACGTCAACTCGATCGAATCGGGCCCCACCAGCCTGGAATCGCCGCGGACCACGAAGTCGATCCGTCCGGTGAAGCCGGCGGGGAACTTCCAGGGCTTCGGGACGCTGTCGACCTCGATCGTCGGGCGCGGGAAGCGGGTGGACACGCTGTTCAGCTCCCCGTCCATCGACGCGGCCACCGGCCGGTTCAGCGGGCCGTTCCCGGCCACCAACGGCGCCACCCTCGGGTTCGTGGGTGAGCTGGCGAGCAAGATCGTGTCGCAACCGGGCCAGCTGTCGCTGGTGCTGGATTCGCTCCGCGGCGGCAACCCCTACGACAACGGCGGCAACGGGACTCCGACGACGTACTTCGTGACGCTGTCGTCACCGGCCACCACGGTCCACCTGAGCCTCCCGATCGTGCAGCAGTTCGACGGCACCGAGAATTCTTCCTCGCTGCTGTTCAACGCGATCAAGGCGGACCAGACCCTCGCGTCGAAGTACGGCGGCGACTCGACCTACGCCCTCCTCGGGCAGATGTCGATCGCGCTGCCGGGTCACTACTACACCAACGCCTACGGCCGTGGCTGCGTGAACGGCGCGTCGGGCTTCGGCTCGTCGGGCGTGGCGTGCGACTACAACGGCTCGCGCTGGTTCGCCGGCCCGTCGCCGCAGAACAACGAGACCAAGGCGGACCCGATCTTCGGGAACCCGCACAACGGGTTCAGCCCGCCGCCGGTGGTGAACCAGGCGCTGGCCAACAACGCCGGCTGGAACAACGCCGGCGAGCTGCCCGGAGTCGATGTCATTCACCAGGTCATCGGCTACCAGACCATCGACAACACCTGGCGTGAAGTCGAGGGTGTGCTGGGCGGCTACAAGCGCGCGGCCGACTACAACGTCTACTGGAACGCGACGACCGCGGGCCTGATCGACAGCGTGATCGACGTGTCGCACAACCTGGCCGTGCCGTTCGACTCCGCCTTCGCGGGGGCGAGCTACGGAATCCTCACGTCGGCCCTCGCCTCTGGCGCGGGCAGCTTCGACGGGCGGGCCGAGCTCACGATGACGGACTTCGGGTGCGTCCAGCCGTTCAAGGCCTCGGCGGCCGCCCAGAGCCGGATCGCCTGCGCCGCGGGCACCCGGTACTTCATGACCCGCCAGGCGGCGCTGGGCCAGATTGCCTTCTTCACCGGCACCCGGGCCGATGCCCAGACCAACACCCACACCGGCACGGGCTTCGCGCTTCACATGCCGGGCGGCCTGTTCATGTTCCAGATGGCCGCGCTGCCGGTGAACACCGTCTGGTCGCTCCGCGACTACGTCGGCGCGATCCGCGGCGGCAAGGGCTTCGGCGGGAACTTCGGGAGCTACAGCTTCACCCCGAAGACCCGGCCGTTCAGCGCGGTCGGCATCAACGTGGTCGTCGCGTTCGACGTGGCCAACAACCTCCTGGCCCCGACCTTCGCGGACCTCAAGCGGGTCCACACGGTGCCGGATCCGTACTACGTGACCAACAGCTTCGAGCAGTCCACGGACACCAAGGTGATCAAGTTCGTGAACCTGCCGGAGAAGGCCATCATCCGGATCTACAGCTCGAGCGGCGTGCTGGTCAGCCTGCTGGAGCATCCGGGCCCGAACTGCCAGAACGTGAGCGCGAGCAGTGGCGTGCGTCTGGATCCGTTCGGTGGCGAGTGCGTGTGGAACGTGCGCAACCGCAACAACCAGGTGGTTGCGAGCGGGGTGTACTTCTACCACATCGAGGCCAACGGGCAGGGCGGTACCGCCCGCCGCGTGGGCCGGATGACCATCGTCAACTTCGCCCAGTAGCTCACCAGGGGGGCGGGTCCTGCAACCCGGGACCCGCTCCCAAGCCAGGAGAATGCATCCGATGACGAAGACCCTTCCCTCGCGCCTGGTGCTGCTGGCGGCCCTGCTCGGGAGCACCGCGCAGGGGCTGGCGGCCCAGGCCGGCACCAAGCAGGACAACACCGCCTACGGCACCACCTCGGCGGAATTCCTGCTCCTCGGCGCCGGCGCGCGCGGTACGGCCCTCGGTGGGGCCTACACCGCGATCGCGAACGACGTCAGTGCCCTCTACTACAATCCGGCCGGCGCGGCACTCATGACCCGGCCCGGTGTCATGGTCGGCACGTACGACTATGTCGCCGATACCCGTTACAGCTGGGGCGGCATCGCCTTCCCCTTCGGCGGCGGGTCCAAGACCTTCGGTGTGCAGGTCGGCACCTTCGGGTTCAAGGACCAGCCGGTCTACACCGCCGAGCAGCCTGACGGCACGGGCGCGACCTACGACGTCAGCGAGACGTTCGTGGGCCTGTCCTATGCCCAGAACTTCTCGGACCGGTTCTCGGCCGGCATCACCGCCAAGTACATCAGCGACAACCTGGGCGACGCGACCGGACAGGCGTTCGCGATCGACTTCGGCAGCAACTTCCACGCGGCCCTCAACGGGCACCCGGTGAAGTTCTCGTTCGTCCTGTCGAACCTGGGCACCAACGTGGCGTACTCCGGCAACGCGCTCAACGCGACCGTCACCCGCGACCCGCCCCCGGGCGAGGATCCGGTGCCGAGCGTGCCGCAGCCGTCGCGCCTGCGGACCAAGGCCTTCCCCCTCCCGACCACCTTCCGGGTGGGCCTGGCCTACGACCTGCTCACCAGCGCGAGCAACCGGCTGACCGTCCTCTCGGACTTCAACCAGCCGAACAACAGCAAGGCCGGCTTCTCGGGTGGTGTCGAGTGGAGCAGCCGGAACCTCGGTGGCTCGCCGTTCTCGGCGGCCGTCCGCGGCAGCTATTCGTACTACGCCGCCAACAACATCAAGCCCAGCACCCTCCCCACCGCCATGAGCGACGAGGAGAACCTGCAGGGTCTGGCGGCCGGCGGCGGCCTGTCGTACGGCCAGGGGACCTTCAACCTGAGCATCGACTACGCCTTCAAGTACATGGGTATTCTGGGCCCGACCCACTTCGTGAGCCTCGGCCTGGGCTGGTAAGGCAAGAAGGGCTTCCATAGCCCAGCACCAAGGAATCGCATGCGACGTTGGATGGCGGTCGCCGGGGCCCTGTTCCTGGCCCCGGCCGTGGTGGCCGGTCAGAGCGCGCAGGGAATCAACATTCGCGCCTTCCGCTTCTATCGGGCGGACAACCGGCAAACGCTGGTGACAGCATTCGTGGAAGTGCCGTACGCGCTGCTGGAAGCGCCGTCGGCGAGCGGGGGCGACCTCAAGTACGGTGTGGTGGTCGCCATCTACGACTCGGCAGGAACGAAGCTGAACGACGCTTCGTGGCCCGGGAAGCTCCGGGCGGACCTGCGGGCCCCGGGCGCCGTGGCGCTGGAGACGCTGGACTTCTCGCTCGCGCCCGGCCGCTACCGGATCGAGGCGCAGGTCACCGACTCGGTGTCCGGCCGGAAGTTCAGCTCGACGAGCGACCTGCAGGCCTGGGGCGACTCGCCGGGTGCGTCGGACCTGGTGCTCTCTCCGGAGATGCGCCTGGCCACCGGCGCCGACAGCATGCCGAAGCGGGGCGAACGGCGCTGGGGCAACACCCTCGTCACCTCGGTGACGCGGCTGCGCCTCACGGCGACCCGGTCGCGGGCCTACTATCTGGTCGAGGCCTACGCGGCGAGCGCCGACTCCGGGACCATGGCGGTGGAGGTCACCGATTCCGCCGGCAAGGCCCTGGTCCACAGCAAGCCGGCGCCGGTACGGGTGGCGCCGGGCGGATCGGTGCTCAAGGGGCAGCTGGACCTCGCGGGTCTCCCCGAGGGTCAGTACACCCTGTCGGTCCTGCTCGACATCGGCGGTCGGAAGCAGCAGCGGTCCGACCAGTTCACGATGGGTGACTTCGACGAGGCCATGGAGCGCGAAGGCCAGCGCCTGGCGCAGGTCAAGGTCTCGGATGAAGGGTACTTCGGTACGATGAACGAAGATCAGCTGGACGAGGCCGCCGCCCCGCTGATCTACCTGACCCGCGCCGATTCGCTCAGCGTCTGGAAGGCGGGGCTGTCGCTCTCTGCCAAGCGCACGTTCATGACGAAGTTCTGGCAGCAGCGCGACCCCACCCCGGGCACGGAGCGCAACGAAGCACGGGAGTCGTTCTACAAACAGATCGAGATCGCCAACCGGGACTACGGGGAGCGGAACAACAACCGGAGCGGGGGACGGCCAGGCTGGCGCACCGACCGGGGGCGGATCCGGATCAAGTACGGAGAGCCCTCGGACATGCTCGACCGGCGAACCTCACTCGGACAGGCTCCACCGTACCAGGTCTGGCGATTCACCCGGGGCAAGGAGACCTACTACATCTTTGCCGACCGGTCGGGATTCGGGAATTACCAGCTCGTGGCAACGAACGACCTCAAGGAGAACGGTCTGGCCGATTACCAGCAGCTGCTCGGGGGCTCCGCCCTGCAGGACATCAGCCGCTGGCTCGGGATCGACCTCTTCCAGACCGGCATCAACCGCGGGCTCGACAATCCCGCGGCGAGCCCCTGAGGCAGCAGGCGCAGCACTTTCAGGCAGGACCCAGACCCACATCCCGGCCACCGGGCAGGGTTGACTTGACGCAGGCCACTCGCGCGAGGCTCATGATGATCAGACACATGGTGCAACGTTCTCTCCCGTTCGTCCTGCTTGCGGGGCTCATGTCCTGCAAGGGCGACCCGACCGATTCGCTGCGGAACGGCGTCGACCAGCTCCTGGCGGACCCGAGCCAGATCATCCTGGACTCGGCCAGCACGCAGTCGGTGATTGTGAGCGCGCTGGACGAGCAGGGGAACCAGGTTTCGGCCAAGTTCAGCGCCACCGCCACCGGCGGTGTGTCGGTCGTGTTCGACACGACCTACAACCGGGTCTACGACACCGAGGGCAACCTCAAGCCGCAGAACCCGGCCACCCACGTCCGCTACATCGTCTCCGGCAACGCCGTCGGCAACGCCAGCGTGACCGTGAACGCGGGCGGCAAGTCGGTGACGATCCCGGTGCGGGTCCCGCCGGCCTCGCTGCCGGCCACGATCAGCAACGGGACGCCGAACGCGGGCGATACCATCACGATCGCGCTCCCGGCGCCGGCGACCTTCAACTTCACCGCCGGCGACACCAGCACGATCGGCGTCACGATCGGCGGCAACGCCTGCCGGATCGTCTCCGTGACCGCCGGCAACAGCACCGTCGGCTGCGTGCCGCTCCCCGGCTCTACCGGCCGCCCGTCGCTCCGGGGTGTCCTGCCGGGCGTCGGTGGCATCGGCGCCATCACCGTCCTCACGG
>DASZPT010000433.1:0-11000 GCA_035549935.1 Gemmatimonadales bacterium
GCCGCGCTCACCGCGCTGGCCCCCTGGCTGCCCCCGGCGGGGCGGGCCGCACCCGTCCCCGCCGGCACCGCCGAATTTGCCCGCTGGGCCCGACTCGCCTGGAAGGTCCGCCGGATCACCGACCGGCTCAAGACCAGGGCCACGGTCCTGGAGGAGGAGCGGGCCCTGATCCTCAAGTATCAGGGCTTCTTCTCCGCCTTCCGCCCGCTCCTCGAGAACGAGGCCCGCTGGCGGAACACGACCGTCTATCACGTGCTGCTCAAGCAGCGGGAGAAGGATGTCATCCCCCGCCTCCGCTCGAGCCTCGCGAGCCTGATCGGGGATTCGTTCGAGATCTACAGCCGGGAACTGGCCGGCGGCGAAACCGCGCTCCTCGTGGTGGTCTCCGCCGCCACCGCCGGCAAGGTCGAGCGGCTCCTCGCCGAGGCACGGGTCGAGGAGATCCCGGTGCCCGCGGCCTACGGCGGCGCCTCGCTCGCCGAGGCGATCCCGAAGATGCTGAGCCGTCTTGGGGAGCTCCCCGGCGAGATCGAACGGGTGGACCGGGAGCGCCGGGACCTCGCGAAGGCGCACGGGGCGACCCTGCGCACCGCGCGCCTCGCGATCGCCCACCGGCTGCAGGCCCTCAATGCCCTTCCCCTGTCGAGCGTCACCGCCCACGCCTTCGTGCTCGAGGGGTGGCTCCCCGCCGACGCGCGGACCCGGCTGGCGGAGCGGCTCCGGAGCGAGGTCGGCGAGAGCGTGGTGGTGACCGAGGTCTCCCGCGAGGAGTGGCGCTCGGAGGAAGCACCGGTGGTGCTCCGGAACCCCCGCCTCTTCCGGCCGTTCGAAGCGGTCATCTCGCTGCTGCCGCTCCCCCGCTACGGGAGTATCGACCCCACGCCCTTCGTGGCGGTGTTCTTCCCGGTCTTCTTCGGACTGATGCTGGGGGACGTGGGGTACGGCCTGATCCTGGCCATCGCGGGCCTCGTCCTCCACCGCCGCTCGAAGCCGGGGACGATGCTGCGTTCGGTGTCCGAGATCATCGGCCCGTGCGCCCTGTTCGCGATCCTGGCCGGATTCCTCTTCGGCGAGTTCTTTGGCGACCTGGGACGGCGCTGGTTCGGGCTCCATCCCCTCGCCTTCGACCGCGAGGAGGCGCTGATCCCGTTCCTGCTCCTCGCCATCGCCATCGGCGGGGTCCACATCCTGCTCGGCATGATCCTGGGCGTGGTGGCGGCGCGCCGCCACCCGCGCGAGGCGATCGGCAGGGGCGCGGCCGTGCTGGCCCTCCTCTTCATCGCGGCGGCCCTGCTCGCGGCGGTCGACGTGCTGCCCCGGGCGTTCTTCACGCCGGCCGTGATCGGCCTGCTGGTCGCCTTCCCGGTGCTGGTGATCGTGGAAGGGGTCGTCGCGCCGATCGAGTTCCTCTCCACCCTCGGCAACATCCTCTCCTACGCCCGTATCATGGCGCTGGGCGTCGCGTCGGTGATGCTGGCGGTGGTGGCGAACCGGATGGTGGGCATGCTGGGCAGCGCGGTCGTGGGCGTGATGTTCGCCCTGCTCTTTCACCTGGTGAACTTCGCGATCGGTCTCTTCAGCCCGACGATCCACGCCCTGCGTCTGCACTATGTGGAGTTCTTCGGGAAGTTCTACAGCCCCGGCGGGGTGCGGTACGAACCCTTCGGCGCCTGGAGCGCCGGCGCCGGGATCACCCGTACGTAGGAGCGAGGCATGGAAGGCGCACTCACGATGCTCGCGGCCGCGGCCGCCATCGCAATCCCGGCCCTGGCTACGGCCTGGGCGCAGTCCCGGATCGGGCCGGCCATCGCGGCGAGCATGGCCGAGAAGCCCGAGCTCAGCACCACGGCGATCCTGATGATCGCGATCCCCGAGACCATGGTCATCCTCGGCTTCGTGGTCGCCGCGCTGATCCTGTTCCGCGGCGGCGCCTGAGGAACCAGCCATGGCGCTCGACCAGCTGCTCACGGTGCTTCGGCAGGAGGCCGACACCGAGTCCGCCTCCGTCCTGGACCAGGCCCGGGTAAGCGCCCAGGCCATCCGGGATGCGGGGGCCGCGGAACGGGCGGACCGCCAGGCCGCGGAGGACCGCCGCTGGGAGGCGGAACGGCAGCAGGCGCTCGCGCTGGCCCTGGCCGGCGCGGCGATGCGCGCCCGCGAGGCCGAGCTCCTCGCCCGCGACCGCCTCCTGGCTCGCGTGCTGGCCCGGGCCCAGCAGCTGCTGCCCTCACTGCTCGGTCGCCCCGAGTATCGGGCCGCCATTCCAGCGCTGCTCGCGCAGGGCCTCGAGTGCCTCGGCACCCGGGCCGGCGCCGTTCACGCCTCCGCCGCGCTGGTCCCCGAGCTCGAGCCGCTCACGGCCGGGCGCGGCGCGCTGACCCTCGAGGCCGATCCCTCGGTCGGCACCGGCTTCCAGCTCAGGAGCGCCGATGGAGGCCTCACCATCGACGCCACCCTCGAACATCGGCTCGAGCAGGTGGCGCCGCGGATCCGCCAGGAGCTGCTTACCCGGCTGGAGGGGCAGCGATGACCGCCTGGGACGACCTCAACGCCCGCAGTCGGGGTCTCGCGACGCACCTGCTCGGCCGCGATCGGCTCGCCTCGCTGGCCCGGGTCCCCGACCTCGCCGCCCTGGCCGAGTGCCTCCGGGGCTTCGGCTACCCGATTCCGCTGGAAGGCCGGATGGATGGCGCCGACATCGAGCTGGCGGCCCGCCGCCATCTCGCCGCGCGACTCGCGACCCTCGGCCGCTGGGCCGCGGGACGACGCCCGGCGCTCGCCATCATCTTCGAGGACGAGGAACGCCGGAGCATCGTCGCCCTCCTCCGCGGCGCGGTGCAGCACGCGGAGCCGGAGGTACGGCTCGCCGGGCTCCTGCCGACCCCCAACCTCCCGGAAAAGGCGCTCGAGGAGCTGTCCCGCCAGCCGTCTCCCGCGGCGCTCGCGGCCCTGCTTCTCGCATGGGATCATCCCCTCGCCCCCGCCCTGCTCCCCCAGGCCGGGAGGCCTGAACCCGATCTCCTGCATCTCGAGGTGCTGCTGCACCGCGCCTTTGCCGAGCGGGCGCTCACCGCCGCCCGCCGTGAAGGGCGTTCCGGGACGCTGGCCCGCTACGTCCGCCGGCTCATCGACCTCGAGAATGCGTTCACGGTCCTGGCGCTCTCCGACGAGAAAGACGCGAAGGTGGCGGAGTGCTGGATCGACGGCGGCACGCTCCTCGGCCCGGACCTGGCCCAGCGGGCCGCGGCGGCGGGCGGACCGCGCGCGGCGGCGCCGATCCTCGCGAAGGCCTTCGCCGGCCTCCCGCTCGCGGACGCCTTCCGCCAGGAGCCGGAGGATGGGGGCATCGAGGTCGCCGTCCTGCGGGCCCAGCTCCTCGAGCTGCGCGCGGCGGCCCGGCAGGATCCGCTCTCCCCCGCGCTCCTGCTGGGCTATGCGCTCCGGCTCCGCGCCGAGCTGCTGGATGTCTGCCGCCTCACCTGGGGGCTCGCGCTCGGCGCCCCGGCCGGGATCCTCACCGCCGCCCTGGCGACCGTGCCATGAGCCACACCGTCCTCGCGCTCTGCCGCCCGGAGGTGGCCCCCGGCTTCGGCCTCGCGGGCCTCACGGTGCATGAAGCATCCACCCCCGCCGAGGCGGCGGCGGAGCTCGGCGAACTGCGTGCGAAACCGGAGATCGGGGTGATCCTGATCGAGGACACGCTCTATCGCGGGCTCCCGGAAGACCTGCAGCGCGACATCGGACGGCGCCCGCTCCCGATGCTGGTGCCGTTTCCCGCGCCCGCCTGGAAGACCGAGGCGGAGAGCGCCGAGGCCTACATCGTCGAACTGCTCCGCCAGGTGGTGGGCTACCGTGTGAGGCTCAGATGAGCGAGGGCCGGATCGTCCGCATCAGCGGCGCCCTGATCGAGGCCACCGGACTCGCCTCGGCGTCGCTCTACGAGCTGGTCCACGCCGGCGCGAAGGGCCTGGTCGGGGAGGTCATCCGGCTCGAAGGCGACCGCGGCGTGGTGCAGGTCTACGAGGACACCACCGGCCTCCGGGTCGGTGAGCCGGTCCGGCTCACCGGCAGCGCCCTCGCCGTCGAGCTCGGCCCGGGACTCCTCGGCAGCATCCTCGACGGGGTGGGACGGCCCCTCGATCTCCTGGCCGAACGCTCGGGTGACTGGATCGAGCCGGGCATCGTCGCCGCCACCCTCGACGGGGCGCACCGCTGGACCTTCACCCCTGCCGTGGCCGCCGGCATCGAGCTGACGGGGGGCACCGTCCTCGGCACCGTGGAGGAGCGACCCGGCCTCGTCCACCGGGTGATGGTCCCGCCCGGCGTGGCGGGGCGCCTCGCCCGGATCGAGGCCGGCAGCTTCACGGTGCACGACGCGATCGGCGAGTTGGCCGACGGCACCCCGCTCCGCCTGGCCCAGGCCTGGCCGGTCCGCCAGCCCCGGCCCAGCACCGAGCGGCTCCCGTCGAGTCGCCCCTTCGTGACCGGCCAGCGGGTCTTCGACTTCCTCTTCCCGGTGTCGGAGGGCGGCAGCGTGGCGGTGCCGGGGGGCTTCGGGACCGGCAAAACGGTGATCGAGCAGTCCCTCGCCAAGTATGCCGAGGCCGACATCGTCATCTATATCGGCTGCGGGGAACGAGGCAACGAGATGGCGGAGGTGCTCACCGAGTTCCCCCGCCTGGTGGACCCGCGCACCGGCCGGTCGATCATGGACCGCTCGGTCCTGGTGGTGAACACCTCCAACATGCCGGTCGCCGCCCGCGAGTCGTCGGTGTACCTCGGCGTCACCATCGCCGAGTACTACCGCGACATGGGCTACCGGGTGGCGGTGATGGCGGACAGTCTGTCCCGCTGGGGCGAGGCACTCCGCGAGATCGCGGCCCGCCTGCAGGAGATGCCGGGCGAGGAAGGTTACCCCACCTACCTCGGCAACCGGCTCGGCAAGTTCTACGAGCGGGCGGGCCGGGTGCGGGCCCTCGGCACCCCGGAGCGCGAAGGCGTGCTGACGATCATCAGCGCCGTCTCACCCCCGGGGGGCGACTTCTCCGAGCCGGTCACCCAGGCCTCGCTCCGGGTCGCCGGCGCCTTGTGGGCCCTCGACCCCGAGCTGGCGCACCAGCGGCAGTTCCCCGCGGTGGACTGGGAGACGAGCTACTCCCTCCACGCGGGCAACACCGACCCCTGGTTCGCGACGGAAGCGGGGGCGGACTGGCCCGCGCTCCGGCGGGATACCCTCGAGTTGCTGCAGCGGGAACGGGAACTCCGCGAGATCGCGGGCCTCATCGGCCCGGAGGCACTCCAGGACCGCGACCGGCTGCTGCTCGATGCCGCGCGGCTGGTGCGGGAGACGGTGCTGGGCCAGAGCGCCTTCGATCCCAACGACGCCCTCTCGCCGGTGAACAAGACCTATCGCCTGGCACAGCTGGCCCGGCAGGCCTACCAGGCGGGACTCTCGGCGCTCGACCGCGGCGCCGTCCTCGAACGGCTGAACCTGGCACCGGTGCGGCGGGCCATCGCCGCGGTGCGGTGGGCGCCGCTCGCCGAGCTCGACGCCCGCATCGCCGACGCGACCCGCGCGGTCCAGCAGATCGGAGCCGGCACATGACCCGCCTCGCGCGAACCTACTTCGGCGCCCAGTCCGCCGGCGGCCCGCTCCTCTACCTCAAGGCCACGCCGCGCGTGGCGCTGGGGGACTGGGTCCACATCGCCGCGCCGGGGCAGCCGACCCGCCGGGGCCAGGTGATCGATGCGGGCGAGCAGGTCACGATTGTCCAGGTCCTCGAGGAGACCATCGGCCTCGCCCCGGCGCGCTCCGCGATCACGCTCACCGGGGATGTGGCCACCGCCATCGTGGGCCGGGAGCTGCTGGGCCGCACCCTGAACGGGATGGGCGCGCCACTCGACGGACTGCCCGAGCCGGTGGGCGAGGCGATCCGCCCGATCTGGGCCGCCCCCCTGAACCCAGCCCGGCGCGCCCGGCCGGCCGACTTCATCGAGACCGGCATCTCCGCCATCGACGGGATGAACACCCTGGTCCGGGGCCAGAAGCTGCCGGTCTTCTCCGGCCCGGGGCTTCCCGGACTCGACCTGGCCTCCGAGATCGTCCAGAATGCCCGGGCGCCGCACGGGGAGCCGTTCGCGGTGGTCTTCGTCGGCATCGGGATCACGGCGCGGGAGCGGCAGGGCTTCGTCGAGCGATTCGCGCAGAGCGGCGCGGCGGAACGGAGCGTCCTCTACTTCAACGAGACCCGTGACCCCACCATCGAGCGGCTGCTGGCCCCCCGGGTGGCCCTCGCCCAGGCCGAATTCCTCGCCTTCGAGGCCGGGCTGCACGTGCTGGTCGTGATCGCCGACATGACGCCGTACTGCGAGGCGCTCCGCGAGATCGCCACGGCCCGCGAGGAGATCCCCGGGCGCCGAGGGTACCCCGGCTACATGTACACCGATCTCGCCAGCATCTATGAACGGGCGGGGCTCATCGCCGGCCGGCCCGGCTCGGTCACGCAGATCCCCATCGTGACCATGCCGGACGACGACATCACCCACCCGATCCCCGACCTGACCGGCTACATCACCGAGGGCCAGGTGGTGCTCTCCCGCGAGCTGCACCGGCGGGGAATCTTCCCGCCGATCGACGTGCTGCCCTCCCTCTCGCGCCTGATGAACGCCGGCATCGGGAAGGGCCGCACCGTGCCCGAGCACCGCGAGTGGGCCGACCAGCTCTACGCCATCTACACCCGCGGGCGCGAGGCCCGCCTGATGGCGGCGATCGTGGGCGAGGCGGGGCTGGCCGAGCCGGATCGGCGTGCCCTCGCCTTTGCTCAGAAGTTCGAGGACGAGTTCGTCCAGCAGCGCGGGGTCCGCCGGACCCTGGCCGAGACCCTGGCCGAGGGCTGGCGCCTGCTCGAGACCCTGCCCCGCGAGGACCTGACCCGGATTTCGGACGGGACCTGGGCAGGCCGGCATCCGGAGCCGGCCCGATGAGCAGCGCCCGGCTCGCCCCTACCCGCCTCAACCTGATCCGGGCCCAGCGCCGGCTCGAGCGGGTGGAGAAGGGCGCCGGGCTTCTCCGGCGGAAGCGCGAGGCGCTGGTGACGGAATTGTTCCGGCTGGCGCGGCCGGCGGCGGGAGCGCGCCAGCAGATCGAGGAGGTCGCGCGCCGAGGCTACCGGCGGCTGCTCGACGCCCTTGCCATCAAGGGGCAGGCGGGCCTCCGACCGCTGGGCTGGCCGGAGCGGGACCTGCAGGTGGAGATCCGTGCCGCCCAGATCTGGGGGGTGCCCGTCGCGAACATCACCCACCGCCCCCCGCTTGCCCGGACCATCGCGGCCCGCCAGGTGGCACCCCCGAGTGCCGGACCGACGGTCTCCGTGACGGCGGGGGAGTTCGAGCGCCTGACCGAGATGCTGCTCGACGCGGCCACCCGCGAGATGCTGATCCGGCGGCTGGGAGAGGCGCTGGCGCGGGCCTCCCGTCAGGTCCACACGCTGGAGCGTCGGCTTACTCCGGAACTGGAGCACCAGATGTCCCTGGTCCGCCGGACCCTGGAGGAGCGGGAGCGGGAGGAGCACCTCCGGCTCAAGCACCTGGGCCGGCGGCACCGGGCCGCCGGGCAGGCGTGACCCGTCAGCTTCATGTGCCCAGATTCCGGCCAGTAGGACTACGGAGGGGTTGCCGAGTGAGGCAAGTCCGGACTTCACGCGCGGCGAAGCTGAAGAAAGCATGAAGAACGCCACTTCGGCTCGGTTCAACGTTCTTGTCGCGGCCCCTAACAACGTTCGGTGGCATCGACTTGAAGACCTTCTCATCGGAAATACGCTTGCGCATTAAAATCCGAGCGATACTGTAGGTACACTACCGTACTTCCACGGGGCACACCATGCGCAGAAGCTCGTTGAGTACCTACCTCCGACTGGCGGCCGGGCTTTTCGCCCTCGTGACCGCTTCAGCCTGTACGGACACGGTCTATCGTGACCGTCCCCCGTTCAACCCTCCCCCTGATGCCGCCAGCGGATTCCTGGGCTACTACAAGGCGGCCGATCAGCAGACCACCTGCGGCAACTGCCACGTGGATCACCAGGCCGACTGGCTCAAGCATGGCCACTCGGAGGCCTGGGCGACGCTGCAGGCCTCCGGGCATGCGGCGACCTACTGCTACGGCTGCCACGGCGTGAGCCAGAACGGCAACGCGGTGGACACCGCCGCCGGCATCAACAAGGTCGTGAGCGCGGCCTACTACGACGTGCAGTGCGAGAACTGCCACGGCCCGGGTGAAGTCCACGTGACGACCCCGGACGCGAACACCTCGCCACTCGCGCGCGTGAATGCCGATACCCTGGGTGACCCGGCGAATCCGAACCCGCGTGGTGCCGGCACCTGCGCCGAGTGCCATACCGGCGTGCATGAGCCGTATGTCGATCAGTGGCGCCTCTCGCGGCACGGTCGGGCCAATACTCACGCCTACAACAACGTGAGCTGCCAGCCCTGCCATGAAGGGCGCGGCGCGCTGCAGTCCTGGGGCGTGACCTCGAACTACATCGAGAAGAACCAGCCGATCACGGCGGACACCCTGAGCGGCCTGGGCATCACCTGCGCGGTCTGCCACGATCCCCACGGCAACGACAACGCCGGCCAGCTCCGGTTCCCGATCGACGTGCCGACGCTCGAAGGCAACCTCTGCATGAAGTGTCATTCGCGCCGGTTCGACCCGACGCCGACGTCCAATTCCTCGGGCCCGCATGGCCCGCAGGGCGCGGTCCTCCTCGGCACGGCCGGCTGGTGGCCGTCGGGCTCCGACACCACCCCGCAGGCCACGTCGCACGGCGATCCGACGGCCAACCCGCGGCTCTGCGCCGGCTGCCATGTGAGCAAGTTCACCGTCACCGATACCAGCGGCGCCTTCCAGCTGACGTCGGTCGGCCACCTCTTCCGCCCGATCCCCTGCCTCGACGCGCAGGGCAATCCGGAGCCGGGTGAGGAGAACGGGTGCGCGTACGACGCCGTCTCCCGCAACTGGTCGACCTGCACTGGCGCCGGGTGCCACACCGTGACGGCCGCGGTCCAGGCGCTCAACGCCAGCGCCGCCGTGATCCAGACCCTGGTCGACCAGATCTGGGTGGATGTGGACCACGATCGGGTGGTTGACTCGGCCACGGACGGCGGGTACCTCTCGAAGGTCCCGAAGGCGGCATTCAATACCACCGACGGCGTGATCAGTGTGGCCGAGGGCGCGCTGTTCAACGCCCAGCTGTGGGGCACCGGGCTGGCCAACCACCCGGACAACTCGAAGGGCGCCCACAACCCCTTCCTGGCTCAGCGGCAGCTGGCGGCGACGATCAACGCGCTGAAGACGACCTACAACCTTCCCGCCCCGCCGGCTGCCATCCAGCAGCTGATGGACCAGGGCGTGGTCAAGGCCAAGGCACGCGGAGCGGCGGTACCACTCAGCATCCGGTAACCCGATGACCGCTATGGACCGTACTACCACCCACCCCGGCAAGGTTGCCCTTGCCGGGGTTGGTGTTGGGTGGCCGGCGCAGGATTCGCTGGTTACGCAACACCCGGTCGACTCGACCGTCGACGTGAAGCTCTTCGGCGACCGGGTCACCAACATCATCCAGTTCCTCTTCCAGCAGCCGCCCTGGGTCATGTGGGGCGGTGTCGTGCTGGCCGCCGTCATCGCCTTCTTCCTGCTCCGCTTCCTCTGGCCCCGGCGGCAGGCGATCCTCACCTGGTTCCGCACCCGCAGCAAGCCGGTGACCTGGGCGATGATTGGGGGGGCGGCCGTGGTCGTGGCCGCGGCGGGCATCGGCGGCTATCAGGCGAACCACTTCGTCGAAACCGACAAGCGGTTCTGCACCGGCTGCCACATCTTCATCCCGAGCGGGCAGGTGATGCCGGAGGCCCCGCCGGATTCCGGGAACTACACCCTGGTGCCGCGGCTCGAGGGCAAGCACGATAGCCTGAGCTGCCACGCCTGCCACCCGCTCAAGCCGGTGAAGGAAGCGGTGAAGCTGGTGTTCTGGATGTCCGGGGTGCGCGACAAGGAGATCCCGCCGCACGCCAAGGTGCCGAAGACCATCTGCGAACAGTGCCACGTGCAGGGCGCGGCGAAGAAGACCTGGCAGGCCATCGCCGCCACCGCGGGGCACCGGGTGCACCTGGAGTCCGATTCCTCCGCCATGGAGGGCAAGAAGGAGTGCCTGACCTGTCACGCCCGGACGGCGCACCGGTTCGTCCCGGTGAACCAGACCTGCGGGCAGCAGGGCTGTCACTCGGAGAAGGACACCAAGATTGTCCTCGGCAAGATGGCGACCCAGGGCGACTTCCACTGCGCCGCCTGCCACGTCTTCACCGCGACCGTGCCGCTCCTGGCCACGCGCGACTCCGCGGCGGGGACCCTCCGTCCCGCGCTGCAGCAGTGCTTCAAGTGTCACGAGATGAAGAAGCGGCTGCCGGATTTCGACGCCGCGAAGGACCCCCACAACGGCACCTGCGGGATGTGTCACAACCCGCACACCCAGAAGTCCCCGTCCGAGGCGAAGCAGACCTGCACTACCGCCGCCTGCCACGCCGACTGGCGGAAGGAACTGTTCCACGTCGGGGCCCAGCACAAGCGGGTGGGCGAGAAGTGCCTGACCTGTCACCAGCCCCATGCCGCGCGTGTGGATGCCAGCGACTGCCAGGGCTGCCATGAGCGGGCCAAGGTCAGCGACGGCAAGCGTCCCCCCCTGCCCTTCGACACCACCAAGGCGCTCCGCCAGTCCATGCTGCCGGTGCCGACCGCGGCGCCGGCGGCCCCCGACCCGGTCGAGCGTCCCAGCAAGGTGAAGGGCGATGCACCGCTCCGCGACGACACTCCCGCGGTGGCCCACCCGCCCCCGCGGGAGGTCGGCGCCGTTCCGGCCCAGCCGGCCGACTCGTTCGAGCATGCTCGCCACAAGAAGCTCGCCTGCCTGACTTGCCACAACCCTGCCGGCCCCAAGAACAAGATCACCTTC
>DASZPT010000434.1:0-3212 GCA_035549935.1 Gemmatimonadales bacterium
GGCGCCAGGCGGCGGACCTCAAGGCGATCCTCGACCGGCTGCCGCCGGAGGTGAGGGACCTGCCGTGACGTTCCGAGTTGCGAGTTCCGGGTTCCGAGGAAGCGACTCCCTGGCAACCGAGGCGGGGGGTCACGGTCCGGAACACCGTGCGGAACGCGGAACGAGGAACGCGCAACGGTGAGGCTTTTCCTCCTCGAGCCCCACGCTCCCGGCCCCGCCTGGGCGCCCTTCACCGGCGTCCGGCCGATCGCGGAGCTCCGCGCCGGGATCTGGAAGATCCGGGAACGCTGGGAGGCAGCGCTCGACCTCGAGACCGAGGCGATCCTGGGCGAGCACAGTGCACATTTCCACGAAGGCTTCGAGCCCCCCTGCCGGCATGGCCTCACGGTCGAGGGTCCCGCGATCATCGCCGCGAGCTGGTTCGCCCCTACCGGCGCCCCGCTCACGCCGGGCCCCGGCATCCGGCGCCTCGTCCACGGGCGCGAGACGGTGGGCTGGGTGGTGCCCGCCGGCGCCACCTGGACCGCTCCGACCTCCGGGGGCGACGCGCTCGACGTCGAGGGCCTCCTGCTCCGGGGGACGTTCGACCTCGTCACGGCCCTCGACACCTATCTCGCCGCCGACTGTCTCGGCTTTCGCGCCGGGCCCGCCGACCCGGTACCGAACGGCTCGCTGATCCTGGGCGACCCCGCGTTGGTGCTCTGCCGGGGCGCGCTGGTCGAACCCGGGGTGATGTTCGATACGAGGAAGGGCGCCGTCGTGGTCGAGGCGGGCGCCGAGGTCCGCTTCGGGACCCGGCTCGAGGGACCGCTCTACGTGGGCGAGCGGTCGCGCATCGTGGGCGACGCGCTGCGCCACACGGTGATCGGCCCCCGCTGCACTGTCAGGGGCGAGGTGTCGAACTCGGTCTTCCTGGGCTACGCCAACAAGGCGCACGACGGGTTCCTCGGCCACAGCGTGGTGGGGCACTGGGCCAATCTTGGCGCCGGCACCACGACCTCCAACCTCAAGAACACCTATGGCGAGGTGACGCTCGTGGTCGGGGACAAGAAGATCGGCACCGGCCGCCAGTTCCTCGGGAGCCTGATCGGCGACCATGCGAAGACCGCCATCGGCACCATGCTCGCGACCGGCACGGTGGTCGGCGCCGGGGCCAACGTCTTCGGGCGGGGGCAGGTCCCCAAGTACGTCCCGCCGATGGCCTGGGGCATCGAGGGCGAGCGAATGACCGAGGAGGGGTTCCTCGGCGTCGCGGGCCGGGTGATGCCCCGGCGCGAGGTAGCCCTCACCGACGAGCGAAGGGCCGCCCTGCAGGCAACCTGGCGGCGACTCACCGCGTCATGAGCCGCCTCTGGATCCTTGGCTCCGGCTCCTCCGGCAACGCCTTCGCGGTGGGCGCCGACGACGAGATCCTCCTGATCGACGCCGGCTTCAGCGCCCGGGAGATCGGGAAACGGGCCCTGGCCGTGGACCTCGACCTTGGCCGGGTCACGGGCATCATCCTGACCCACGAGCACGGCGATCACACCGCCGGCGCGGCCCGCCTGGCGCGCACCCTGGGTGTGCCGATCCTCACCTCCCCCGGGACCTGGGAGCGGCTCCGCCCGCGGATGCCGACCGCGCAGTTCGTCCCCCTCGCGATCATGGGGGGCGTGCGGCACGGCGCCTTCCACATCGAGGCCTGCCTCATCAGCCACGACGCCGCCGAGCCGGTGGCGGTCTCGATCCGGACGGCCGCGGGACACCGGATCGGGATCGCCTACGATCTCGGCCGGCCGACCACCGCGGTGCGGTTCCTGCTTCGCGATTCGCATGCGCTCATCGTCGAGGCCAATCACGACGAGATCCGGCTCCGCACCAGCAGCTACCCCCCGGTGGTGCAGCAGCGGATCGCGAGCTCGAGCGGCCATCTTTCCAACCGCGCCGCCGCGGAGCTGCTCACCGAGCTGGTCCATCCCGGGCTCGGCACGATCGTGCTGGCCCACCTGAGCGAACGCTGCAACACGGAAGCGGAAGCGCGCGCCGAGGTGTGGCGCGCGCTGGAGACGGCGGACTTCGCCGGGGAACTGCACGTGGCCCTGCAGGATCGGCCGGCCGGCCCACTCAGCGTCGCGAGCTCCCCCGACCCGGTGCCGCCCGCCGAACTCGGCTAGGGCTTGTCGGGATCGGGCGGGACCGGGATGCTGTCTGGCCGCGGTGTCGGCCCGCCGACGCGGGTAAGCGAGACGGGCTTGGTAAGGTCGCCGCCCGAGAGCGTGAGCCGCGTCCCCTTGAGCTGCATCCGGTACGTCACCCATTCCCCACCCAGCGCGAGCATGATGCTGTCGGGCTTGAGCCGCCACCGGACGGTCTCGGTGCCGTAGGAGGCGCTCGAGTCGGCGCGGACGACCACGGTACGGGGCGCGTCCTTCCGCTTCTGGTCCTTGAGGTCGGCCTGCCAGGTGCCGAGGATGGCGGGCGTCGACGACTGGGCGACCAGTGGCCGGGTGACGGCGCTCACCAGCACCAGGCCGAGCAGGATTGGCAGTGTCCGCACAGGTGACTCCTCACGAGGTCAGAAACGGGCCCGGAAGACGCCCAGGGAAGCGTGGGGGCAGGTTCCGGGCCATCAGGCGCGGCGCGAATCTAACCGCCGGTCACGGGACACGGGTAGTCGGGCGGCCCGGGAACGCCAGAAGGGCCGCGCCGAGGCGCGGCCCTTCCGTTTCCCACCGACGGCGAGCGGCCTAGTACATCCCGCCCATGCCGCCGCCGCCCGGCGCCGCCGGGGCCGGCTTCTCTTCCTTCCGCTCCACCACCACGCACTCGGTGGTGAGGAGCAGCCCGGCGATCGAGGCCGCGTTCTGCAGCGCGGTCCGGGTCACCTTGGTCGGGTCGATGACGCCCGCCTTCACGAGGTCCTCGTAGGTGTCGGTCGCGGCGTTGTAGCCGAAGTTCTTCTCCTTCGACTCCTTCACCCGGGCGACCACGATCGAGCCCTCGCTGCCCGCGTTCTGGGCGATCATGCGGATGGGCTCCTCGAGCGAGCGCCGGACGATGTCGACGCCGATCTTCTCGTCCTCGGTCCCCTTCACCTTCTCGAGCACCGACTGGGAACGGAGCAGCGCCACGCCGCCGCCCGGCACGATGCCCTCTTCCACGGCCGCGCGGGTGGCATGCAGCGCGTCCTCGACCCGGGCCTTCTTCTCCTTCATCTCGGTCTCGGTCGCGGC
>DASZPT010000435.1:0-2944 GCA_035549935.1 Gemmatimonadales bacterium
GTGGCCGTAAAGCATGGTGCAGTTGCTCGGGATCCCGAGCTGGTGCGCCTCGCGATGCACCGCGAGCCACTCCTGGCCCGTCAGCTTCCGCTCCGCGATCGTCGCGCGGACGGCGGTGCTGAACACCTCGGCGCCGCCGCCCGGGAGGCTCGTCAGCCCCGCTTCCTTGAGTGCGAGCAGCACCTCCCGCGTACTGCTCCGCTCGACCCGGGCCAGGTGGGCGATCTCGACCGCGGTGAGCGCCTTGATGTGGACCTCGGGAAAGCGCTCCTTGAGCCCCCGCATCATGTCGGTGTAGTACGAGAGCGGGAGCTTGGGATGCAGGCCGCCGACGATATGGAACTCCCGGGTCGGGCCGTTCCGCGCCGCCTCCGCCTCGTGGAAGACCTCCTCGAGCGAGCGGGTGTACGCCCCCTCCTCCTTCGGCATCCGCGCAAAGGAGCAGAACACGCAGGTGTTCCGGAGCACGCAGACGTTGGTGGGATTGATGTGCTGGTTGGCGGAGAAGAAGACCCGGTCGCCGTTGGTCCGCTGGTTCGCGTAGTCGGCGATGCGGCCGAGGCCGATCAGGTCGTGGGTGGCGTAGAGCGCGAGCGCATCCTCCGCGTTCAGGCGTTCCGCGGACAGGACCTTCTCGGCGATGGGGCGAAGGGCGGGATCTGTGAGGCGGCCCGGATCCAGCTGGAGTGGCATCGTATCTCCATCAGGGGAAGCGGCTTACCTCCCTCAATCTAGCCCCGGACTCGGCCCCGGTGCCACCCCGCGACGGGGCCCGGGAGAGCCGCGAAGCCGGCGGGGATCGCTGGCGAGTCGTCCGGCCTTTCTGTAGAATCGAACGGCCCTTCTCAAATCGCGTCCCGAAAACCCTGGACATGGCCGACCTGATCGCGCGGCTCTCTGCCGCCCTCGCCGGGCAGTATCGTGTCGAGCGCGAGCTCGGGCATGGCGGCATGGCCTATGTCTACCTGGCCCAGGATCTCAAGCACGGGCGGCAGGTGGCCCTCAAGGTCCTCCGGCCCGAGCTCGCGGCGGTGATGGGCTCCGAGCGGTTCCTGGCCGAGATCCGGACCACCGCCACCCTGCAGCATCCCCGCATCCTCCCGCTGTTCGATTCCGGCCTGCTCCCGCTGGCGCAGGAGAGGACCGGCCCCCAGGTCGAGCTCCCCTACTACGTCATGCCGTACGTGGCAGGAGAGTCGCTCGGCGCCCGGCTGGCCCGGGAGCGGCAGCTGCCGGTGGCCGAGGCCGTGAGCATCGCGGCCCAGGTGGCGAGCGCGCTCGACCACGCCCATCGCCAGGGGATCATTCACCGCGACATCAAGCCGGAGAACATCCTCCTGCAGGACGGCGAAGCGGTCGTGGCCGACTTCGGGGTGGCCCTGGCGATCGAGACGGCAGGGGGAGCCCGGCTGACCGAGACCGGGTTTGCGGTCGGCACGCCGCAATACATGAGCCCCGAACAGGGCGCCGGGGAGCGGGGGCTCGACGGTCGTAGCGATCTCTACGCCCTGGGCTGTGTGTTGTACGAGATGCTCACGGGCGAGCCTCCCTACACCGGTGCGACCGCCCAGGTGATCCTCGCGAAGCGCCTGACGCAGCCGGTACCATCCATGCGCGTGGTGCGCGAATCGGTGCCCCCTGCTGTGGACACGGCCGTGGCCCGGGTGCTGGCGAGGGCGCCGGCCGACCGGTTTGCCACCGGCCGGGCGTTCGCCGCCGCGCTCGGCGCGCCGACTGACCCAACCCCGGCCGGGACCCCGACGGGACGCCCACGACGGGTCCGGGGGGCCTTCCTCACCCTGCTGACACTCCTCGCCCTGGCCGCGGTCGGAGTCTGGGTGGCCCGCGCGCGGGCTGGACGGGAGCGATCGGTCGATCCGAATCTGATCGCTGTCGCTCCGTTCGATGTGACAGGCGCGGGACTCGAGGTCTGGCGAGAGGGGATGGTGGACGTGCTGTCGCGCACCCTCGATGGCGCCGGCAGCCTGCGGACCGTGTCGCCCTCGCTCGTCCTGAACGGCTGGGCCGGCCGCTCCGATCGCGCCTCCGCCCAGGTCCTCGCCCGGCGAACCGGAGCCGGCCTGGTGGCGACCGGCAGCGTCACCCAGCTTGGGCCCGGTCGCGTCGGGCTCCGCGCCACCCTCCTCGACACCCGCACCGACGAGCCGCTCGGTGAGGTGGAGCTGGAGGGTGCACCAGAGGCCCTCGGCACACTCACCGACTCGCTTTCCATCGGCTTGCTCCGTGCACTCTCCCGTACCCGGCCGGTTGCGGCCGTGCGCCAGGCGGCCATTGCCTCGGCCCCGCTCGGCGCCCTCAAGGCGTATCTGGTCGGGGAACAGGCCTTCCGTCGCGGCGACTACGACAGCGCGCTCGTGGCCTACCAGCAGGCGGTGACCCTGGACAGCAACTTCGCGCTGGCCCTGCGTCGCATGGGACAGGCGCTGGGCTGGAGCCCGCCGAGCAGACGCCTGTATGACAGCCTGCTCCCGCTTCGCGCCCTGGTCCTGAACCGCGGCCTGCCGGCCAGAGAGAGCCTGCTACTCGCCGCCGACTCCGCCAACGTCTTCGAAAGCCCTAACCATCCCGACCTGACCCGACTCGCCAGTGCGCGATACCACGAGGCGGCGCGGCGCTACCCCGCCGACCCGGAGGTGTGGTACGCCCTGGGCGAATTCCTCACGCATGTCACCAACCTGTCGGGCTCCCAGGGCACCAGCGCCTTCGAGGCCTTCGAACGCGCCCTCGAGCTCGATCCCGGCTTCGCCCCGGCGTACGAACATGTCATCGGCATGGCGCTCGCCGAGGGAAGGGAGGATCGGGCCGTCGCACTTGCCCGGGTCGCCGCCGATCTCCGATCCACTGCCAGGTACAGCAGCTCGGTGCGTCTGGTCAGCAGGCTCCTGCTCCTGCCGGAATCGGAGCGGCCCCAGGCGCTGTCACC
>DASZPT010000436.1:0-2077 GCA_035549935.1 Gemmatimonadales bacterium
GACTGGCTCACCGTGCCACCGACCTTGATGTAGCCCGTCGCCCCGCCCTTGTCGTCGCTCCAGCCGAGCCCGTCATTGGCGTCGAAGGATTCGGCGCCGCCACCGAGCCCGATCGCGGCGAAGAAGCCCTGCCTCCGACCCCAGTCTCGGCCGGAGACTTCACGCAGCCCGCCCCGGCTGCAGTGCCGTCGGTCGCAGTCACGGTCACGGTCACGGTCACGATCCCGGTCCCGGTCCCGACCCCGGCTGCTCTCCCGCGGCGGGGTGGAGTCGTCCTGGGCCGCCGCCACCGCGGGGGCGAGGGAGAGACCGGCAAGGAGCAGAGCCAGCGTGCGCATATGCAATCTCCTGTTGATCAGTCGTTTCCGTCGAACGTGAGGCTCAGGCCGACGGTGATCACGCGTTCGCGATAGCCGTCGGGGCCGGTCACGTTCATCCGCAGCATCTCCACCGAGGGGCCGAGCCAGAGGCCATGCCCCACCGGACTCTCGAACCCCGCCCCGACCGTCCAGGCGAAGCCGTAGTCGCTCACCAGCGCTGTGCCGCACCCGCAGTTGTCGATCTCGTCCTGGCCGTAGCGCCCGAGTCCGAAGCCCGACTTGAGCCAGAGTCCCGACGTCCGGAAGGGATAGACCCGCCCGGTGATCATGCCGGCGCTCACCGTCTCGAGCACATCGCCGTCGGGGTTGAACCACACGAACCCCTCGAGGCCGAGGCGGAGGGCGGAACCGACCGTGCCGCCGACCCCGATCGAGAGCGTGGGCGCGAGACGCGACTGGTTCCAGGGCGTGAGACTTCCCGGCGCGGCAATCGCCTCGCCACCGATGCCGAAGGATCCGCCCGCCCAGGCGCCGGAACGGCGGCGGGCCGGCGCCCTCCGGACCTCTCTCAGATAGGGGTTGCCCTCGCCGCGGCGGCGCACGACATGGGGCCGGGTCTCGGTCGTGTCGAGATCGTCCTGCCATCCATCCGACCGGTCGTCGGTGGAGTCGCCGGCCTCGACGGCGGGGAGGGAGTCGGGATCCTGCGCCCGTGCCTTGCCGGGCAGGGCGAGCGAGAGCAGCGCGACGGACCACACCACGTACCCGGCTCTCTGCATTGTCGGCGTCCTCGGTGGTTTATCTTGTCCGGCGGTCGCAGCGGGACACCCGGTGGCAAGGCAAGGGCCAGACCGCCTCCCGCTTCCCGCTGGAGCTCATTATTGGACAATGACTTACACGACAGCGAATCCTCCCCTGCGAGGGCGTCCCTGTCCTCTCCCCATGACACGACTGTCTCCCCCGGCATGACGCCGCGCGCCCGCGGATACCTCTTCTTCGGCATCACCGTGGCGCTGGCCGCGGTCTTCGCGCGACTTGGCATCTGGCAGCTCTCGCGTCTGGCCGAGCGCCGGGCCTACAATCGCGGCGTGGCCGAGGCGCGGGCCCGTCCCGCCGTGTCGCTCGACAGCGGTGGCGTGCCCACCGCCGAACTGATGCACCGGCATGTCGTGGTGACTGGGGAGTACGATCCTGCGGGGGAGCTGGTCCTCCGGGGACAATCGGTGAAGGGCGTGGCGGGAGTCCGGCTCATCACCCCGCTCCGGATCGCGGGGAAGAACTCGGCGGTGCTGGTGCAGCGGGGTTTCGTTCCCTCGCCGGACGCGATGACGGTGGACCGGGAGGCATTCCGCGAAGCTGGCCGGGTGACGGTCGCGGGGATCGCAACCGTGCTGGCCGATACGGGGCCCTCCGGCGACGAGCGCACGCTCAACGGTCAGGCAACCTGGCGGCGGGTGGACCTCCGCGCGGCGCGGGCCCGGGTGCACTATCCCCTGCTGCCGCTCCTGATCCTGCAGACCCCCGACTCGAGCCTTCCCGCGTCACCCCGGCGCGACGAGCCGCCCTCGCTGGACGACGGGCCCCACCTGAGCTACGCGATCCAGTGGTTTGCGTTCGCGATTACGGCGCTGGTGGCGGGGGTGCTGGTGGGGCTGAGGGGGGCGAGAGAGAAGTAGGGCGGGAGGGGGGGAAGGTGGCCTGGGGCCTGGAGCCTGGGGCGCCAGGCCCCAGGCCCCAGGCCACCATCCCCCTATAGC
>DASZPT010000437.1:0-4790 GCA_035549935.1 Gemmatimonadales bacterium
GCGCGGATGGCCGGGGTGCACACCATGATCTCGCAGGCCATCGCGCGACCCCGGCCCTTGGCCTTCTGGAGCAGGGTCTGGGTGACGACCCCCTCGAGCACGAAGGCGAGCTGGGCCCGGACCTGCTGCTGCTGGTTGCTCGGGAAGACGTCGATGATACGGTTGATCGACTCCGCCGCCGAGTTGGTGTGGAGCGTGGCGAGGGCGAGGTGGCCGGTCTCCGCGATGGTGAGACACGCGCTGATGGTCTCGAGGTCGCGCAACTCGCCGACCAGGATCACGTCGGGGTCTTCCCGGAGGGCGTACTTGAGCGCGCTGGCGAAGCTCCGGGTGTCGGTTCCGACCTCGCGCTGGTTGACGATGCACTGCTGGTGCCGGTGGATGAACTCGATCGGGTCTTCCACCGTGATGATGTGGCCCTTCCGCTCCTTGTTGATCTTGTCGAGCACCGCGGCCAGCGTGGTCGACTTGCCCGAGCCGGTGGGCCCGGTGACCAGGATGAGTCCGCGGGGTCGCTCGGCCAGCTTGCTGATGACCGGCGGGAGCCCCAGGTCGTTGAAGGTCCGCACGTTGAACGGGATCATCCGGATGACGATCGCCACGCAGCCGCGCTGCTTGAAGACGTTCCCGCGGAAGCGCGCCAGGTTCTGGATCCCGAACGAGAAATCCAGCTCGTCCTCGGTCTCGAACCGCTTCTTCTGGTTCTCGGTGAGGACCGAATAGGCCAGGGCCAGGGTGTCCTTCGGCGTGAGCACGTCCGGCGCCGAGGCGTTGGTGATGTCCCCGTCGATCCGGAGCTTCGGGCGCTCCCCCGCCGTGATATGGAGGTCCGAGGCGTCCTTCTCGATCATCTCCTCGAGTAGCGCCCGTAGATTGACGGTCATGCCGCGGTCTCCTTGATGACCTCTTCGAGCGTGGTCACGCCCCGCTCGACCTTCTTCATCCCGTCCATGCGCAGCGTCAGCATCCCGTCGGCCACCGCCTGCTCCCGGATCTCCGCCACCGATCCGCCCCGGAGGATCAGCCGCCGAAGCTCGGGGGAGAGGGCCATGACCTCGTACAGGCCGGCGCGGCCCTTGTACCCGGTCCCGTTGCATACATCACAACCCGTGCCCTTCATGAACGGGATCTTCCGGTACTCCTCGAGATTCTCGCCCAGGGCGCTCAGCTCGACGTCGGTATAGGTGTGCGCCGCCTTGCACTCCTTGCAGATCCGGCGGACCAGCCGCTGGGCCACCACCAGGTTCACCGCGCTCGCCACGTTGAACGCCTCGATGCCCATGTCGATCATGCGGGTGATGGTCGACGGGGCGTCGTTGGTGTGCAGGGTGGAAAGCACCAGGTGGCCGGTGAGCGCCGCCTTGATGGCGATACCGCCGGTCTCCAGGTCACGGATCTCCCCGATCATGATGATGTTCGGGTCCTGACGCAGGAACGCCTTCAGGGCAGCGGCAAAGGTCAGGCCAATCTCGTTGCGGACCAGTACCTGATTGATCCCCATGAGGTTGTACTCCACGGGGTCTTCCGCCGTCATGATGTTGGTCTCGATGGTATTGACCCGAGACAGGGCGGAATACAGCGTCGTGGTCTTCCCCGACCCGGTCGGGCCGGTCACCAGGACCATCCCGTAGGGATTCAGGATGTTACGCATCAGGTCCTGCTCGGCCCTCGGCTCGAAGCCGAACTTCGACAGGTCGAGGGTCAGGTTGCCCTTGTCCAGGATCCGCAGCACGATCTTCTCGCCGTAGATCACCGGCAGGGTCGAGACCCGGAAGTCGATGACCTTGTTGCCGATCTTGAGCTTGAGCCGGCCGTCCTGGGGGACCCGGCGCTCGGCGATGTTGAGCTGCGAGAGAATCTTGATGCGGCTGGTGAGCGCCGCCTTCATCTTGACCGGCGGCTTCATCACCTCGAGGAGGGCGCCGTCGATCCGGTAGCGCACCCGGATCTCGTGCTCGAAGGGCTCGATGTGAATGTCCGACGCGCCCCGCTTCACGGCATCGGTGAGGATGCCGTTGATGAGCTTCACCACCGGCGCGTCGTTGATCTGCGCCTGGGTGGCGGCCTCGTCTTCCTGCTCCTCCACCACCTCCACGTCACTGTCGCCCAGGCCCTCCATTTCCTTGAGGAGGGTCTGCATCTGCTCGTCGGACGACTCGTAGTGCTTCTCGATGAGGTTGCGGAGGGTGTATTCGCCGGCGATGACCGGGAAGAGATCGTACCGGGTGATGAACTTGAGGTCGTCGAGCACCCCGGTATTGGTCGGGTCGGCCATCGCCACCGTGAGCGTCCGGCCCTCCCGCTTGAGGGGAAGGACCACGTGCTTCTGGGTGAAATCGGCCGGGACCAGCTTGAGGATCTTGGGGTCGACCTCGAACCGGGTGAGGTCGACCGCCGGCATCCGGTACTGGCGGGCGAGGATCTTGGTGACTTCGAGTTCCTGGACCAGCCCCAGCTTCACCAGGACATAGCCCAAGCGGTGGCCGGAGGACTTCTGCTCCGCCAGGGCCGCCGTGAGCTGGTCACGGGTAATCAGGCCCTCGCGAATCAGGATGTCGCCCAGCCGATCATTGCTGCCGGCAGCTGCGGTCGCCATCGCCCTCTAGTGCTGGATTGTGAAGTGTGGCAACGATTTAGGCGGTTTCATACAAGCTAGGATGGTGGGGGTGGGTGTCAAGCCCGCCAGGGAGTTCCGGGTTCCGAGTTCCGAGTTCCGGGTTTCGCGTTCATCGTGCGGGCAGGCGACCCGGAGTGCCCGCCTACTCCACCGCCACCATACCCCGTAACAGCGCGAGGGTCGCGGGGCCGATCCCCGGTACCCGGACCAGGCTGTCCACCGCCGGAAAAGGCCCGTGTTTCTCGCGAAAGGCCACGATCCGGCCGGCCAGCGCGGGACCGACCTTGGGGAGCCGTTCGAGCTCCTGGGCGGTGGCGGTGTTCAGGTTGAGTATCGGCAGGCGAGCCGGGGTTCCGAGGTCGGCCGGGGCCCGGGCCAGCGGCGCGGAGGCCGCCGGGAGGGGCCCAGGTGGCTCCGAGAAGCGAACATGTTCCCGGATGGCCGCGAGCAGGCCGGGGCCAACGCCCGGAACCCGGTCCAGCGCCTCGAGGCTGCCGAACGGTCCCCGGCTGGTGCGGTCGGCGACGATCACCTTGGCGAGCCGGAGCCCGACCCGCGGCAGGCGGGAGATCTCGAGCGCCGGGGCGCGGTCGAGGTCGATCCGCTCGGCGGCGCCGAGGGGGCGAGCAAGGGCGAGGCTGGAATCGCGATGGGCCGCGGGGCCCGATGGGGACGGGGAGGCGACCAGCGAGAGCTGGCCAGGGGGTGTGGCCGGGGCGGCGTGCCAGAGGCGAAGCGCCTGCCCGCCGGCGGCGAGACCCAGTAACAGGAGGACGGCACGGCGCTCCGGAGCCATGCGTCAGTGTCGCGTCGCACCCGCGTCGCCCGGTACCCGGCGCCACGCGGGGCGGCGCGAGGAAACGCGGCGCTAGTGCCGGCGGATCAGCGCCATGGCGACGTCACCGACCGTCTGCAGGCTCTGGCCGCTCACCTTGTCGATGGTGTCGTCGGGGGTGTGCCAGGAGGGATAGTCGAAGTCCACCACGTCGATCGCGCGGATCCCCACCTTCTGCAGCTCGACGTGATCATCGGTCAGGGTGTACTTGGGGCTCGCGATGAAGGCCCCGCCATGTCCCACCTCGTTCGCCACCTTCCATACCAGCTCCACGACTTCGGGCGCGCCGAGGAGGGAGTTCCCTTCCTGGTGGATCTCGAGGTTCCGGTCGGCCACCATGTCGAACAGGATCGCGTAGAGCGGCACGGGTCCCGGAGGCAGGTGCTGGCCGTAGTAGCGCGAGCCGATGAGCACATCGGCGGGAGGCTTGGCGTTGAAGTCGCCGTAGTCCTCCCCGTCCACGAAGAGCAGGTCCACCCCCACCCTGGCCGGTGTCTTCCTGAGCACGTCCGCCACGCCGAGCAGCAGGGCGACGCCGGACGCGCCGTCATTGGCGCCGGGCACGGGCCGGGTCCGGTCGCCCTTGAACTCGGGATTGTCGGAGACCGGCCGGGTGTCCCAGTGGGCGAGGAAGAGCACGCGCTCCCGGGCCCCGGGATTGAACCGCGCGAGGACGTTCACCAGCGGCAGGGTATCGCCCTTCGCGGTGACGTGATTCCACGACTGCACGATGACGGTGTCCGCGCGTGCGCGGGCCATCGAGTCGAGCCAGGCGGCCATGCGGGCATGGGCCGGGGTCCCCGGGATCCGGTAGCCGAACGCGACCTGCTGCTCGAGATACTTGAACGCCGTGGCGCCGTCGAATTCCCGGGGCGGCGGCGTGGTGTCGCAGGCGGTGGCGAGGAGGGTGAAGAGCAGGAGCGGGCGCATTACCGTCGGGGGTCAGGGGTCGGGGTTCACATGTCGCGCCGCAAGGTAGCCTCGTGGCTCGGCAGGCTGCAGCCCCTGACCCCCGACTCCCGACCAGGCCTACCGATAGTCCCCGCTGAACAGCGAGATCTCGAGCGAGGCGGTGATGACGATCTGGGAAAACTTCCGGTCGAGGTGGCGGGCTTCGTTGAGCGAGTAGCTGAACGAGAGGCCGCCGGTAAGGATGTTCGCGAGGTCGCTGTCGAAGCTGGCGCGAGCCTCGGTCCGCCGCGTGTCGGAGATGGTGAGGCAGTCGCTGGCGTCGCGCCGCAGGAAGCAACTGGTCCCGCGGGAGATGACCCCGCTCAGCTGCGAGCGGATGGTCCGGCGGATCCGGCTCACCGAGGCCGGGAGATTGAAGGCGTGATT
>DASZPT010000438.1:0-6725 GCA_035549935.1 Gemmatimonadales bacterium
CCACCCCGCTCCCGGCGTCACAGTCGCGGGAGCGGAGGGCGGGGCCTGGGTCATGTGAGCTGGTGGCTGGCGGTCGGTGGAACCGCCGCCGGTTCAGGCCACGAACCGGCGGACGGCGAGAGTGACGTTGTGCCCGCCGAACCCGAACGAATTGGACAGGGCCACGTCGAACTTCCGATCAACGGCCTTGTTGGGCGCGCAGTCGAGGTCGCACTCGGGGTCCGGCGTCACCTGGTTGATCGTCGGCGGGATGCGGCCGGTGGTCACCGCGAGCATCGAGACGATGAACTCGAGCGCGCCGGCGCCTCCCAGGAGGTGCCCGGTCATCGACTTGGTGGAGCCGAAGATCAGGTGCTTCGCCCGGTCGCCGAAGACCGTCTTGACCGCCCTGGTCTCCGCCACGTCGCCCTGCGGCGTGGAGGTCCCGTGGGCGTTGACGTATCCGACCTCGGCCTTGTCGATCCGGCCGTCCTCGAGGCACATGACCATGGCGCGCGCGGCGCCGTTGCCGTCGTCGGGCGGGGCGGTGATGTGATGCGCGTCGCCGCTCATCCCGTAGCCGATGACTTCCCCCAGGATCGTGGCCCCGCGGGCCTGGGCGTGCTCCAGGCTCTCCAGCACCACGCATCCCGCCCCGTCACCCAGGACGAACCCGTCGCGTTCCTTGTCGAACGGGCGGCTCGCCTGGTCCGGCGCGTCGTTGCGCCGGGAGAGGGCCTTCATGTTGTCGAACGCGGCCACGGTGAGGCCGGTGATCGCGGCCTCCGCCCCGCCCGCGACCATCGCAACGGCGCTCCCGTGCCGGATCATCTTGTAGCACTCGCCGATCGCGTGGGCCGAGGAGGCGCAGGCCGAGACGGTACAGAAGTTCGGGCCCTTGAGGCCGTAGCGGATCGAGACGAGGCCGGCCGCGATGTCGGGGATATACATCGGGACGAAGAACGGGGAGACCCGGTCCGGTCCCTTGGTGATGTAGGCGGCGCAGTTGTCCTCGTAGGTCTGCATGCCGCCGATGCCGCTCCCGATGACCACGCCGGTGCGCTCCGGGTCGGGGAACTTCCCCTCCAGCCCGGCCTGGGTGATGGCCTGGTGGGCCGCTCCCAGCGCGAATTGCGCGAAGAGGTCGTACCGCCGCGCTTCCTTCCGGTCCATGTACTGGAGCGGGTCGAACCCCTTCACCTCGCAGGCGAACCGCACGCCCAGGCGGGAGGGATCGAACTTCGTGATCGGACCCGCGCCCGACTTGCCGGCGAGGAGCCCTGCCCAGGTCGACGCGACATCGGGGCCGATCGGCGTGACCAGCCCCGCCCCGGTGACAACGACACGATGCGGCAAGACTACTTCCCGAGCTTCTCGTGGAGATACTTGAGCGCGTCACCGACGGTCCGGAGCTTCTCGGCCTCTTCGTCCGGGATGTCGATGTCGAATTCCTTCTCGAACGCCATGACCAGCTCGACGGTGTCGAGGCTGTCCGCGCCGAGATCCTCCATGAAGCTCGCCTCGTTCGTGAGCTTCTCGCGCTCCACGCCGAGCTCCTCGACGATGATGTCCTTGACGCGGTCTTCGACGTTACTCATGACGTTCCTCGAAAGGGGAAGGTGAAATCCTGTGCCGTGTCAGAGGGCGAGTCCGCCGTCGACCACGAGCACCTGTCCGGTAATGTACCCCGCCAGATCCGACGCCAGAAAGAGCACCGCGCCGGCCACTTCCTCGGGCCGGCCGAACCGCCCCACCGAGATCCCGCCCAACATGGCCGCCCGCGCCTCCGGCGGCAAGCCACTGGTCATGTCGGTCTCGATGAAGCCGGGGGCGATGGCATTCACCAGGATGTTGCGGCTGCCGTACTCCTTGGAGACCGACTTGGTGAACCCGATGAGACCGGCCTTGCTCGCGGCGTAGTTGGCCTGGCCCTTGTTCCCGGCGAGGCCCACCACGCTCGCGATGTTGATGATCCGTCCCCGCCGGCGTTTCATCATGCCCTTGAGCACCGCGCGGGTCGTATTGAACGCCCCGGTCAGGTTCGCCTGCAGCACCTCGGCCCACTCCGCCTCGGTCATCCGGAGGAGGAGGTTGTCCCGGGTGATGCCGGCGTTGTTCACCAGGATATCGACCGGTCCCAGCGCCTTCTCGGTCTCGGCGATCGCCTGCTCGACCGCGGGGAACGCGCCGACGTCCGCGGCGATCCCGAGGGCCCGCTCGCCGAGCTCGGTCGCGACCGCCCTGGCCTTGTCCCCGTCGCGGCCCACCACCGCGACCCGGGCCCCGGCCGCGTGGAGCGCGGTCACGACGGCCCGCCCGATGCCCCGGGTGCCCCCGGTCACGAACGCGGTCTGGCCGCTCAGGTCGATGGCGGTCATGCCAGGAACTTCTCCACGTCGTCGGCGGTGCCGAGGGTCAGGGTGGCGGCCCCGGGCACGATGCGCTTGAGGAGGCCACTCAGGACGTTCCCCGGCCCGATCTCCACGAAGGTCGCCCCGGGCACGAGCGCCGCCGCGCGCTGCATGCACTCGACCCAGCGCACCGGCGCGGTCAGCTGCTCGGCGAGCAGTCGCCTGGCATCGCCGGACGCGCTTACCGGCGTCGCCGTCGCGTTGGCGACCACCGGCACCCTCGGCTCGCTCCAGCTCGCCGAGGCCAGCGCCGCGCTGAGGCCGCTCACCGCCGGCTGCATCAGGGGCGAGTGAAACGCCCCGCTCACCTTGAGCGGGATCACCCGCTTGGCGCCACGCGCCTTGCAGCCCTCGCCGGCCCGCTCGACGGCGGCCGGGTCCCCCGACAGCACCGTCTGGTCTGGGGCGTTGAGGTTCGCGGCGACCGCCACCTCGCTCGGGCTCGAGGCCTCACGGCACGCGGCCTCCACCTGGTCGGTGGCGAGACCGAGGACGGCGGCCATGGCCCCCGGCCGGGCGGTGCCGGCCTGGTACATGAGTTCGCCCCGGGTGCGGACCAGCCGGGCCGCCTCAGCGGCCGCGAGGGCGCCGGCGACCACATAGGCGCTGTACTCACCGAGGCTGTGGCCCGCGGCGGCCTTGAGGTCGGCCTGCAGCCGGCTCCCCACCACGGCCCAGACCGCGGCGCTGTGCGCCAGGATCGCGGGCTGGGTGTTGTGGGTCAGGGTCAACTCCGACTCCGGGCCTTCCCACATGATCTTCGACAAGGCCACCCCGAGCGCGTCATCGATGCGCTGGAAGGTCTCACGCGCCGCCGGGAACCGCTCGGCGAGATCCTTCCCCATGCCGACCTTCTGCGCGCCCTGGCCCGGGCAGAGCACGACGGTCACCACCGGATCACCGCGGCGCCCCAGGTGAAACCGGCGCCGAAGGCCACCAGCAGCACCACCTTGCCGGGGGTGAGGCGGCCGGTCCGGACCGCGTCCGCCAGCGCCATCGGGATCGAGGCGGCGGAGGTGTTGCCGAACTTGTCCACCGTCACCACCACCTTCTCCTCCGGGATCCCCGCGTGGCGGGCGGTAGCGTCGATGATCCGGATGTTGGCCTGGTGGGGGACGAGGAGGTCGATGTCCTTCGAGTCGATCCCCGCGCGCGTGAGCGCCTGGTCACAGGCCTCGGCCATCTCGAGCACCGCGTGCTTGAAGACCTCGCGGCCCGCCATCTTCATGTAGTGGGTGCGCTCGCGCACCACCTTCTCGCTGATCGGGTCGACGGTCCCGCCGCTCGGGATATAGAGCAGTGGCGCCAGGCGGCCATCCGACTTGATGAAGGTCGAGAGAATGCCGCGCGGGCCGCTGGTCTTCGAGACCACCACGGCGCCGACACCGTCGCCGAAGAGGATCGCGGTCGACCGGTCGTTGAGGTCGGTGATGCTGCTCAGCTTCTCGCCGCCCACGACCAGGATGTGGGTCGCCTGGCCCACGCCGATCAGCCCCTCGGCGACCGTGAGGCCGTAGATGAACCCGGAGCAGGCTGCCGCGAGATCGAAGGCCGCCGCCTTCTCCGCCCCGAGCAGGGCCTGCAGGTAGCAGGCGGTCGAGGGCAGGGTCCGGTCCGGGGTGGCAGTAGCGACGATGATGGCATCGAGATCGGCCGCGGTGATCCCCGCCTGCTGCATCGCCTGCTCGGCCGCGCCCTTCGCCATGGTGGCCACGGTCTCGTCCGCGGCGGCCCAACGCCGTTCCCTGATGCCGGTGCGCTCGACGATCCACTGGTCGCTGGTGTCGAGGCGGGTTTCGAAGTCCTTGTTAGTGACGACCTCGGCGGGGAGATACACGCCGAGACCCGTGATGGCTCCGACCGGTCGCTGCATCAGCTCCGCGACTCCGCTTCGCGCCGGGCGAACTGGGCCCCGATATGGGCGCTCAGGTTGTGCGCGACAGCCTGGGTGGCCAGGCGGAACGCATTCTTGAAGGCGTTCGGGCTGGACGTGCCGTGGCACATGATGGTGACGCCCTTGACCCCGAGGAGCGGCGCGCCGCCGTACTCGGCATAGTCGAGGTGCCGGAAGACCTTCTGGATCTCGGGCGTCGCGAGCACCGCCGGGGCTTCCTTCTTCACCAGGCGGACGATGAGGCGGCCGACCGACTCGTAGAACTTGAGGACGATGTTCCCGACGAAGCCGTCGCAGACCACGATGTCGACCTGGCCAAACCGCGGGTGCCCGACCACGATGTCGCGGCCCTCGACGTTGCCGATGTAGTTGAGGCCCGGGGCCTGGCCCAACAGCTGGTGGGCCTCCTTGGCCGCCGCGTTCCCCTTCTCGTCCTCCTCGCCGACGTTGAGGAGTCCGACCTTCGGGTTGGACCGGCCGAGGACGTCCTGCATGTAGATGGTGCCGAGCCAGGCGAAGCCGACCAGCTCGCGAGGTGAGCAGTCGACGGTGGCACCGGCATCGAGCACCAGCACCGGCAGATCGACGGCCGGGAAGAGCGCGCCGACCGTGGCCCGCTCGACCCCCTCGTGGAGCCCGAGCAGCAGCGTCGAGGCGACCAGGACCGCGCCGGTGTTGCCGGCGGAGACGAAGGCATCCGACTGGCCGGCCTTCTGGAGCCCGAGGCCGACGGCCAGGCTCGATCCGGGCTTCTTCCGGACCGCGGCCAGCGGCTTCTCGTCCATGCCGATCACGTCGGGCGCGTGATGCACCTCGATCCGCGACCGGTCCGCCTCCGGATGGCGCGCCAGCTCGGCCTCGATGGCCTCCTGCCGGCCCACCAGCTGGACGACGAACCCGGGCGGAAGCTCCGTCAGGGCCTGGAGAGCACCCTCGACCTCCGCCTGCGGGGCGTGATCACCCCCCATGGCGTCGAGAGCGATGCGGATCACGCTCAGGCGTCCTCGACCTCGACCATCTTCTTGCCGCGATAGTACCCGCAGGTGGGGCACACCCGGTGCGGCAACTTGGGCGAGCTGCAGCGGGGACAGGCCTGGTGCGCGATCACCGTGGCCTTGTGATGACCGCGGCGGAGCCGCTTGCGGGACTTGGAGAGTTTGCGCTTCGGGACGGCCATGTGCTGCCTCGGTCAGGTTCGGCCGGCGGCCCCGCAGGCGCAGGGACCGGCGTTCAGATCTGCTCCGCACCGGGGACAGAGCCCGGCGCAGTCCTCTTTGCAGAGGGGAAACGCGGACACGGCGAGTGCGACTTCTTCACGCACGGCCGGGCGGACATCCACGCGGGTCACCGGCGCCGGCAGCGGATACACCGCGGGATCGTCCGCGTTCTCCGGGTTGGCGCTGAACAAGACCTCGACGTCCGCGTCGAGGGGATAGCTGAGATCGGTCAGACAGCGCCGGCAGGCACCCTTGAACCGGCCCTGCACCCGTGCGTGCCAGAAGTACTCCTGATCCCCGGTGCGGGAGAGCTTCCCGCTCACGGTGACCGGCCCCTCCAGGTCCAGGTCCAGCCCGGCAAAGGTCGGGTCGTCGGCGTCGAGGCGACCCTCCGTCTCCACGGGACCGCGGTTGAGATCCCGTACATCGACCAGAAGCATAGCCCCAAAAGCTAGTCGGGACAACGACTTGAGTCAAGCCGACGCCCGGTCCGAGTTCCGACTTCCGCGTTCCGAGTCGGTCGCGTTCACCCGTCCTCCGGAGGACTAGCCCCAGAGCCCGGCCAGCTCCGATTCGGTGAAGAAGAAGGCCACCTCCCGCCGCGCATTGTCGATGCTGTCCGAGGCGTGAATCGCGTTCTTCCCTTTCGATTCGGCGTAAAGCTTCCGGATCGTGCCGGCCGCGGCCTCGGCCGGGTCGGTCGCGCCGATCACGGTCCGCAGATGCGCCACGGCATCGTCGCGCTCGAGCGCCATCGGGAAGACCGGCCCGCTGGTCATGAACGCGACCAGGTCCTTGTAGAAGGGGCGCTCCCTGTGCACCTCGTAGAAGGCTCCGGCCTGGGCGTCGGTCAGCCGCGTGAGCCGGCCGGCCCGCAGGACAAAGCCCTCCTTCTGGAGGTGCGCGATGATGAGACCGGCCTTGCCACTGGCGATCGCATCGGGCTTGAGCATGCCGAGAGTCAGGATCTTTGCCACAGTCTCCTCGTTGCGTTCCCTGGTTTCGTTCCTCGTTCCTCGTTCCGCGTTGTCTTGCCGGAAGACCAGACCGGCGTTCGGCCGGATTCAGACCTGACAAACGAGGAACGCGGAACGCGGAACGGTCTTACTTCAGTTTCGCCTTCAGCAACGCGACCACGTCGACCGGCCGCTTCATGACCGCGATCTTGGCCGCCTCGAACGCGGCGATCTTCTCCGCCGCCGTGCCCGAGGAGCCCGAGATGAT
>DASZPT010000439.1:0-27713 GCA_035549935.1 Gemmatimonadales bacterium
GTTCGAGCGGGTCGGCTCCTCCAAGACCCGGAAGGTGGACGTCCGGGTCCTCTCGGCCACGAATGTCGACCCCCGCGCCGAAGTCGCCGCGGGGCGCTTCCGGGAAGACCTGCTCTACCGGCTCAATACCATCGAGATCCTGATCCCGCCGCTGCGCAACCGCCGCGAGGACATCCCCACCCTGGCCAGCCAGTTCCTCCGCCGCCACGCGGAGCGCTACCGCAAGGCGATCGGCGGGTTTCGGCCGGACGCGATGGATGCGCTGCTCCGCTACGGGTGGCCGGGGAACGTGCGGGAGCTGGATCACACCATCGAGCGGGCGGTGCTCCTCGCCGATGGCGCCGAGATCCGCATCGGGGATCTCGCCCTCGCCCCGCCGGCGGATGCGGGCGGCCGCCTCGACCAGATGACGCTCGAGGAGGTGGAGAAGGTCCTGGTGCAGAAGGCGCTGGCCCGCGCCGGCGGGAACGTGACCGAGGCCGCCAAGGCGCTGGGTCTCTCCCGGAGTGCCATGTACCGGCGGCTGGAGCGCTACGGGCTCTAGGTGTTCCGCGTTCCGCGTTCCTCGTTCCGCGGCGCCCTTGCGGCGTTCCGTCATCCCGTGCGAGTCTACGCCAGTGCTCGCGCAACGCGGAACGCGGAACGCGGAACGGTCTCGTCGTGACCTCACACCCCCGCAGAGTCCTCCTCATCGCCCTGCTGACCGCCGCCCCGGCGGCCGGGATCGCCCTGCTGCTCCTGTGGCGGGGCGACTTCTCCCAGCGGGTGCAGTGGACCGCGACGTTCTTCATCGCCCTGGCCCTCCTCGTCGGCCTCGCCACCCTGCACGACCGGGTGGTGCGCCCGCTGCAGACCCTCTCCAACGTGCTCGCCGCCCTGCGCGAAGGGGACTATTCCCTCCGGGCCCGCGGGGCGGCGGCCGAGGATTCGCTGGGACTGGTCTATCTCGAGGCCAACGCTCTGGCCGAGACGCTTCGGGGCCAGCGTCTCGGTGCGCTCGAGGCCACCACCCTCCTCCGGGCAGTGATGGCGGAGATCGACGCCGCGGTCTTCGCCTTCGACAGTGACAGCGCGCTCCGGCTGGTGAATCGTGGCGGCGAGCGCCTCCTGGGCCAGCCGGCCGAACGGCTGCTCGGCCGCACCGCGGCGACGCTGGGCCTGGCCGAGTGTCTCGAGGGGGATACCCCCCGGGTGCTCGAGCGGGGCGGCCCCTCGGCGAGCCGGTGGGAACTGCGTCGCAGTGCCTTCCGCCAGGATGGACGGCCTCACCAGCTGGTGCTCCTCACCGACGTGAGCCGGACGCTGCAGGCCGAGGAGCGCCAGGCGTGGCAGCGACTGATCCGGGTGCTGTCGCACGAGATCAATAATTCGCTCGCGCCGATCCGGTCGCTCGCCGGGAGCCTCCGCAATATCCTCGATCGCGGCGGCGCGGACGCCCGGACCGACCTGGCCGAGGGGCTCGGCATCATCGGCCAGCGGGCGGATTCGCTGGGCCGCTTCCTCGCGGCCTACGCGCGGCTCGCGCGGCTTCCCCGCCCGACCCTCCGGCCCATGGCGGTCGAACCGTGGGTGCGGCGCGTCGCCGCGCTCGAACCCCGGGTCGCGGTGCGGGTCGTGCCGGGGCCCGAGGTCGTCGTCAACGCCGATGGGGACCAGCTCGAGCAGCTGCTCATCAACCTGATCCGCAACGCATCGGATGCGGTGGCGGAGACGAAGGGCGGGGTGAGCGTCACCTGGCGGTCCCAGGGGGAGGGGCTCGAGGTGATCGTGGAGGACGAGGGGCCGGGGATCGTCGACACGGCCAATCTCTTCGTGCCGTTCTACACGACGAAGCCCGGGGGCTCGGGGGTCGGCCTCGCCCTCTCGCGCCAGATCGCGGAGGGCCACGGCGGGCGGCTTCGCCTCGAGAACCGGAAGGATCGGAAGGGGTGCCGGGCGGTGCTGTGGTTGCCGCTCGAGGATCGGGAGTCCGGGGTCAGGAGCCTCGAGCCTCGGACCCCTGACCCCCGACTCCCGACTCAGACCCTGAACCGCTCCTGAAACCGGTCGCGGTAGCCCCGGCTCAGCGTGAGCCGGCGGCCGTCGGTGAGGATCACGTCGTACTCCCCGCCCGGCGCCGGCTCGAGCGCCCGCACCCGTGCCAGGTTCACCATCGCCGAACGATGGATCCGGGCGAAGCGCCGCCGGTCGAGGGTCTCCTCGAGACGGTTGAGCGACTCCCGGAGCAGGTGGTACTGCTTCCCCCGGTGCAGCCGCACGTAGTTGTCCGCCGCCTCGATCCAGTCGATCTCGTCCACCGGCACCAGGACGATCTGCCCCTGCTCCCGCACCGCCAGACGGTCGGGCCCCGCCGGCGTGCCGCGGAGCTCGGCGAGGAGGGCGTTGAGCGCCTCCCGCTCGCGCGTCACCGCCCCGGCCTGGAGCCGGCTCCGCACCCGGGCCAGCGCGGTGCGGAAGCGCTCGTCGTCGAAGGGCTTGAGGAGGTAATCGACGGCGTGGAGATCGAAGGCCCGCACCGCATACTGGTCGAAGGCCGTGACGAAGACGACCGCCGGTCGCTCGTCCGGCTCGAGTGTGGAGAGGACACCCAGCCCATCGAGCCCCGGCATCTGGACATCGAGGAAGACGAGATCGGGCCTGGTGTTCCGGATCTGGGTCACCGCCTCGGTCCCGCTCCGCGCCTCCCCGATCACCTCGATGCCCGGTTCTTCCGCGAGGAGCGAGACCAGCCCGCGCCGCACCAGCGGCTCGTCGTCGACGATCAGCACCCGGATCGGGCTCATGCCGCCTTCCGCCGGAGCGGGATGCGGACCAGCACGGCGAGTCCCCCCTCGTCGCGGGGGGTGAGCGTGAGCACCCCGCGCTCCCCGTAGAGTCCCTCGAGCCGGGCCCGCGTCGTCGCGAGGCCGATGCCGTTGCCGCCCCCCGGCCCCCCCGCCACGCCCGGCCCGTCGTCCAGCACCGCGAGTTCGAGCGTGCCCTGGTCGTCGCGGGCCCGCACCGTCACCACCCCCGCCGCGAGGCTCGGCTCCACCGCGTGCCGCACCGCGTTCTCCACCAGCGGCTGCAGGATCAGGTTCGGGACCAGGCACTCCTCCAGCGCGGGATCGATCTCGAACCGCACCCGGAGGCGGTCCTCGAAGCGGATCTCCTCGATCTCGAGATACCGCCGGAGGAAGGTCAGCTCCTCCCGGAGCGTCACCACCTGCACCCCCGCCGTCGCCAGGGTGCTCCGGAGGAGGTCGCCGAGGAGCGTCACCGTTCGCTGCGCCGCGGCGGGGTTCTGCCGGATGAGGACGCTGATGGCGTGGAGCGTGTTGAAAAGGAAATGCGGATGGAGCTGCATCTTGAGCGCGCGAAGCTCGGCATCCGAGAGTTGCGCCTCGAGCCGGCTCGCGGCCAGGTCCCGCTCCTGGAGCCGCCGGTACCAGGTCACCGCCATGAGGCCCAGCGCCACCAGCACGTAGATGAGCAGCTCGAACTGGAAGCGGCTGCGGAGATAGCCCATGAACCAGGTGCGGAAGGCGGGCATCGTCTCGCCCGCCGGCAGCACCGCGACCATGCGGCTCATCCAGGTGATCAGGGCGCTGTGCACCAGGGCCGAGGCGGTCGCGACCACGGCATGCACGGCGATCGACGGGACCCGGACCCCGCGGTCGAGCGGCCAGCGCCGGAGCACCCACGCGATGACCGGGGTCGCGAGGACCCAGTACCACCAGAGCGGCAGTTGCAGCAGGATCTGCCGGAACATCGGGGAGCGCTGATTCTCCGCCGCAAGCAGAAAGTACGATTGCGCGGCAGAAATCAGCGCCGGGACGGTCCAGACCCCGAGCAGGAGGAGCAGGACCGGGATCCGTCGCCGCGCGGGGAGGGTGCCGGACTCGAGCGTCATGGGTCGCGCGGCTGGAGCGAAACGGCGGGATGGCCGGGAGGTCGGGATTCCATGGGCCCGAATCCTGACGCTCCCGCCATCGCCTGTCTACTCCCCCGGCGCCGCCGCCGGATCAGTCGGTCCCCATCGCGGGCGGAGACGCCGAGGCCTGGAGCGCCTTCTGCAGGTCGGCCCAGGCGGTGAGGCCCATGTGCATCGCGGCGAACCGCTCGGGGGTGGCGCGCACCCGCTCGGCGGCAGCCGCCACCTCGGCCGCGTAGGCCATCGACGGCCCGGTGAGGCCCTGCACGTAGTCGCCGGCGTAGAGGAACCGCTCGCCCGGGATCCAGGTCATGAGGGAGCCCTCGCTCCCGATCCCGTTGATCGGGTAGACCCGCACCGCGCCGCCCGCCAGCGCGAGCGAATCGTTCACCGCCACGAACGTGAACCGCGCGCGGCCCCGGCGCTTCTCCAGCAGGTCGGGCGCCGAGGTCCAGCGATGTTCCACCACCCGGGTGAGGAATGCCTTCGTGCTCTGGTGCGCCACCACGGTCGCGCCCATCGCCACCCAGCTCCGCACGCCGGCGATGTGAGGCCAGGCGAGGTCCGACACCACCAGCACCAGCGGGTGCCGGCCCGGGAAGAGCTTCGCGATCCAGGTCGAGTCCTGCCGGGCCCGCTCCTCGCCGGTGTACTGGGCGTCGAGGATGAACACCGTGTCCCGCACCAGCGTCACCACGTTGGTATAGAACCGGGTGCGGAGGAGCCAGGTGTTCGCCGCGACGCGGACCGTGTCGGGAGCCGGGGACGGCGGCGTGCTCACCTGCCGCATGTCGGTGGTATCGGTGATGGCCGGCGCTGCGGGGGGCACTGAATCGGCGGGGAGCGGCGCGGCGACTCGGGTGACGTTGACCTCGCCGTCCACCAGCCGGAAGCTCGCCATCGGGTACTGCGCCTCTCCAACCTTCACCCAGTTGCTGTAGACGTAGGCGACCAGCTGGCGACCCCACAGCCCGGAGAAATCATTCACCTCGAGCTCGTACTGCACCGGGAGCCCGCTCGAGGGGTCGAGGTAAAGGTGCTCCTCCGCCAGCGACCCGGTGCGGGCCAGGCGGACCCGGGGGAAGTCGCGGACGGTGCACCGTCCCGTCACCCGGACCGACGGATCGCCGGCCCAGTCGGCGAGGACCGCCCAGGCGTTGAGCGGCCGTGACTGGAGCGTGAAGGGGTGGAGCGGCGGGACAGGCTGGAGGACCGAATCGCGGCGGATCCAGGTGCCCCGCGCAGTGGACCAGGCGGGAAAGAGCCGGCGCTCGCCGAAGGGGTTGAGGCCGGTCCCGATCGTGGTTTCGAGTCCATGCTCGGGATAGTACCAGTAGGTCGAGTGCCGCCCTTCCTGAAGGTATGGCGGGTAGGCACGGTCCGACTGGTAGTCCTGCGAGACCATCTCGGACAGCTTGAGGCCGAGCGCGGGGCGGCCCAGCCGCTCGAGGCCGGTACTGGCGATGCCGCGGGCGAGGATCTGGCGGGCATCCCCGCTGCCGGCCCGGCAGTCGGTCGCAACCTGGGGAAAGACCGGGCCGCTCCAGGCGGATGACAGGACGGCGGCCAGAAGAACGCTCCGGAGGGCAGGAACCAGCGGCAATCGGGAGAACGACACGAGAGGCTCCTCGGTGTGGGACCGCCGCCGGAATGGCGGCACATGGCCTGCTACCTGGGGAGCCTACGGACCCGGATGTCCAAGGTGGGAACGGATGGGGGCGAGTCGCGACGCGGCGGGGTGAACCACGGGTGGCCGCATTTGACTCCCCCCAAACCGGCCGGTAGCTTCGGCTTGACACCTCTGCCTCACGGAATCGCGTGCCAGCTACCCTCTTTTCGCGAGTGGGACGCCGGTTGTTGCCCGGCCGCGCCCTTCGGGTACTTCTCGGGGCGGTGCTGCTGACCACCTGCTCCACCGACACGGTGGGACCGGGCGGTCGCGCTGTCGGGGTCATGCGCCCGGGGGCCCTGCTCATCGCCGCGGCAGAGTTCGGGATTCCGATCGACGAGGTGGTGCTGGAGGTGCGCCGGGTAGCGGACAACTCCATCGCCTTCACGGGCACCCTCTCCGCCGGCGAGTTCACCGCCAATCCCGACGACCTCCGGATCTCCCTCCGGCTCGATCTCAACACCCGCACCGAGGACTTCAGCTTCAGCGTGACCGCCCGGAGCGGCGGGGTCGATTACTACCAGGCCAGCGGCACGATCACCGCGACGGCCTACGAGACCGTCTCCACCACCCCGATCACGCCGACCTACATCGGGCCCGGCGCCAATGCCGACGCCATCGCCTTCCCGCAGGCCACGGCCCTCGGCCTCGGCCAGAGTGCCACGCTGACCGCGGTCGTCACGGTGGGCGGCTCGCCGGTCGCCGGGGTCCCCATCGCCTTCGCGTCGAGCGATTCCGGGCTGATCACCCCGGTCCGGCAGGGGCTCGACGCCGTCTCGGTCACCGCGCCAGCCACCGGGGCGGGAAGCGTCACCATCACCGCGCGAACCCCGACCAACCTGAGCGCGAGCGGCACCGTCTCGTGGGGTGTCACCGCCGGTCCCGCCGCGACGATTTCGCCGAACGCCCCGACCACCCAGAACGCGGTGGTGAACCAGCTGGCCGGAGCGCTCCCCTCCGTGCTGGTGCTCGACGCCAACGATGCTCCTGTGCCGGGAGTGACCGTGACCTTCGCCGTCACGAGCGGGGGCGGCAGCGTGACCGGGGCCACCCAGCAGACCGACGCCAGCGGGATCGCGACCGTGGGGGGATGGCGGATGGGCCAGACGGCCGGGGCGAATGGACTGTCGGCGACCGTGACCGGGCTGACCCCGCTGACCTTCACCGCGACCGCCGGGCCGACCGCGGTGGCCACGCTGGCGAAGATCTCGGGAGACGGGCAGTCGGCCAACGCCGGTTCTGCCCTGGCGCAGCCGCTGGTGATCGAGGTCCGCGACACGTTCAACAATCCCGTCCCCCAGGCCACGGTAACCTGGAGCGCGACCGACGGCAGCATCACGCCTGGCTCGGGCCCGAGCGACGCGCAGGGCCGGGCCCAGGCGAGCTGGACCCTGGGCGTGCTCCAGGCGAGCCCGACCGCCACCGCCGCGGTCGGCGCCGTGCAGACCAGCTTCACCGCCACGGCGATCCCGCAGACACCCACCGTCCAGCTCGCCTTCGCGGGCGTTCCCGGCATCGGCATCGGCTTGAGCACGACGGTGAACGTCACGCTCAACCAGCCGGTACCCAGCGGCACGCTGGCGGTGGCGCTGGCGAGCAGCAACACCGGGGTGTTCACGATCGCCGCGCCGGATACCGTCTACATCCCCCAGGGCCAGACCAGCGGAACCAAGGTGCTGAACGGCATCGCCGCGGGGACGGCGACCCTCACCGGGACCGCGCCAGGCTATACCTCGGGCACGCTCACGGTCGTCGTGCAGAACCGCAACATCAGTCTGCCGTCCACGCTGAACGTTCCGTACGGGCAGACCGCGTCGTTGCCGATCACCCTGCCGGCCCAGGCCCCCGCGGGCGGGGTGACCTTCACGGTGACGTCGAGCGATCCCTCCCTGGTCGGCGTCGTCACCTCCACGGTCACGATCGCCGCCGGCAGTCAGACGGGGAATGCGACGCTGAGCGGCGTGCTGCCGGGTCCGGCGACCGTCACGGTGAGCAACCCCGCGTACGTCCCGGCCACCTCGAGTGTCACCACCCGGGCAGCCCTCGACATCGTCCAGACCACGTCGAACCCGAACGTCAGCTTCCCGACGACGATCACGATCAACTTCGTCAGCAACGGGACCCCGCAGGCGGCGCCGGCGCCGGGGATTCCGGTGACCCTGACACCGCTGGATCCGACCTGCGCGGCGGCCACCTCTCCGGTCACCATTCCCACCGGCCAGGTGAGCGCCAGCTCCCAGCTCAGTTACGGCGGGAGCGCCCAGCTCCCCTGCACCACGCCGGTGGTGGCCACCGCGGCGAACCTCCAGAGCGACACCGTGTCGGTGACGGTGAGCCCGCAGCCCGCGATCACCCTCAATCTCCCGACCACGCAGCTGGGCCGGGGACTCGAGGAACAGGCCTCGTTCTCGCTGGGCGCCACCAACCATGGCGGGACCACCGTCACCATCACGAGCGGCGACCCGGCGGTCCTCCTGCTGACAACGGTCTCGGGCGGCACCGGGGCGCCGAGCATCACGCTCAACGTGCTCCCCGGCGTCGGCTCGGCCACCTTCTACTACCAGGCGCTGGAAGGGGCATCGGGGTCGGTGGGCATGACCGCCACGGCCACCGGGTTCACCAACGGGGTGGCCACCACCACCATCGTGCAGCCGGGGATCGAGCTGGTCAGCGTGCCGACCAGCACCACGACGCTCTCGCCGAACAGCGCATTCTACGCCCAGGTGGGGCTCCCCAACGGGCAGCTCACCGCGCTCCAGCGGGTGCAGAACCTGCGGGGCAACGCACCCGGACCGCTCACCGTGACGGTCACCAGTGCCAGCCCGGCCGTCGGCACGATCGTCGACAGCGTGAACGGGCCGGCAGGCGGGGCCACCGGCACCGCCCGCATTCCCTCCGGCCGCTACTACACCGGGACCTCGGGCCCGGCGAGCGGCGGGGTGGCGTTCCGTCCGCTGTCCACCGGGACGTCCGCGATCTCCGTCGCGGCGCCGGGGTTCCTCACGATGTCGAACGGCAACCGGAGCGTCACCGTCACCCAGCCGGTGCTCTCGATCTCGGCCGGGTTCGCGCAGGTCGGGCAGGGGCTGATCGAGTCGGGCAGCGTGTCCATGAGCGCGAGCAACCACGGCGGCGCCTCGGTCACCCTGACCAGCCGCAACCCGTCGGCGATCCTGCTCTCCCAGACGGCGGCCGGGCCGGCCACCGCGAGCATCACGGTGCCGCTGGCCAACGGCGTGGGCTCGTTCAGCTACTACCTGCACGCCCTCGAGGGGACGACGGGGTCGTCGGTGATCGTGGCGAGCGAACCGCGCTACGCCGCCGACAGCGTCACCGTGACCGAGGTCCAGCCCGCGGTGGAACTCGTCAGTGTGCCGGGCAGCATCACCACCCTGTCACCCGACGCATCGTTCTACGCCCAGATCGGAGTGCCGAACGGGCAGCGCACCGGCCTGTCGCGGGTCCAGAACATCCGGCCGGGCGCACCTGGTCCGCTGGTCGCGAGCGTCACCAGCAGCGCACCCCTCGTCGGCACGGTGGTCGATAGCCTGAGCGGCGCCGCGGGGGTCGCGACCGGCACCGCCCGGATCCCGGTTGGGCTCTACTACACGAATACCTCGGGGCCGGCGAGCGGCGGCCTGGCGCTCCACCCGCTGGGCACCGGGAGCACCACGCTCTCGGTCTCGATCCCCGGGTTCCTGACGATGACCACCAACGGCAATCGCACCGTCACGGTCACCCAGCCGGTGATCAGCATCGGCATGAGCTTCGCGCAGGTGGGCCGCGGGCTGCAGGAGTCCGGCAGTCTCTCTCTCAGTGCCAGCCAGCACGGCGGGGCCAGCGTGACGCTGACCAGCCGGGACCCGTCCGTGGCGCTGCTCTCCCAGACCGCGGGCGGAGCGGGGGTGCCCAGCATCACGGTGCCGCTCGCGAACGGGCAGGCCTCGTTCACCTACTACGTCCAGGCGCCGGAAGGCGCGACCGGGTCCACCCAGATCGTCGCGACCGAGCCCCGGTTCGCGGCGGACAGCGTCGCCGTGACCGCGGTCGTGCCGGGTGTCGAAGTGGTCGGCCTGCCGGCCAACACCACGACGCTGTCGACCGACAATACCTTCTATGCGCAGATCGGTGTGCTGAACGGGCAGGGGACCGGGCTCTCCCGGGTCCAGAATATCCGCGGCGGCGCTCCGGGGCCGCTGACGGTGACGTTCACCAGCGCCACGCCGGCGGTCGGGGTCGTGATCGACAGCCTTACCCGGCCCCTCGGCGCCGCCACCGGGAGCGCCCGGATTCCGGTGGGCCTCTACTACACGCCCACCAACGGGCCGGCCACCGGCGGGATGGCGTTCCACGCGCTGCTCACGGGATCGACGGTCATCTCGGCCAGTATCCCGGGCTTCACCACGGCCAGCACCAACGGCGTCCGTACCGTCACCGTCGGACAGCCCACGATTTCGCTGGGGGCCTCGTCCGCAACGGTCGGTCGAGGGCTCCAGGAGTCGGGGAGCGGCTCGCTGAGCGCTTCGAATCACGGCGGGGTGACGGTGACGCTCACCAGCTCGGACCCCGCGATCCTGCTGCTCGCGAAGGACGCCAACACGCCGGGCACCGGCTCGATCCAGATCAATGTGGCCAACGGATCGGCCGGGTTCTCCTTCTACGTCCAGGGCGTCGAGGGGGCGTCGGGTACGCCGACCATTACCGCGGTCGCCTCCGGGTTCCTCAACGGCACCACCAGCGAGACGGTGGTGCAACCGGCGGTGGAGGTGCAGGGACTGGTGAGCACGATCGCGGCCGGCGCGGCCGACAACGCCTTCTACGCCCAGGTCGGCATCGGCAACGGCCAGGGGACGGGGCTTGCGCGCGTCCAGTCGGTACGGGCGGGCGGCACTTCGCTGGTCGCCACCTTCGGTAGCTCCAATCCGACGGCGGGAACGCTGGTCGACCAGACCGGACCGCCGGGCGGCGCGAACCGGACGGCGCAGATCGTCCCGGGGCTGTACTACACGCCGACCTCGGTGGCGCAGGGCGGGGTGGCGTTCCACCCGCTGGCGGCGGGGCAGACCACGGTGTCGGTGGCGATTCCGGGGTTCCAGACCATGCTCAACGGGTCGCGCACGGTGACGGTGAGCCCCTAGGCGCTACCGGTCGCGGATGACCCGGCGGAGCGGGGGATTGGCCGCTCGCAGCGAGTCGAACTTCGCCCGCTGCGCCCCCGTCAGGATCGTGCGGATCTCGTCGTCGGTGGAATCCAGGCCCGCCTGCACGGCGGGCGTGAACCGGTCGACGATGCGCAGGATCCGGTCGCGGCCCCGCACCAGGATCGGCCCGAGGCGAGCCCGCTGATCGTCGGACAGCCCCAGGCCGAGCAGTTCCGCCGGCATCGCGTCGGTTGCGGCAAATGTCAGGGTTGCCGGCTGCCGTTGGCGCGCACACAGCATGGCGCCGGCGGCGATGCCGAGCCCGAACGCCGCGGCCGCGACGAGCGCGCCGATCAACCGGCGGGTCCGCACCGTGTCCTTCATCTGCCCTCCCGGAAGAATTCGCGCGGGACGCCAACCGCTTCGGCCACGGTCCTCGGCCGGCCCGCGTCGATGCCGGCGCGGCCACGCCAGGCGAGCACGGCGATCACCAGCGACGCGGCGGCGAGGAAGGGCACCGCGATCTCGCGGAGCGCGAGCAGCGGGTCGGTGACCCCGCCGGACGCCCGCCGGCGACGCACCGCATCCATCACGGCGCGCACGAAGATTTCGTCGTCGGCCGGCGTGCCGGGGGGCGCGGGCGTACGCAGCAGGCGGAGGTCGAGTGGGACGTCGTCGTCGGGTCGCATGGGCTCAGTGGTCGAGGTTCGCGTGTTGCAGGAGGGCGCGCGCCCTGCGCCGCGCCTTCACCAGGTACCGCCGCGACATGAACACGGAGATGCCGAGGATGGCCGCGACCTCGGCATGCGGCAGGCCATCGAGATCCGAGAGGATCAGGACGTCGCGCTCGCGCTCCGGCAGTTCCGCGAGGGCCGCCCACACGAGCTGACGACGCCGTGCCGCGAGGTACTCCTCGTGCGGTGTCGTGCCCGCGGGAGCGTCGCCCGCCTCCTCGATGGCGGCCCGCCGGCGGCGGTGGGGCGAGCGCAGCGCATTGAGCGCGCGGCGCCGCACCGCGACCATCAGCCACCCGCCGAACTGCCCCGGGGACCGCAGGGCGCCCAGGCGCTCGCAGGCCTGGATCATCGCGTCCTGCACCACGTCCTCCGCGTCGCCCACCTCGCCGAGAATCGATGCCGCGCACGCCAGCGCGGACCGGCGATACTTGCGTACGAGAGACTCGAACGCGGCCATATCGCCGGCCCGTGCCTGGAGGACGAGTCGGGCGTCCTCGGCCTCCGAGGCGTCAGGGGTACGGATTGACGTCGATCCGCGGCAACACGCGATTGGGAGGCGCGGGTTCGACCTGGAGAGACACCTTCAGGTCGCCGGCGCGTTCAGACTCGACCACCATGATCACCTGTGTGGGCAGGATCGCGAGGAGGCTCTTGAACTTAAGGGCCCCGACCCGCTCACGCATCGCGACGCCGGCTTTCGCGCGGTCGGCCGGCGATTGATCCGTCGGGACCATCTGGTCGGCGATGAACCGCTCGTACGCCGGCCCGCCGGCCGAGAAGGCGTCGAGGAAGGCGGCCGCGCGGCGTCCGACCGGAACATCCGGCAGCCTGCCGCGGTCGAGGGCCGGGGGTTCCCCGCCGCCGGCGGGGTCGCCGGGACCGCCCGCCGCCGCACCCGGAGCGTTCCCGCCGGTCACGACCGCAGCCACCCCGGCGATCACCCGCGAAACCTCCGGCGGGTCGAGGTTGGTCAGCACCACGGCGTCGATACCATGCTCCGGAAACGAAAGGAATTCGGCGCCGATGCCCGGCCCTCCGCCGTTGTGCCCCACCGTGCGCCAGCCGTTGTTCGAGCCCTCGCCGAATCCGTAGGCATACTTGAGTCCCGGGCCCATCTCCACCTTGCCGGTGGTGAACTGGCTCACCGTGGCGAGCCCGACCAGCCGGCCGCTCCAGAGGGCGCGACTGAAGGCGACGAGGCTCGCCGCGTCGGCGTAGGCGCCGCCGGCAGGGGACGACCCCTCGATGAAGTCGCTGTTCTCGAGTTCCTCCGTCGCGCCGGGCGGCTTGGCGTAGCCGATGGCGTATTCCGGGCCGGGCCGGGGAGCTGTCATGAAGGCGGCGCCCGTCATGCCGGCACGGGCCAGGACGTTCTTTCGCACGTAGTCGAAGTAGTTCATCCCCGAGACGCGCTCCACGATCATGCCCAGCGTCGCGAACCCCGCGTTGCTGTAGTGGAACCGCGTTCCGGGCCGGAACAGCAGCGAATCTTCGGCATAGTACCTCGCGAGCTCGGACGCCGCCTCGATCCGCACGTGATTGCGGATGTACCCGCGGGTGAAGTACGAATCCATGCCGGAGGTGTGGGTGAGCAGGTGCCGGACCAGCACGTTGGCCCGCACATCCGGGTTCGGGAAGTCCGGCAGGTACCGGCCCACCGGCGCGTCGAGGTCGACCTTGCCCTGTTCCACCAGCTGGGCAATCGCCACGGCGGTCCACATCTTGTTCATCGAGCCGAGGTTGAATCGCGTCTGGAGGGTGTTGGGTACGTGATGGGCGCGGTCGGCGTACCCGAGCGCGATGGAGTACACCGGCTTGCCGTCGCATGCCACCAGGACGACGCCGGAGAAGCTGTTGTGCGCGGCATGCTCGGTCAGCATGGGCGTGATCGTCTGCGTGAGGCGGTAGGCCAGGGCCGGGTCGCACGCCTGGGATCGGGGCGCCGCGAGCGCGGCGGCAAGGGCAAGCGGGGCGAATGCGGGCATTGCGTGGGGGGTGAGGGGTTTGGCCAGTCGCGGAGGTCTCATCCACGGGGACACCTTCCCCCCCGAACCTGTGACCACCGGCCCCGGTGGCTCGGGACCGTGCTTTGTGACACAAAGCACTTGACGTCGCCCGCCCGGCCCCCTAGACTGGCTCCATGCCCGATCCCCTGCCGTTCCGCGCCCGCCCGGCGGCCCCCGCCGAGGAAGCCGGTGCCGCCCCGGAGCTGCCTATCTCCGACCGGGCCATCGAGAACCTGCGCTTCATCCGCGATGCGATGGAGCGGGCCGGGGCCTTCACCGCGGTCCCCGGGTGGGGCGGGGTCGGGATGGGGGTGACCGCACTCATCGCCGCCTGGATCGCCAGCCGGCAGCCCACGGTCGAACGCTGGATGCTGGCCTGGGTGGCGGAGGGGTGGCTCGCCTTTGCGATCGGCGGGATCGCGATGGTCCGCAAGGCCGCCTCGGGGAGCACCCCCATCGGCTCCAAGCCCGGCCGGCGGTTCGTCCTCGCCTACACCCCGCCGATCCTGGCGGGGGCGCTCCTCACCGCGGTCCTCTATCGCGCCGGGCTCACCTCGCTCCTGCCGGGGGCCTGGCTCCTGCTCTACGGCACGGCGGTGGTGACCGGCGGCGCCCTGTCGGTGCGGGTGGTCCCTGTCATGGGAGCCTGCTTCATGGCGCTGGGCGCGGTGACGCTCTTCGCCCCGGCGGCGTGGAGCAACGGGCTCATGGCCGCCGGGTTCGGCGGGATCCATGTCGGGTTCGGTCTCTGGATCGCGAGGAGATACGGTGGCTAAGTCCAACGCGGCCCGGAAAGGGACGGGACGTACGCCCCACACGCCGGCGCCCCAGGCGCTCACAGGCGTGGCCGGCGGGCGCGCCGCGCTCGCCCCCGATCTCGACCGGGTGATTCACGAGCGGCTCCGGCTCGCCATCGTGAGCGTGCTGGCGGTGAACGACACGCTCAGCTTCAACGAGCTCAAGAGCATGCTCCAGAGCACCGACGGGAACCTGAGTGTCCACGCCCGCAAGCTGGAGGAGGCCGGCTACATCGCCTGCCTCAAGTCGTTCGACGGGCGGATTCCCCGCACCGAGTACCGGCTCACCGCCCAGGGCCGCAAGGCCCTGGAGCGGTATCTCGAGCACATGGAAGCGCTGATCCGGGCGACGCGGCGCTAGCCGCCGCCCGGTCCCGGCCGACCCTCTCTCTTTTTTTTGCCCGGAGGCTTTGTAGTGCAAAGTTCTTCGCTGCACCTGGCCATCATCATGGATGGCAACGGCCGCTGGGCCCTCCGCCAGGGCCTCCCCCGCACCCGCGGGCACGAGGCCGGCTCCGCCGCCGTCCGCCGGATCGTGCGCGCCGCCGCCGAGCAGGGCGTGGGCATCCTCACCCTCTACGCTTTCTCCAGCGACAACTGGCGGCGTCCCCGGCCGGAGGTCGACGGGCTCATGGGACTCTTCGCCGAGCACTTCCGCCGCGAGGCGGCGGAATGCCGGCGCCAGGGCATCCGCCTCACGGCGGTGGGCCGGCGCGACCGGCTGCCGCTCGCGCTCCGGGCCGCGATCGGCGCGGCGGAGCGGGCCACCCGGGACGGGCGCCGCCTCTGGCTCCGGATCGCGCTCGACTATTCGAGCCGCGACCAGCTCCTCCGCGCGGCGCGGCGCATGACCGAGCGGGGCGCGACCCGGGAGCGTTTCGCCGCCGAGCTGGGCGCGGCGCAGCACGACGGCCGCCCGGCCCCGGACGTCGACCTCCTCATTCGCACCGGCGGCGAGCGGCGGCTCAGCGACTTCCTCCTCTGGGAGGCGGCCTACGCCGAGCTCTACTTCACGGACACCGCCTGGCCCGACTTCGACGAGGCGGACCTGGCCCGGGCCCTCGCCGATTTCCGCGCGCGGGAGCGGCGCTACGGCGGGCTCGGGGAGGGGGAGGGCCACGATGCGGCGGTGTGACGTGCTGGTGGTCGGCGCCGGCCTCGCGGGGCTCTGGACCGCGCGGCGTCTCGCCAGCGCCGGGCTGGGCGTGGTGCTGGTGGACGGGCGGGCCCGGGTGGACCAGCAGATCCGCACCACCGGGATCTTCGTCCGTCGCACGCTCGAGGATTTCGCGCTCCCGGAGGCGTGGTTCGGCCCGCCGGTGCGCCACGTGATGCTCTACTCGCCGGGGCGGCGCCGGCAGCTGCTCGAGAGTCCCCATCCCGAGTTCCGGGTCGGCCGGATGGGCCCGCTCTACCGGGCACTGCTGGCGGAGGCGCGCGACGCCGGGGTCGAGTGGCGGCCGCGGACCCGCTGCACCGGCATCGGCGAGGGGGACGATCCCGCCGTGAAGCTGACGGGCCGCGGCGCCGGCGTGCTCCGGCCCCGGTTCATCGTCGGCGCCGACGGCGCGCGCTCGCGGGTCGCGGGCTGGCTCGGCCTCGACCAGAACCGCGAGTGGATCACCGGGGTGGAGGAGGTCTACCGGGGAGTGCCGCTCGACGGCCCCCCCGTCTTCCACTGCCTGCTCTCGACCGAGCTCGCGCCGGGCTACCTCGCCTGGATGGTGCACGACGGCGAGGAGGTGCATCTGGGCGTCGGCGGGTATCCGGGACGGTTCGAGCCGGCCCGGGCGCTCGCGCGGCTCAAGGCCGATCCGCCGGTCCCCGTCGACTGGGGCCGCGCCACCCTGGTCGAGCGGCGGGGCGGGCTGATCCCGGTGGGCGGCGTGCTCCCGCGCATCGGGAACCGTCGCGGCGTCCTGGTGGGCGATGCCGCCGGCGCGGTCTCGCCCCTCACCGCCGGCGGCCTCGATCCCTGTCTCCGCCTCTCCGATTTCGCCGCGCGGGTCACCGCGGACTACCTCGAGTCGGGCGATCCCGCCGTGGTGGCCGCCTTCGACGGCGGGCCGCTCCGCCGCCGCTTCGCCGCGCGCCTCGCGCTCCGGCGGCTCCTCGCCGGTCTCGAGCACCCGCTCCTCCTCGAGGCCGCCACGCTGATGCTCCGCCTGCCGCCGTTCAACCGGGTGGCGGAGAAGGTGTTCTTCGGACGGGGCTCCTTCCCGGACGTCCCCGGCTGGATTCCCGGCCGCCGCGTGAGACAGACGGCCGTCGCCTGATCGTGTCACCCACGGACCCTTCCATGACCTCGAACACGCTCACGGTGCTGTCCGTTCTCGCGATGCTCGGGACCGGCGGCCTGCTCCTGCTCGGACTGGCGTTCACCGGATGGGGTCTCCTCCTCGGGCACCGGTTGCTGATCCGCCGGAGCCTGCAGGCCACCGCGCTGGTGGCGGGGCTCTATGGGGCGACGCTCGCGGGCGTGAGCCTGGTGAGCCCGGTGCGGGTGCTGCCGCCCGGCGCCGAGAAGTACTTCTGCGAGCTGGATTGCCACCTGGCGTACCGCATCGCCGGCGCGGAGGCGGTCCGGTCGGCGGAGGGGGGAAACACTACCTGGGCGGTGAAGCTCCAGACCCGGTTCGACGAGCGGACGATCTCGCCGCGGAGAAGCCGGGAGGCGCCGCTCTGGCCCAATCCCCGTCGGCTGGCGCTGGTGGGAAGCGATGGCCGGTGGTACACCGATTCTCCCGAACTCACCCTGGCGCTGGGCGAGCCGTCGACCCCGATCACGCAGGCGCTCCGGCCCGGCGAGTCCTACACCACCGTCCTCACCTATGTACTCCCCCCGGGGGTGCGGCCCTCCGGGCTCGAGATCTGCGAAGACATTTTCGTCAACCGGCTCATGATCGGGCATGAGCGGAGCCTGCTGCATCGCCCGGTGCTGCTCGCGGTCGTGGCGGGGTGAGGGGGGCTAGATTGCGGCCCACCCTCAGCCGCCGGTGTCTGTGAGCGACGTTCCACGATCCCAATCCCGGGTGTCGAGCCAGGTCTCCCGCCGCCGCTTCCTCGCCGCGGCCGGCGTGGGCCTGGTCGGAATGTCCGGTGGGGCGGGGTATGCCTTCGGGGTCGAACCGCGTCATGTGCTGATGAGTCCGGAGGAGGTGCCGGTCCCGGGGCTCCCGCCGGCGCTCGACGGTCTCCGGATCCTGCAGGTCAGCGATATCCATCTCTATGCGGGTCTCCATGCGCCGGCGCGCCGCGCGATGGCGATCGCGGCCGAGGCCGCGCCCGACATCACCCTCCTCACCGGGGACCTGCTGGAGCAGCAGAGCCAGCTTCCCAACCTCAAGCCGCTTATCGAAGCCTGCCGGGGCCGCCTCGCGACCGTGGCCGTGATGGGCAACTGGGAGTACGCGGCCGGCGTGATCCCCTCCCGCTATGCGCGCGCGCTGGAGGCGGGGGGGGCGGAACTGCTCTACAACGCCGCCCGGGTGGTCTCGGTAGGTGACACCCGCCTCGCCCTGGTCGGCCTGGATGACCCCCGGGCCGGCTATCCCAGGCCTGACAAGGCGCTGGCGGATGTCCCCGCCGGGATTCCTACGGTGTGGACCTATCACGCGCCGGGGTACACCGACGACCTCTCGCCAGACCGGTACCCGCCCCCCACCTTTATCGCGGCGGGGCACACCCACGGCGGGCAGATCCGGTTTCCCCTCGTGCCTCCGGTCCTTCCTCCGGGGAGCGGCAGGTTCGTGGCCGGGTGGTACCGTGATACTTTCGCCCCGTTGTACGTCTCCCGTGGCATCGGGACGACCGCTGTGCGGGCCCGATTCCTCTGTCCCCCGGAACTGCCGCTGTTCACCCTGCGCCGGACCTGAGTCATGCGCCAGCCGCTGGTGCTGCCGTCACTGCTGTCGGTGTGTCTCCTGGGCGCCTGCGGCGGCGCCAACGGGCCGAACGACGGGCCCGCCATCGCCAGCATGATCTCCGCGGGGTCCGACAATGCCTGCGCGCTCGACCCCGACGGGGTGGTCTGGTGCTGGGGCGCGGGCGGCCTGGGGCAGCTCGGCAACGGCGCCATCCACGATTCACGGCTCCCGGTGCAGGTGCGGGGAGGGCTGGTGGCCCGTGAGGTGAGCACCGGCGAGTATCACGCCTGCGCCCTCACCCCCGCGAACCAGCCGTGGTGCTGGGGCACCAACTACACCGGGGTCCTCGGGACGGGGACGACCACCGAGCGGGAACCGCTCCCGGTCCGCGTCGCCGGGAGTCACACCTTCAGGACCATCAGCGCCGGCGGTTCGCACACCTGCGCGCTGGATGTGGCCGGCGCCGCCTGGTGCTGGGGCCAGGGAGACGAGGGCCAGCTCGGCAACGGCGACACTCTCGATTTCTTCGCGCCGATCGCGGTCCAGGGCGGCCACCTCTTCATCACCATCAGCAGCGGCTCGGCCCACACCTGCGGGGTGGACACCGCGAACGACGCCTGGTGCTGGGGGAGTGGCTGGCGTGGCCAGCTGGGCAACGGCGATTCCGTCGAGGCGCGGCTGCCGGTGCGCGTGGCTGGCGGCCTCAAGTTCAGTGACGTCCACGCCGGGGCGTACCATACCTGCGGCCTGGCGCTCTCGGGCGAGGTCTACTGTTGGGGCAACAACGCCTTCTCGGAGCTCGGGAACGGCCAGGCGGTCACCGCGCCGGTGACGACGCCGGTCGCGGTCTCGGGCGGGCACCTCTTCACGACCCTCGCGGTCGGGCGGTATCACGCCTGCGGGATCACGGTGGAGGGCGATGCCTGGTGCTGGGGCCAGGCCCAGTACGGCAAGCTCGGCAACAACGACATCTTCCCGCGGTCGCAGCCGGTCGAGGTCTACGGGGGGCACAAATGGAAGGGGATCGCCCCGGCGAGCAACCACACCTGCGCCAACGACACCCGCGGCCGGCTCTACTGCTGGGGGCGCAACAGTCTCGGCCAGCTCGGCAACGGCATGAACGGCGACGCCCTGATCCCGGTGGCGGTCGAGCCGCTCACCGAGTAGTCCGCCCGACCCTCAGTCCGGCCGCGCCATCTCGTCCTTGAGTTCGCGGAGCGCCCTGCCCGCGTCCTCACCGGCGCGGGTGCCACGGTACCGATCGGCGAACCGCGCCAGCTCCACCACCAGGCGGTCCCGCCGCCCCGTCTTCCGGTACAACTCGATCAGCAGGTTGGTGGCGAGCCGTTCCTCCCGCGGGGAAGGCTGTCCCTTCCGGATCTCCAGGTAGAGCTGCTCCGCCGCGGCGGGGTCGCCGAGATGCTGCAGATACAAGTCCGCCAGCTTGATGCGCGCGAGGTGATCGCCCGGCTTCGCAGCGAGGTGCGCGCGATACGCCTCGGCGGCCTCGCGATAGAAGCCGCGTGCCGCGAGGGACTCGTATGAGGAATGAGCCGGGTCGGGTGGGAGATTGCCCCCGGCCAGGGCCATGTTCACGATCCCGGCCGCCGAACGGTCCATGAGGGCGAAGAGCAGCCGGGCGAAGAGGTAGGTGGCCGGCACGTCGAGGAGAAGCATCACCAGCAGCGTCCACCCGCCGATCCACCCCTTCCCGTAGGCGAACACCTCACCCACGACGAGGAGTGGCACCACGTACGCCAGCTGGTAGAGGAAGAGCTTGAGGAACTGCCCCCGCTCGCCCGAGTGGAAGTCCTTGAGGCCGGGGCTCATCGCTGCGCGCTCTCCGGCGGCCCGAGCCTGGCGAGATCGGTGAGGAGGGCATCGGGGCGCACCGGCCCGCCCAGGAATCGCTCGAGCACCGCCCGGGCGCTCAGTTCCCGGCCGTAGCGATACAGCTCCCGGCTCAGCCAGCGATAGAGCGTGCGATCCCCGCCGGTGACCGGGTGTCCCCGCCGGGCCGCCCGCGCGCGGAGGTCCGCCGTGAGAAAGGCCCCGAAGGCGTAGTTGATGAGGTAGCCGGGGCTTCCGATCAGCTGGCCCCGCATCGCCCACCAGGACCATTCCGGATGCGGCACGATCCCGAGATACCGGCTGGTGAGGTCGGCCCAGAGTCGGTTGGGATCGACGCCGGGCTCGCGGTGGACCCGGATCTCGAACAGGGCCCAGGTCATGTCCATCATGATCCCGGCATACCGCGCCCGGAGGGAGGCCGCGAGGCTCGCACTGTCGCCGAGGAACCGCCGCTGCCAGGCGGGCTCGTAGAGGTCGAGGGCGGCGAGATCGGCCAGGGCCTCGGTGAAGGTGTCGTTGTCGGGCCAGTCGACCCAGGCCGGACGGGTGTCGATCGCGGCGATGTGAATGCCGTGGCCGGTCTCGTGGAGCAGCTCGGCCAGGTTGTCGAAGCCGCCCTCGAGATAGGCCGTGAAGACCCACGGCTCGGTGGGCCGCACCCCGTCCGGGGCATGGCGGCGCCGGCTCCCGAAGTCGGTGAAGGCCACCGGGTCCTTCCCGGGCCGGGGGAGGAGGTCGTAGTGAATGTGCAGGGAATCGGGTGGCGCGCCGAGGGTGGCGTAGAACGCCTGATTGACGCGGGCAAGGTCGGGCACGGCCGGCACTCGCGGGCTCAGGCGCCGGCTCGCTTCACCCGCGTCGTAGTACCAGTCCCACGGCTCGATGAGGGTGTCGGGAAGCGCGGCGCGCCAGGCGGAGAGCGCATCGGTCAGCCACCGCTCCAGGGCGGCGGTCGTGAGGCCGAAGGCCGGGGCCTTGGCCTCGACCGGCGAGGCGCTGTCCCCCCATGCCGCGCGGCGGAGGCGGAGCATGGTCCGGTAGGGACTGGCGGGGCCGTTGTCGCCGTTGATGGTCTGCCACACGGGGGCCAGCGCGAGGAAGAGCCGGCGCCGGGTGACGGGATCGTCCTCGCGGCCGAGCCGGCCCAGGATCGAGAGACGGTTGAGGGTGTCGCGGCCGACCACGACTGCGAGCGCGGCCTCGCCGTAGGTGCGGTACACTGCGTCACTCAGCCGGCCGAGTGAGTCGCCCGCGCCGGCCTCGTCCTCCGTCGTGCCCTGGAGGCCGTCGTTCCACGCCTCGACCATCGTGGCGAGCGCCGCGCGATCGGCTGGAACGAGACGCGTGCTGTCGGTGCGGGCGAGCGCGGTATCGAAGCGGGCGCGCGCGACCTGGAGGCTATCGTCGATGATGCGCCGGGCCAGGCCACCCGGCAGGGTGTCGCTCACCAGCGAGGCGAGGAGCCGGTGCCGGTCATCCCAGTAGCGCAGGGTCTCGTACCGCCGCTCGAGCGGGGCGAGGGGTGCCGGTGCCGCGGCCGGCTGGTGCGCGGCGCAGGCCGACACCAGGAGCAGCGGGACACTCCGGGCCAGGGTGGACCACGGCGACCCTCGGGGAACGGGGCCCACCCCGACCCTCCCGCTCACGGCGTGGGCACCAGGTCCTCGGCCTGCGGGCGGACGGCGCCCACGTCGCCGGCGTGGCCTTCCCACCACCACTGCTTCGGCAGCGGCCGGGCGCGGGGATAGACCTCGTCGAGCGTCTCGCCGTCGTAGAGCCGCCCGTTCTTCATCACGTAGCGGATCGTGTTGGTATTGTGGATGTCCTCGAGCGGATTGCGGTCGAGGACCAGCAGGTCGGCGAGCTTCCCGGGCTCGAGGGAGCCGAGATCCTGTCCGAAGCCGATCGCCTGGGCGCCGAAGATGGTGGCGACGCGGAGCACGTCGTGCGGCTTCATGCCACCGGCGGCCATGGCCCAGAGTTCCCAGTGGTCGCCCAGGCCATCCATCTGTCCGTGCCCGCCGAGCCCCACGCGTCCCCCCGCCTCCACGATCTTCTTCGCCCCTTCGGCGATCCGCGCGAAGACATACTGGTTGTCGCGGAACCAGGGCCGCCGCTCGGCCCGGTTGTCGATCTCGGAGTGGGGGAAGAACCGGCGGACCTTCGGCATGTCGTGGATGTCGTACTTCTCGTAGAAGTAGTTCTCGCTGAAGGGCCCGCCGTAGGACACCAGCAGCGTGGGGGTGTAGGTGATGCCGGACCGGGCGTAGAGTTGCACCGCGTCGTCGAAGATCGGCATGATCGGGAGGGCATGCTCGTGTCCTGGATAGCCGTCCATCGCCACCGTCAGGTTCATCTTGAAGTCGAGCCCGCCCTCGATGGTCGGCATGAGGCGCTGCTCCTTCGCCGCCATGATCACCCACTGCCGCTGCTTCCGGTTCCCCGCCATGTACTGCTTGATGGTGTTGATCCGGTAGAACTCGCTGTAGCGCTTGAGGGCGTTCTGCACCTCCTCGTAGCTCGAGAAGGGCTCCTCGATGTAGGGCCCGAAGACGCCGGGGCCGGTATGGTAGATCCGGGGCCCGATGAGGTCGCCGGCCTCCACCTGGTCGGCGTAGGTGAGGACGTCGGTGGTGCTGGTCTGCGGGTCACGGGTGGTGGTGACGCCCCACGCCAGGTTGGCGAGGTATTTCCAGACCTGCGGCTGGTGCACCCCCCAGGCGGGCCAGGGGTGGGCGTGGATATCGACGAAACCGGGGATCACGGTCTTGCCGGCGAGGTCGATCGTCTTCGCCCCGGAGGGCACGCAGCCCTGGCCGAGTGGCTGGGCCGGGCCGACGCAGAGGATCCGGTTGCCCTGGACGACGAGGGTGCCGTTCTCGATGACCTCGTCGCCCTTCATCGTGATGATCCGGGCGCCGGTGAACACCACCGCGCCCTTCGGCACATCCCGCGGGACGCGGATCACGAGGTCGGTGCGGTCGGGGAGGTAGGCCGGCTGTTTCGCCAGGGAATCCACCCGGGCCTTGAAGGCGGAGTCCGCTTTGGCGCCGAGGGACTTCACGCTGTCGGCCCGGGCGGAGTCGGCGGAGGCCTTCACCTTCGCGAGGGAATCGGCGACGGGGATCCGGTACCGGAAGAAGCTCCGGCCGATCGACCAGGTGACGCTCCGCCCGTCGCCCGTCCACCCGATGAAGTCGCCGCCGATCTTCGTCAGGCGCTGGGCCGGGAAGATGGCGGCCTTGGGGTCGGCCACGTTGATGGCGAGCGGCCGCTGGCCGGTCTTGGGCAGCTCCAGGAGGTAGATGTAGTTGTTGACCAGCGCGAGCACCCGCTGGCTGTCCGGCGCGACGATGATCTCATCCGCCACGTTGGGTTCGGCGCCGGGGGCGTTGACGGTGAAGCCCGTCACCTTCACATGCTGGATCCGGTCGGTGCCGTCGTAGCGCATCGAGACCAGACCGTCGCCGGGGTCGTAGATGTAGATCCGGTTCGGGTCCCGGGAGAAGTGCGGCCGGCCGCCGGGGTTCACCGGCGAGATCCGGGTGGTGGCCCCGCCCTTCGCGGGGAGCCACACCAGCTCGTACCCCGGGCTGAACGCCTCCGCGACCCGCGCGCGCCGCGGGCCGCGGAGCGCCACGATCCGGTCCCCGGCGGGTGACCAGGCCGGGTATTGATAGAACGCCGACTCGGTGGTGAGACGCTTCGGGGTACCGCCGTCCGCGCTCACGACCTGGATGGCGCCGCCGGTGTTGCCCCAGGTGATGTAGGCGATGCTCTTCCCGTCCGGGGACCAGGCGGGATGCTGCTCGTGCACCGTGTCGGTCGTCAGGCGGCGGGGCGTCCCGGCGGGATAGTCCATCACGTAGAGCCGGTCGAGCGCGCTCAGGACGAGCCGCCTGCCGTCGGGCGAGAGCGAGGCATCCCGCACCTGCCGCAGCTCGATCGCGCCGGTGTCGACCGGGGTGTCGAACTTCACGAGGGGGCCGAGGTCGAGCTTCACGCCGGCCGTGAAGGGGATCTCGGTCGCGGCGCCGTCCGCCAGCTCCACCCGCCAGATCTTCCCGTTCCAGGTGGTGATGAACGCCCTGCTGTCCGGGGTGAAGGAGCTGCCCGGCATGAGGTCGCGGGTGAAGCGCGATTCCTGGTCGTCCCGCTGCACCGGGTACTTGAGCCAGCGCTCGTCGCCGTTCTGGAGGTCACGGAGGCGGAGACCGGTCTCTCCGTCATGGCGGACGCCGTAGACCAGCCAGCGCCCGTCGGGCGAAAGGGCCGGCCGCATGGCGCTGCCGTAGATGTCGGTCTGGGGAAAGATGCGGCCGGTCTCGCGATCGAAGATCGCGAGCTGCCACTGGGTGAGGTCGATATTGTAGCCGAAGCCGCCACGCTTGCGGGCGTACCAGAGGTAGCGGCCGTCCTTCCCGAACGCCGCGCCGAGACTGTTGATATTGGTGCCGCGGCCCTGGCCCAGCGCGCCGGCGCCCTTGTCGTCCTTGGTGAGGTTGAGCCCCGGGCCGCCGTCCTTGTGATAGAGCCAGAGGGCGTAGCTGCTCCCGAGCGGCGCGTTGGTCTTCGAGGCGACAATGTAGTTGCCGTCCGGCGTCCACTCGGGCGACGCGAAGAGGGAGTTGTCGCCCTTGCTCACCTGGGACACGCGGGTCCCGTCGGCGGTGATGATCCAGACGTTCTCGCCGCCGTCGCGGTCGCTCAGGAACACGATCTGCTTCCCGTCGGGCGACCACCGCGGCTGCGAGTCGAAGGCCGGGCCGTGGGTCAGCGCGGTGGCCCGACCGCCGCCGACCGGCAGCGTGTAGAGGTCGCCCATCAGCTCGAACACGATGGTCCGCCCGTCGGGGGAAACATCGAGCGAGAGCCAGGTGCCTTCACTGGTCTCGTATTCGACGGTCCGGGTGGTGACGAGGGGCAGGGAGTCGAGCTTCTTCTTGCCGGTATCGGCGGGGAACAGACTGAGGAGAGCCAGCGCACTGGCGACGAACATTGAGACTCCGGTTTGAGAAGGAGAAGGCGACGGGACGCTAATCCAGCCCGCCGAGGTTGAAGATGGTCCGGAAGGCGCGGAAGAGCTCGCGGAAATCCTCCGACCGGGCGCTCACGGTCCGCGGCCCGGTGCGGGCGAGGCCCGGCGCCATCGCGGCGTGGTCGGCATGCACCGTCTGGGTGAAGTCGACCTCGAGGGTGACGGGGGAGGGCAGCACGAAACGCTTGGCCCGCGCGGCGCCGTTGCGGCGGGTGTCGTCCACCACCTCGCGCATCGAGTCGCGGATCAGGGCCCGGGCCGTTTCGGGGGAAAGATGCCGGGCGGCGCGATGGCTCACCGCCTCCTTCACCGCGATGGTCTGCACCCGGTCGCCGAGCAGCGCCCGGGCCTCGAGACCGAGGGCCTTGTCGCCCGTCACCAGCGCGACCGGCACACCGAACGCGCCGGCCAGCGCGGCGTTGATGCCGAGTTCCCCCACCGAGGTCCCGTTGAGCCGCACGTCGAGGATCCGGTCGGTGTAGGTGTGGTCGAGGATGGCGTTCATGGTCCCGGCCTTGGCGTGATAGCCGATGAACGCGGCCAGGTCCCACCCGGCATCGATCCCTTCCATCATCGACCAGGTCTTGGGCCCGCCCGAAAGCAGCTCGGCCCCGGCGTGCAACTCCTCCGCGAGGAGGTTCCGCATGGTCCAGTGGCTGTCGTTCACCAGGACCCGGGTGGCGCCGCCCGCCAGCGCCCCCTCGATGGCCGCGTTGGCCTCGAGGGTCATGAGCCGGCGGAACCGGGCGTACTCGCCGGCGCAGCGGGGATCGATCGGGTTGGTCTGGTCCTCGTGGACCACCCCGGCGATCCCTTCCATATCAATGGAGAGATAGACGCGCATGAGGTCGGTGGCGGGTCAGGGAACGCGCTAACACTACGCCTGCAACGACCGGCGCGATAGGGTGGTTTCATCCGGGGGCTTGACGCTACGATAGTCATCGTAGATATTACGACGTCCATCGTAGACCGGAGCCCGACGCGTGCCACAGCCTGCCGCCCCCACCCCCGCCGAACTGCAGCTGCTCCGGATCCTCTGGAGCCGCGGGCCAAGCACCGTGCGGGAAGTGCACGACGCGCTCGCGGCCGGCACCGAGACCGGCTACACCACCACGCTCAAGCTGATGCAGAACCTCCACGCCAAGCACCTGGTGAAGCGGGACGACAGCCACCGGCAGCACGTGTACACCGCCGCGGTCAAGGAGGGGGACACGCTGCAGGGGGTGGTGCGCGGCCTCATCGACCGGGCCTTCGAGGGGTCCGCCGCCGCGCTGGCCATGCATGCCCTCGAGGCCAAGCCGGCATCCGCGGAGGAGCTGGCGGACCTCAAGGAACTCATCCGGCGGCTGGAGCGTCAGGGCGGCAGATGACCGACTTCGGCTCGATCGCGACTCCTGTGGCGCGGGTCCTGGCGCACTCCCTCTGGCAGGGGGGCGTGGTGCTGCTCGCCTACCTCATGGTGCGGCGGTTCGCTCGGCTGGAGCAGCGCGGCGGCGATGCCCGCACCGCCGCCATCGGCGTGGTGGTGATCGCGTTGCTGCCGCTGCTGACCGGTTTCCTGACCTGGTACAGCCGGGCTCTCGTCCCACCGGCCGGGACCACCGCGCCGGCGGCAATCGGCGCGGTGGCCCTCCCGAGCAGCATGCTGCGCCTGATGCAGCAGCGCCTGAATGTCGACGTGGCCCGCTGGATCGCAGTCCTCTGGCTCGCTGGGGCGCTGGTGATGACCGTTGGCATCGGCCTGGGTGCATGGTGGCTCAACCGGCGGGTGCGGCGCCAGGGCCGGGTGATCCAGGTCCCGGGGCTCGCGCTCCTCTCTTGCCGGGCCGGGCTGGCGGTGGTGCCGGAGGTGCGCGAGTGGGACGGGGCGGGCAGCCCGTTCGTCACCGGCTGGCCGGTCCCGGTGATCGTCCTTCCCCGTCGGCTGGACCGGATGCTCGGCCGCGACGAATTCGAGGCGATCCTGGTGCACGAGCTGGCGCACGTGGCGCGCCGGGACGTGGCGAGCAACCTCCTCCTTCGCCTGCTCGGTGCGCTGGCCTGGTACCAGCTGCCGCTCCGGGTCTTTTTCCGCGACCTCGAGCGGGCCCGGGAGCGGTCGTGCGATGCGCTGGCGGTCCGCGCGATGGGCGAGCGGCTGCCGCTGGCGCGGGCGCTGGTCCGCCTCGAGGAGGGCCGCGCGGGCCGGCCCCGCCTCGTGATGGCCGGAACCGGCGGCGACTTCTCGACCCGCGTCCGCCGGATCCTCGCCGGCGACCCGGCCGGTCCGGTGCGGCATGCCGGCGCGCGCCTCGCGGTCGCGGCCCTCCTCACCGTCTCGGTCACGACCCTGCTGCTCGCGGCCTCGGCCGAGGAGACGGTCCGCCGCTGGGTGGGGTCGGTGCACGCGCGGATCACCGCGGAGGACCCCGCGGGTCCCTTCACCGTGGAGCTGATCGGCAGCAGGCTGGTTGCCGCGACCATCGATGGCGAACTCCTGTCCGCCGAGCGGATCCGCCAGGAGGGCACCCGGGTCGCGCTGCTCGATCGCGACGGGAAGCCCGAGCTGCTCCTGACGGTGGACGCGCCGGGCGGCATTCGCTGGAAGCCACGACCTCCCCGAAGTCCCTGACCCTCTGACATCGGAGCATGTGTATGCACACGCTGCGGCGGTTCTGCTCGCGGCGCGGGCCGGGCCTGTCCCTGCTCGTCACGA
>DASZPT010000440.1:0-4286 GCA_035549935.1 Gemmatimonadales bacterium
CCCAGCGGCTCCACGACCCCCATGAAAAAGCTGTTGTTGCGGTACGTGGGTAGCCACCTAACGACCCCGCATACGCTGCGCCCCGAGGCTCGTTCGCGCAAGCGACCGGGCCGACGAGCGCAGGCGCATGGACCCGCGCAAACCGATGGCCGAGGACGTCAGCTTCATGCGGTGGTTAGGCGTCTGGTGAGGCGGGAACTCCCCTGAGTGGGCGGGCTTCACAACCATGAGGGCGAGGGCCCCGACGGGGGTCAGGATGGCGAATACCCCCCACCACTCCCAGCGACGCGATAGGGAGCGATAGCGCTCGGCATCCCAGGCGCCACCGTTCGCTGCGGTCCGGGCCAGGGCGAGGAGGCGGCGCTGGAGGGGGGCGACCTGGAGGCCGAACGCCAGACCGGAGAGGGTGAAGAGGATGATGGCTTGGCGGATCCACGGGGTCCGCAGGAGGGGGAGCTGGCCTACAATGGCGGCTGCCACTCCGAACAGCACGATGAGGAGCACCCCAGGGAGGGTAAACCACCGATCGCTGCGGATGATCCCCTCGAGAGTGTGGGCCATGATTCTGGGATCCGCGGAGCGATCCGCGTGCGCTTTCCAGAAGAGCCCGGTGATGATGTTTCCGAGGAAGAGAGTCACGGCGAGAATGTGGAGGAGCTTCAGAGCCAGGTACATGTGGTCCAAAGGAGAGGGATGAGCCCTCTACGGTGGGGTAGCCGCGGAGGATTCAGGATGAAACGACGACGGTGATGATGGGGATGATGTGATGTCTGGACGGTAGGCAGGGACACGGAAAGCGGCAGACGCCTAACTATTACTTGACTGGCGGCCAACTGGCGCTGTTGTTCGGCCGCCAGCAACCTATGATCATAACCCCGGCTTAGAGAAATGTAGCGACAGCCCCCTGTTCGCTGGTGTATGCACGGTTCGGAGGGGGAGTCGCGGTGGCGGTAAAACGCGGGCGAGGTGGGTCGAGAGGTCGGGCGTGGGCGTGGTTGGGGCTGAGGGAGGATATTTTCGCGTGGGCCGAGGTCGGATGTGCCCGCAGGACGGCGGCGCCGGTGCCCCACCCTCCGGTGCCGACCCGGGCGACCCAGTGCCTCGTTTTCGGCGACAACTGGCCTCCGCCCAGCGGATGCCAGGAAAGGCCGTATATGCTTCCCGGACCGGGCAGGGGCGCGTTCGCTCGCCCCGGATACGGTTTGCTGGGGCCGTCCTGGTTGTTACCGTCCTCACCGATGCCCCGACGCTCAGGGAATAGCCGGGCGAGGAGCCGCCTCCCCCGGATGTTGGGAGAGGCCGTGGACGCCACCGCGACCGGGTCACGTGGGCATGAGGTGATCCTGGTGCAGTCTGGGGCCATTCTGGCTGCCCGCACCATGGCTAGCGGGGACCAAGTCCCGGGGTGGGACACGGGGGCACCATGCGGTCACCTGAGGTCGGTTGCATTGCGATGTGGGTCTCATACCGCAATCGCTGCCTGAGGCTACCAGTCGCCCGAGCCGATCCGTTCCCCTATGACACTCGGCTCAACATCCGGTACGCGCATCTCGAGGATTTCTAGGTTCCGGCCCCGGTCTTCGCATGCATGGCGCCGTGGTGCAACCAGACTCCGTGCCAGGGGATCAACTCGGTCGTCCGCCTCGGGGTGGTGCGGGACGAGCGGCTTGGCATGAGCATGACGCGGAGGAGGAGTCATTCCATTTGTCGAGTGGCCCGGCTCCTTCTCGAGCTGCGGGATGGCACTATCGATCTGCAGGCCGACCGCGGCTGTGCGATTCCAGGGGAGCGAGCACCGCCCCCGCGCGCCGGAACGAACGGCGATCCTGATGGCCGGGACCGCGGGAATGGTCCCGACAGGCGACCAGTCCGGAATACCCACGCCGAGGCCTGTGGGCCTGGTGAGGTTGACCGGCTCGACGATTTGGCGGGCGAGGGCTGGAGCGCTCCCAGAAATCGGCCGCTTCATTTTGCAGGGACTCGGCTCGATCGCGGCTGGATGCCGTGTGGCTGGCGGCGAAGGTGAAGGCCGGGGCGCAGGTAGAGGCAAGGCCCGCGGTGGATCATGTACAGCGGTCGCTCCCTGCCAGGCATGAGGCTCGGAGGAGCCCGCTGCTTGCGAGATCGCGGCCCGGTCGGCACCCTCTGCAGGGTCGCTAGGACATCACCCTGCGCCGGACGGCCTCGATGTCGCGCACCGGTCGCACCTCGATACACCCGGTCGCAGCCCAGGGGAAGGACCGCGCGATCCCCAAGGCTTCTTCCATGGTCTCCGCCTCGATCAGGTTGAAGCCCCCCAGGACTTCCTTGGCTTCCGCGAACGGGCCATCGGTGATGACGGTGCGGCCTGCCCGTACCCGGATCGACTTCGCCGTCGCCGCATCCTCGAGTATTTGCGACGCGAGCAGGGCGCCATTCTCTTTGAGGGTGTCCGCCTTCGATAGGCAGTCACGCATCCAGGCGTCTTCCTCGCCCGCGGGCAGTGCCGACATGAGGGTGGGATCGATATATACCAGGGCAATGAACTTCACGGGCGCGGTTCCGGAGGTTGGGTTGTGGGCCGGCTGGAATGTGCGGGCGTGCGGCGAAAACGTAAGCGGGTCCAGGTGCCGGGGAAATGGGGCCGCGGCGTCCCGGCAGGAGAGGGTGGGAGCACTCCGCGATGAGGCAGGAGACTAACTAATGGACCGGACGATTACCGGGTTCCGGCAGGACGAGGAGGGGCAGTGGGTGGCCGAGCTCGCGTGCGGCCACTCCCAGCATGTGCGCCACGATCCACCGTGGCAGGTGCGACCGTGGGTGACGACGCAGGCGACCCGGGAGGCGCGGATCGGGACGGTGCTCTCCTGTTCGCTCTGCGACACGTCGCCATGCGACGCGCCGCCGCCTGTGCCGTTCGACCCCTATCTGGACGCGCGCTTGAGCGGATTGTGCGCGGATGGGGCCGCGGAGATCGCCCGGCGGCGACCCGTGATCGACCCTACGCGCGGTCCGCAGGGCTCCTGACCCCGAACGCTCCCTTGTTGAGTACGTGGGTGTAGACCATCGTGGTGCTCACGTCGTGATGCCCCAGCAGCTCCTGTACGGTCCGAATATCATAGCCGTCCTCGAGTAGATGGGTGGCGAATGAATGCCTGAAGCTGTGGCAGGTCGCGCGCTTGCTGATACCCGCCTGACGGACGGCAAGGTGCACGGCGCGCTGGACGGCGCTTTCGTGGAGATGGTGCCGCCTCGGCTCACCAGTGTCCGGGTGGCTGCCGAGCCGCGCGGCGGGGAAGACCCACTGCCAGCGCCAGTCCCGGTCGCCACCGGGATACTTGAGCGCGAGGGCCGTTGGCATGTCGACCCGCCCCGCGCCGCGACCCAGGTCCTTTTCGTGGAGCAGGCGCACCTCGGAGATATGGCGTCGCAGCTCCGCCTTGAGTGACTGCGGGAGCATGGTGATCCGATCCTTGTCGCCCTTGCCGCCGCGCACGACCAGCTGCTCCTGGTCGAAGTCGACGTCCTTGACGCGCATCCGCAGCGCCTCGAGGAGGCGGAGCCCACTGCCGTAGAGCAGCATCACGACCAGCCGTTCGGGGCCCTGCATCCGCCGTACGACCGCACGCACTTCTTCCCGCGTGAGGACGACGGGGAGGCGGACGCGCGCCGGCGCGCGAACCACCTCGGTCATCCACGGCAGCTCGAGCATGAGGACGTGCCGATAGAGGAAGAGGAGGGCGGAAAGCGCCTGGGTCTGGGTGCTGGCGCTGACCTTTCTCTCTTCCGCGAGCCAGGACAGGAATTTCGTGACGGCCTCCCCGCCGAGCTCGGCGGGATGGCGCTTGCCGTTGTAGATGACGTAGCGGACGATCCAGCGGACGTACGCGCGCTCGGTGCGGGGGCTGTAGTGGCGGAGCCGCACGGCCTGGCGGACGAGATCGAGGAGCCTGGGTCGGGGGGCCTGTGCCGGCGCGGGTTGGGCGCCGTGGGGGGCATCGTTCATGACCCGTGGTGGGACGGGCCTGAGCCGGGTATGGGGGGCGATCGCGGCCATGGGGCCATTAGGTAGTGTGGAGCGCTTGGGAGCGCCAGAGCGGAAAAACGCGAGGCGTGAGCGGTTAGCCGCTCGCCGCCCGATCCCCCCGCACCGGCAGTCGAGCCGCTCGATGGGCGGCCTGGCCCTGCGCGCGATCCGGCCCGCGGATCTGTGGTCCCGTCCGCGTCGGCCGGGTTACCAGCATGGGCCGGGTCACGAGCATATTCCCGGCGGGGGGGCCCCCCCCCCCCCCACCATAGAGATGGGC
>DASZPT010000441.1:0-38889 GCA_035549935.1 Gemmatimonadales bacterium
GATCCCACGACGCACCCCTACTCATCGCCGGAAGAGTCATGCGCTTCGCGCTCCCCACCCTGCTGGCCTTCGGGGCCCTCTCGGCCTCCGCCCTGCCGGCCCAGACCGCCGACCAGGCCCGCCTGATGTTCAGCATCGGGATCGGCCAGAGTTCCGGGGGCGGAACCCTCTGGAGTGTGGGGAAGCAGCCGTTCATTTCATCGCAGACCCAGACCGACACCCTCGCCATCACCCGCACCTTCCGGCGCAGCCTCAACCTGGTCCTCTCGGGCACCTACTTCCCGGGCGACCACTGGGGCTTCAACGTCGAGGCGCAGATGCTCGGGCTCGCCACCGAGGACCAGTGCCGGACGATCGGGACGTTCGACATCCGGACCGACTCGCTCTGCCAGACGATCAACCAGGGCGAGCGGAGCGGGTCTTCGGCCGCGCTGTCGGGCGGGGTGGTCTACCGGATCGCGAGCCACCAGCCGCTGCACCCGTACCTCCGCGCCAACGCCGGGCTCCTGGTGAACCAGGAGAGCTTCATCAAGACCGGCGGTGTGTACGGGCCGAGCCGGGGCGACCTCACGCTCTACGAGGACAACAACCCCTCCACGGTGCGGCCCTACCTGTCGTTCGGCGGCGGCATCGTCGCGGTCCTCGGCAAGGGCTACCAGTTCCGCTTCGAGCTGCGGGACAACTGGGTGCAGGTCTCGAAGATCACGGGCGCCACCGCCCGCCAGGGGCTCCGGCCACCGACGGAGACGGTCGGGAAACACATCCTCACCGCGACGATCGGCTTCGACGTGGTGCTCGAGCGGAAGCGGGGGCGGCGGTATTAGCGAGTTCGGTGCTCCACGCCCCGTCATCCTCGCCGGCGGCGGCGCCACCCGCTTCGGCGGGCTCCCCAAGGGCCTCATGCAGGTGGGCGGTGTACGGATCCTCGACCACCTGACCCGGACCCTCGCCGACGCGACCGGCCATCTTCCTCTCCTGATCGCGAACGCACCCGACGCATCGACCTGGCGGCCCGATCTCCAGGTGATCCCCGATGTGATCCCCGGGCTGGGGGCCCTCGGCGGTCTCCTCACCGCCGTGGAGGCGGGTCCCGGACCCGCGATGGTGGTGGCGTGGGACATGCCCTTCATTCCCGCCGGGCTCCTGCGGGAGCTCGCGGCCCATCGCGGCGACGCCGATGTCATCCTCCCAGCCAGTCCCGGACCCCGCGGGTTCGAGCCGATGTGCGCCATCTACGGCCCTCGATGCGGCCCCGCGATCCGGGCCGCGCTCGCGCGTGGGCAGCGGGAGGCGATCGCCTTTCATTCCGAGGTGAAAGTCGGTATCCTGTCGGCTGAACGGGTGGCCGCCTTCGGGGACCCCGCGTTCCTGTTCTTCAACGTGAACACCTCCGACGACCTCGCCGAGGCAGAGCGGTTGTGGCTGAGACACGGATCATCTCGATAGTCGGCAAGCCGAACGCCGGGAAGACCACTCTCGCCGTGGCGCTCGCGAGCGAGTACGTCCGCAAGGGACGCCGGGTCATGGCCATCAAGCAGGCCGGCTACCCGGCCGAGGTGGACCGCCCCGGCGGCGACAGCTACCGCCTGTTCCATGAAGGCAAGGCTGAGCGCGTGGTGCTGGCCGGGCCGCAGCTGCGGGCGATCTTCGAGCGGCGTGCCGACGAGACCGATCCCGTCGAGCTGGCCCGGCAGTACCTCGAGGGCGCGGGGATCGTGCTGGTGGAGGGTTACGCCTCCGCGGCCATCCCGAAGATCGAGGTCTTCCGCCGGGCCGCCTCGGAGACGCCGCTGTTCGATCCCCGCCAACCCAATGCGGGCGACTGGGTCGCGATCGTCACGGACGACGAGAAGTTCGACGCGCCCTGCCCCGTGCTCCGGTTCCGGGACACCATGTGGCTGCAGCTGCTGGCCAATCTCGCCTGGGAGAAGGCGCGCGTCTTGTGACGGGTTCCGCAGGCCCATGAACCCTCCCCTGACACCGAGAGCCGCCGCGCTCCAGATCCTGGAGCAGATCCGCCGCCAGCCCCCGCTCCGGGTCCCCCTCGACCAGGCCCTCGACGCGGTGCTGGCCGAGACGATCGTCAGTCCCCTCGACATCCCCGCGTGGGCCAACTCCGCGATGGACGGGTATGCCGTGCGCGCCGCCGATGTGCGCGGGGCGAGCGAGTCGTCCCCGGTCCGGCTCAGGGTGATCGAGCAGATCGCGGCCGGCGCCTTCCCGACGCGGACGCTCGACCCGGGCAGCTGCGCCCGCATCTTCACCGGGGCCCCGGTTCCCGCCGGCGCCGACAGCGTGATCCGGCAGGAGGACACCGACGGCGGCGCGGAGACGGTCACGATCCTCAAGGACCGCGATGCCGGCACCAATATCCGGCGCGCCGGCGAGGACATCCGCAAGGGGGACCTGGTCCTCGCGGACGGCGCCGACCTCACGCCGGCGGCGCTCGGTGTCCTGGCCTCCCTCGCGGTCGCCACCCCAATGATCTATCGCCGCCCGCGCGTCGGCATCCTCGGGAGTGGCGACGAGATCGCCGACATCGACCAGCCCGACCTGATCCTCAGCGGGCAGAAGATCGGGAGCTCCAACACCCATTCGCTCGTGGCCCTGGTCCGCCAGGCGGGTGGGGAGCCGGTGAATCTCGGCATCGCGCGGGACACCCCGGAGAGCCTCCGCGAACACCTGCGGCGGGCCGGCGAATGTGACCTGCTGGTGACGAGCGCCGGGATCAGCGTGGGGGAGCACGACCATCTCCGGTCGGTGATGCAGGACCTCGGCGCCGACCTCAAGTTCTGGCGCCTGCGGATGCGGCCCGGCGCCCCGGTCGGGTTCGGGCTCCTGGGCGAGCTGCCCTGGATCGGACTCCCGGGGAACCCGGTCAGCACCATGGTGACGTTCGAGCTCTTCGTCCGGCCCGCGATCCGGGCCCTCGCGGGCCGGCGCCATCCCTTCCGCCGCACGGTCACGGTGCGCACCACCGAGCCGATCACTCTCGGGCCCCGGCTCCAGCATTTCCTCCGCGCCATCGTCACCCCGCGCGATGGCATGGCCGAGGCGCGCCTCACCGGTCCGCAGGGATCGGGCATCCTCACCTCGATGCTCCGCGCCAACGCGCTGCTCATCGTGCCGGAAGAGCTGCCGGCCGTACCGGCCGGGAGCGAACTCCGCGCGATCCTCCTCGACGACCCGGTCCACCAGCCGGAGCCGGGCTTCTGAGCCAGGGGCAGCTCGGCTGTTACGCGGTGACGGCGCCCGGCCTCGAAGCGATCACCGCCGCCGAGCTGGATCGCCTCGGTCTCGCCCCGGGCGCGCCCGAGACCGGCGGGATCCCGTTCGACGCGGCGCTTCTCGACCTCGCCCGGGCCAACCTGTGGCTCAGGACCGCGAGCCGGATCCTCGTCCGGGTGGCCCATTTTCATGCGCGGGCACTCGGGGAGCTCGAGCGGAAGACCTCGAGTATCGGGTGGAACGACTGGCTGCCGGCGGGCGTCCCGGTCGAGATCCGGGTGACCAGCCGGAAGTCCCGGCTCTATCACCAGAAGGCGATCGCCGAGCGGATCGCGCGGCCGCTCCAGGCGGGCGGGTGGAAGGTCACGAGCGGCAGGAGCGGCGACCTGGATGCCGAGGAGGGCGACGCCGCGGGGGAGGGGCCCGGACCCCAGCTCATCGTCGTCCGGGTCTTCCGCGACGAATGCGCCATCAGTCTCGACAGCTCGGGCGGGCTGCTCCACCGCCGGGGCTACCGCCTCGCGACGGCCCGAGCGCCGCTCAGGGAAACACTCGCGGCCGCGCTCCTCCTGGCCAGCGGCTGGGATCCGGTGACACCCCTGATCGATCCCTTCGCCGGCTCGGGGACGATTCCGATCGAGGCGGCCCTCCTCGCCCGCGGGATCCCGCCGGGCCGGCACCGGTCCTTCGCCTTCCAGCGCTGGGCCGGGTGGAACGGCGCCGACTGGGAGCGCCTGCTGGCGGAGGCCGACCGGCAGGCGCTCCCGCGGGCGCCCGCGCCGATCCTCGCGTGCGACCGCGACGCGGGGGCGGTGCGGGCGATCCAGGCCAACGCGGAGCGCGCGGGGGTGGGCGACGACCTCGAGATCCGGCAGGCGGCGCTCTCGGCGCTGGTGCCGCCGCCAGGCACGGGCGCGCTGGTGACGAATCCGCCCTATGGCGTCCGGATCGGGGAGCGGCGCGACCTCCGCGACCTCTACGCGAGGCTCGGGCAGCTGGCGCGGGAGCGGCTCACGGGATGGCGGGTGACGATGCTCCTGCCGGACTTCCCGTTCGAGCGGCACACCGGGCTCGGCTTCCGTGAGGTCTTCGCCACCAGCAACGGGGGGCTCCGGGTGCGGGGAGTGACCCAGACTTGATCACCCGGCGGGGGCGCACTACAATTCCCCCCGTCGATAGGGGAGTAGCTTATCCACCCCATGGTGGACGGCTGCATCGTCAACACTGTTGCGCGTTCCGCGCAGCACGGTGCATCCGGGCTGGTGATCGTACGATCGCCTTCCAGAGCGAGACCTTCGTCGGGGCGCGAGCCCCCGCGAAGGCTCGCTTTTCTGTTTTGGAGGACAGGAACGATGAACAACGTGAAGACCGCGGTACTCATGGCCGGCCTGGTCGCCCTGCTGATGGCCGCGGGCCAGGCCCTGGGCGGGACCAACGGCCTTATCCTGGGCTCGATCCTCGGGCTCGGTATGAATTTCGTGATGTTCTTCTTCTCGGACCGGCTCGTGCTCCGCATGTACGGGGCGCAGGTCGTGACCGAGCAGGAGGCGCCGGCGCTGTACCGGATGGTGGACCGCCTGCGCCTGCGGGCGGGGCTGCCGATGCCGGTGGTGGCGGTGGCCCCGCACGAGCAGCCCAACGCCTTCGCCACCGGGCGGAGTCCGGAGCGGGCGGTCGTGGCGGTGACCACCGGGATCCTCAAGGGGATGCCGCAGGAGGAGCTCGAGGGCGTCATCGCCCACGAGCTGGCCCACATCAAGAACCGGGACATGCTGATCAGCACCATCGCGGCCGGCATCGCCGGCATGATCGGTAACCTGCCCTGGCTCCTGATGTTCGCCGGGGGCTCGCGGGACGAGGAGGGACGCCACCCGTTCCTCGACCTGGCGATGGTGATCCTCGCGCCGATCGCGGCGATGCTGATCCAGTTCGCCATCTCGCGCCAGCGCGAATTCGAGGCGGACCGGGTCGGGGCCGAGATTCTCGGTCGCCCGCTGCCGCTGGCCAATGCGCTCCGCCGGCTCGACTACATGGCGCACCGGATCCCGATGGAGGTGGCCCCCGCGGCGGCCCCGCTGGCGCAGGTGAACCCGCTCGCGGCCATGGGAGGAGGATTCACCCGCTGGTTCAGCACCCACCCGCCCACCGAGGAGCGGGTGGCGCGTCTCGAGGCCATGGCGATGGGTCGCTGAGTGCCCAGCCACCAGCCGATCGTCTGGGCCGTCTTCGGCCTGGTGGTGCTGAGCCTCCTGGTCCTCGACCTCGGGGTCCTCAACCGCAGGGCCCATGTCCTCTCCCAGAAGGAAGCGCTGAGCTGGAGCGCCGGGATCGTCACCCTGGCGCTCCTGTTCGGCGCCTTTCTCGGCTGGCAGAGCAGCTGGCACTCGGCGCTCGAGTTCTACACCGGGTACCTGATCGAGCTCTCGCTCAGCGTCGACAACCTCTTCGTCTTCCTCCTGATCTTCCAGTATTTCGGGGTCCCCGGGAAGCAGCAGCCGCGGGTCCTCAAGTGGGGCATCTTCGGCGCGATGGTCATGCGGGGGGTCATGATCCTGGCCGGGGCGCTCCTGCTGCAGCGGTTCGCCTGGATCGTCTACGTCTTCGGCGGGATCCTGATCGTGACGGGGCTCAGGATGTTCCGGGGCGGCGACACCCGCATCGAGCCGGAGAAGAACCCGCTCGTCCGCCTGGCCCGGCGGGTCTTCCCCGTCTGCAACGAGTACCGGGAGCAGCATTTCCTGGTGAAGGACGGCAGGGGCCGGTGGATGGCGACCCCGCTCCTGCTGGTGCTGCTCGTGGTCGAGTGGAGCGACCTGGTCTTCGCCATCGACAGCATCCCGGCGGTGTTCGCGGTGACCCGGGACCCGTTCATCGTCTACTCCTCGAACCTCTTCGCCATCATGGGGCTCCGGGCGCTCTACTTCGTGCTCGCCGGCGCGATGGAGAAGTTCCACTTCCTCAAGCCGGCCGTGGCGGTGATCCTGGTCTTCGTGGGGATCAAGATGGTCGGCTCGGCCTGGTTCCACCTGCCCACCATCGCGTCGCTCGGCGTCATCCTGCTGACCCTCACCGCGGGGATCGTCCTCTCGCTCCTCCGGCCGCGTTCCACGACGAACGCCGCCTGAGGGGCGGGCCGGTGGCGGATCGGGCCGGGAGATCGCAACTTTCCGGTCCATGAACGACCTCTGGCGCGGCACCACCGCCCTCGTCACCGGGGCCTCCCGCGGGATCGGGGAAGCCTTCGCCGACCAGCTCGCCGCGAAGGCCGCCGACCTGATTCTGGTGGCACGCCACGCCGAGACCCTCGAACCGGTGGCCGCCCGGGCGCGGGCCCAGGGGGTCCGGGTCGATATCATCCCCGCCGATCTCCAGGATCCCTCCGCGCCCGAGGCCCTGGTGCGCGAGATCGAGCGCCGCGGACTCGCGGTCGATCACCTGGTCAACAACGCCGGGATCGGACCGAACGGGCTCTTTCACCGGCAGCCCCCGGACGCCCACCTCCCGACGATCGCGGTGAACATCCGTGCCGTGGTCGACCTCTCGGCCCGGCTGCTGCCGGGCATGGTGGCGCGCCGGCGGGGCGGACTCATCAACATCGCGTCGACCTCCGCCTGGCAGGGGCTCAAGTGGCTCCCGGTGTATTCCGCGAGCAAGGCGTTCGTGATCACCTGGAGTGAAGCGGTCTGGACCGGGCTGCGTGGTACCGGGGTCCGCTGCTGTTGTGTCTCGCCGGGCCCCGTCGCTACGGGGTTCTTCGAGGCGAACCGCCTCGACGTCGCGGTCCCGGCCTGGGCCCTCCAGGGGGCCGCGGTCGTGGCGCGGCGCGCCCTCAGGGCCTACGAGCGCGACCGCTGCCACACGATCACCTTTTTCCCGTTCCGGCTGCTGGCCTGGGGCACGCGGCTCGCGCCGCGCTCGGTAGCGTCCCGGCTCGGCGCCTGGTACGCCGCCCCGGAATGAGACCGTCCGCCTGGGGGCTCCTCGGCTGCCTGCTCGCCGGCTGCGGCCCGGGCACGCCGCACACCGGCGTCGCCCTGCCCAACGACAACCGCCAGCCGGCGGGGCGGCGCCACGGCGACACCCTCGATCTCGAGCTCGAGCTGCGACGGGTCGACTGGCGCCCCGAGCCTGGGGCCGGCGCGGCCCTGCCGATCCTGGCGTTCGCGGAGCGATCGGGCCCGGCCCTGGTCCCCGGCCCGCTCATCCGGGTCCCGAGAGGCACCCTGGTTCGCGCGCGGGTGCACAACCCCCTCCCCGATTCGACCCTCGCCGTCTACGGACTGTGGCCGCGCCTTGCCCCGGACACGGCACCCATCCGCGTGGCACCGGGAGCGACGGCCTCGGTCACGTTCACGGCCGACCTGGCCGGGACCTGGTTCTACTGGGGCAGTACCACCGGGAAGGATCTCGACACCCGTGAATGGCTCGACAGCCAGCTCAACGGCGCGTTCATCGTGGACAGCATGGAGGCGCCGGTCGAAGACCGGGTGTTCGTCCTCACCATCTGGAGCCACTTCACCGACCGGCCGGCGCGCACCGCGCCCGATACCGGCGAACTCATGGCCATCAACGGCCTCGCGTGGCCCCACACCGAGCGCCTCACCATCCCCGTGGGCGATTCGGTCCGCTGGCGCCTGCTGAATGCCAGCAGCAGCTCCCACCCGATGCACCTCCACGGCACCTACTTCTCCCTCGAGAGCCGTGGCGATCAGGCCCGGGACACGGTGTACCCACCGGACCGCCGCCCGCTGGAGGTGACGGAGCTGCTGCTCACCGGCGGGAGCGCCACCATCCGGTGGGCGCCCGCCCGCGCCGGCGACTGGCTCTTCCATTGCCACTTCGCCTTCCACGTCTCGGAAGAGGTCTCCTTCGACCGGCGACCATCGCACCGTCACCACCGGATGGCGGGCCTGGTCCTCGGCATCACGGCGACCGGTGACGACCGGGAGACCGCAGCCCCGCGTCCGCGGGCGCTCCGCGTGCTGGTACAGGAACGGGCCGGGCGGATCCGGGGGAGCACCGGCTACGGCTACGTGCTGCAACGGGGGTCGGCCCCGGCCCCCGATTCCATCGAGATCCCCGGTTCGCCCCTCATCCTCACCCGGGGCGAGCCGGTCGCGATCACGGTGGTCAATCGTCTCGCCGTGCCGAGCGCGGTCCACTGGCACGGCATGGAGCTCGCGAGCTACATGGATGGCGTCCCCGACGTCAGTGGCACCGCAAGCCGTCGCTTCCGAGCCATCGCACCCGGTGATTCCTTCACGGCGGTGTTCGCTCCCCCGCGGGACGGGACCTTCATCTATCACACCCATTTCGACGACTTGGACCAGATGACCCGGGGCCTCTACGGCCCGCTGCTGGTCCTGCCGCCGGGCCGGCCATACGATCCGGCCACGGATCACGTGGTCGTCGCCGGCGGTAACGGCCCGGTCACCCTTCCCGACAGCGTGCCCGGCCTGGTCAATGGCCGCGAGGACCCCGCACCGATCGTCCTGGCGGCAGGCCGCCTCAACCGGCTGCGCCTGATCAACATCGACCCCGACCACCGGATCGTCTTCAGTCTCGTTCGCGATACTGCGCTGGTCCGATGGCAGGCGCTGGCAAAGGATGGAGCCGACCTGCCGCCTCCCCTGGTGACCGAGCGCCCCGCGGAGCTCATGACCGGCCCGGGCGAGACGGCCGATTTCGGCTACACCCCTCGTCGGGGAGAGCGACTCACCCTCCGGATCTCCGCCCCCTTTGCAGAAGTGCCCTGGACCCGAACCCTCGCCCTGACGGCACCATGACGATTCTCGAACGGCTGGGGCTTCACCGCAAGGATCTTCGCGCCTGGGCGATGTACGACTGGGCCAACTCCGCGATGGTCACCACCATCGTGACCGCTGTCTTTCCGATCTACTTCGCCAAGGTGGCCGCGGCGGGGCTCGAGCCGGCGAAGGCCACCAAGACCCTGGCCGACGCCACCACCATCGGCCTCGCCATCATCGCGGTGCTCTCCCCGATCCTTGGGGCCATCGCGGACCGGGCCGGACTCAAGAAGCGTCTGCTGGGGATTTCGCTCCTGATCGGCGTGGTCGCGGTGGGGCTCATGTTCTTCATCGAACAGGGCGAGTGGTTCTACGCCGCGGTGCTCTTCGTCGTCGCCAACATCGCGGTGAACGCGAGCTACGTCTGCTACGACTCCTTCCTCCCGCACATCGCCAGGCCGGAGGAGATGGACCGGGTCTCGACCGCGGGCTACGCCCTGGGCTACGTGGGCGGGGGCATCCTCCTGGCGCTCAACCTCGCGTGGATCCAGCAGCCGGGGTGGTTCGGCCTGCCGCACGGCGAGGGGCTCACCCCGGCGCAATCGACCCTGCCGACCCGGCTGGCGTTCCTGTCGGTGGCGGTCTGGTGGCTGGTCTTCTCGATTCCCCTCTTCCGCGATGTCGCCGAGCCGCCCGCCACGGGGGACGGGCGGGTGGACGTGATGGGCGCGGTCCGGGAGCTGGGGCAGACCTTCCGGCGGCTGGGGCAGTTCCGGCAGGCGGTGCTGATGCTCATCGCCTTCCTGATCTACAACGACGGTATCGGCACCATCATCCGCATGGCGACGATCTACGGCACCGAGATCGGGATCGGGACCGGGGCGTTGATCGCCTCGATCATGATCGTGCAGTTCGTCGGCATCCCGTTCGCGTTTCTCTTCGGGAGTTTCGCCGGCCGGATCGGGGCGAAGCGGGCGATCTTCGTGGGCCTCGTGGTCTACGCCGGGATCAGCCTCCTCGGCTACTACATGAAGACGGCGACCCACTTCCTGATCCTCGCCCTGCTGGTGGGGGTGGTCCAGGGCGGGACCCAGGCGCTCTCCCGGTCGCTCTTCGCGAGCATGATTCCGAAGAACCGCTCGGCCGAGTTTTTCGGGTTCTTCGCCGTGGTGGAGAAGTTCGCGGGGATCTTCGGACCGTGGGTCTTCGCCCGGGTGATCGGGGTCACCGGCTCGAGCCGGGCCGCGATCCTCGCGGTCGCGATCTTCTTCTTCGTGGGCGGGGGCATTCTCCACTTCGTGGACGTCGCGAAGGGCCAGCAGGAGGCCCGGGCCGCGGAGGCGGCCTGACCCGCTACCTTGTGAGGCCGGGGACTTGCGGCCCGATGCGGAGACCGGTACTTTATTTTTATGCATGTGACTGCCACCGCTCCCCGGCGCATGAGCAAGCGCACGAAGGCCACCACCCCCGTCTCCGGCGAGCGACGGCCAGTCTGACGCATCCCTGACCCGACTGACGCGCCCCGCCGAAGTGAAACGGCGGGGCGCATTTTTATGTACCGGAGACCATGACCGAGACCATCGATCCGATCGACCTGACCCGCACGCTGGTGCGGCTCGAGTCCCCCACCGGCGCCGAAGGCCCCGCCGTCGCCTGCCTGGCGGAGACCCTGACGCGGCTGGGCTACCGGGTCACCCGGCAGCCTGTGACCCCGGGGCGGGAGAACCTCTACGCGTTCCGCGAGGCCCCCGAGGTGGTCTTCTCCACCCACCTCGACTGCGTGCCGCCCTACGTCCCGTTCCGGGAGGACGAGGGGACGCTCTACGGCCGGGGCACCTGCGACGCGAAGGGACTCGCCGCCGCCATGGTCGCGGCCGCGGAGCGGTTGGCGGCGCGGGGGGAGCGGCGCATCGGCCTACTCTTCGTGGTGGGCGAGGAGAATGGTTCCGATGGGGCCGCGCGCGCCAACGAGCTCCTCCCCAAGGGGCGCTACCTCATCAATGGCGAGCCGACGGAAAACCGGCTGAGCCTGGGGCAGAAGGGGAGCCTGAAGGTCGTTCTCGAATGCCATGGCCGCGCCGCGCACTCGGGATACCCGGAGCTGGGCCGTTCGGCGATCCACCCGATCCTCGACACCCTGGAGCGAATCCGGCGGCTGCCCCTCCCGACCGACCCGCTTCTCGGCAGCGGGACCCTCAACGTCGGCATCATCCAGGGCGGGGTCGCCCCGAACGTGCTGGCGCCCTCCGCACGGGCCGAGTTGCTCTTCCGGCTGGTGGGGCCATCGGACGAGTTGCGCCGCCAGGTGGCGGCGCAGGCGGCGGAGGATGTGGTGGTCACCTTCCCGACGGAGCTGCCGTACTTCAAGAACCCCGTCCCGGCGCCGAGTGGGTGGGAGACGACGGTGGTGAGCTATGCGAGTGACCTCGCGTTCTATGGTGCCTGGGGCGAGGGATACCAGCTGGGACCCGGGACGATCCGGGTGGCGCACACCAGCGAGGAGCAGATCGGGAAGGCGGAGCTGCTCCGCGGGGTGGAGCTGTACGTGAAGCTGGCGACCGATCTGCTGGCCCGTGGCCGGTGAGGCGCAGGAGACCCGGCCGGTGACGGAGGCCTGGTTGCCGGAGACGATCCGGCCGGCCCCGAGGACTCCGCCCCCCATAGGGGGAATATCGGCGGCGGGGAACCAGCGGGGCATACCAGGTGAACGCGGCGAGGATCCGCGGAACGCAGACCGATCGCCCGTGCACGCCAATCGTCCCACCAGCGCTCTACAGGAGATGGCATGACCGCGAAGATCCCCGTCACTGTCCTCGGCGCCACCGGCACCGTCGGCCAGAAGTTCGTCCGCCTGCTCGACGAACATCCCTGGTTCGAGATCGCCTCGGTCGCCGCCTCGGAGCAGAGCGCCGGCCGGCTCTACGGGGACGTGGTCCGCTGGCGGGAGCCGACCCCCATCCCCTCCCGCGTCGCGGCCATGACGGTGCAGCGGGCGGCCCCCGGCATTCCCGGCCGGATCGCCTTCTCGGCCATCGAGGCGGAGATCGCGGGTGAGGTGGAGCAGGCCTTCGCCAGGGCGGGGGCCTTCGTGGTAACCAATACCAAGACGCACCGGATGGACCCGTTCGTCCCGCTGCTGGTGCCGGAAGTGAACCCGGGCCACCTCGACCTGATCCCGCAGCAGCAGCTCGAGCGGGGCTGGAGCGGCGGGATCGTGGCCAACCCGAACTGCTCCACCGCCGGCCTGGTTGTCGCCCTCGCCCCGCTCCACAACGCCTTCGGGATCGAGAAGCTCTTCGTCGCGACGATGCAGGCGGTGAGTGGCGCCGGGTATCCCGGCGTGGCCTCACTCGATGCGCTGGGGAACGTGATTCCCTACATCGGCGGCGAGGAGGAGAAGATCGAGAAGGAGACCCGGAAGATCCTGGACGGCACCTTCTCGGTGAGCGCCCACACCAACCGGGTGGCGGTGATCGACGGCCACCTGGAGGTCGTCTCGGTCGGGTTTGGCCGGCGGGTGCGGCCGCAGGAGGCCATCGCGACGCTGGAATCGTTCCGCGCACCCGACGAGGTGGCCGCCCTCCCCTCCACTCCGGTGCGCCCGGTGGAGTACGACCCCCGTCCCGACCGGCCCCAGTCACGGCTGGACCTGGACCGGGGGAACGGGATGACCGTGACGGTGGGCCGGGTGCGCCCCTGCAACCTGCTCGACCTTCGGCTGGTGCTCCTCTCGCACAACACGGTGCGGGGCGCGGCGGGCGCGGCGATCCAGAACGCGGAGCTGCTGGTGCAGCGAGGGATGGTCCGGTGAACCCGGCCGGAACGCGGAACGCCCTGCCGTGAAGATCGCCCTGGTCGGCCACGGCAAGATGGGCCGCGCCATCGCCGCCCTCGCGGAAGCGCGGGGGCATGCCGTCGTCGCCGCAATCGACGGCGAGGAGAACCGGGACGGTCGGGGCCTCACACTCGACCGGCTGGCCGGCGCGGACGTGGTCTTCGAGTTCACCACGCCGGAGGCGGCGGTGGACAACCTGCTCACCCTCGCGCGGCTGGGCCAGCGAGTCGTGACCGGAACCACCGGATGGCAGCACCGGCTGGACGACGTCCGCGCCGTGGTCATTGCGCACGGCGGCGCCCTCCTGCACAGCCCCAATTTCTCCGTCGGGGTGCAGCTGTTCCTCCGGGCCGCGCGCGACCTGGCCCGGCACCTCGCCGGCCGGCCGGAGTTCGAGGGATACGTGGTGGAGAGTCACCACGCCGCGAAGAAGGACGCGCCGTCGGGCACGGCCCTCGCGCTGACCCGGGCACTCGCGGCCGGTGACCCCGACCGGGTCATGCCCGTCACGAGCATCCGGGAGGGCTTCGACCCCGGCACCCACGTGGCGGTGTTCGATGCGCAGTTCGAAACGATCCGCCTGGAGCACCAGGCGCGGAGCCGGCAGGTGTTCGCGGCCGGCGCGGTGATGGCAGGGGAGTGGCTCGACGGCAGGACCGGGGTGTTCACATTCGACCAGATGCTCTTTCCGGAGGCACCATGACGACATTACGCGGATGCGGGACGGCGCTTGTGACGCCGTTCCTGCCGGACGGGACCGTGGACGTCGAGGCCCTCCGAAAGCTGGTGCGATGGCAGATCGAACAGGGGATCGACTTCCTGGTACCCTGTGGCAGCACCGGCGAGGCGGCCACCCTGACACCGGCGGAGCGCGAACTGGTCGTGGGGACCGTCGTCGAGGCCGCTGCGGGCCAGGTGCCGGTCATGGCCGGCGCCACCCATAACGACACGCGGCAGGCGGTCGAGGAGGCGCGCCGGATGAGCGCCCTTGGCGTGACCTGGCTCCTCTCGGCGACCCCCTACTACAACAAGCCCACGCCCGAAGGGCTCTTCCGCCACTTCTCCGCCGTGGCGGATGCGGCGGCCGTGCCGGTCTGTCTCTACAACGTGCCCGGCCGCACCGCGGTCAACATGAAGCCGGAGACAGTGCTCCGCCTGGCGCGGCATCCGAACATCGTGGGGATCAAGGAATCCTCGGGCGACCTGGCCCAGGTGCAGCACCTGCTTCACGGCCGGCCGGACGGGTTCAGCGTGCTCTCCGGCGAGGACTGGATGACGCTGGCCGTCATCGCGGCCGGCGGTCAGGGTCTCGTGTCGGTGGCCTCGAACGAGATCCCCAAGCTGATGAGCCAGCTGGTGCGCCGCGCCCTCCGCGGCCAGGTGGAGGAGGCCCGCGAGATCCTCTTCCAGGTGCTGCCGCTCCTCGAGGCCAACTTCCTGGAGACCAATCCCGCCCCGGTCAAGGCGGCCCTCGCGGCGATGGGCCGGATCTCCAATCAGCTCCGGCTCCCGCTGGTTCCGCTCTCCGACAGCCGGTGGCCGCCACTCCTCGCCGCGCTTCGCGAGGCCGGCGTCGAACCAGCGGGGGAGATGGTGCTTTCGTGACCGTGGAACTCCAGGCGGCGCTCGAGCGGTTCGCGGGCGGAATTCCCAGGGGTGAGGATGCGGCAGCGTCCGGGGCGTTCGAGCGGCTCAAGGCCGGGCTCAACGCCGGCGTGATCCGCGCGGCGGAACGCCAACCCGATGGTTCGTGGCAGACCAACACCTGGGTCAAGGCCGGGATCCTCCTCGGGTTCCGCCTCGGGCGGGTGGTGCCCGCGGCGCGGGGCGGGCCGTTTCCCTTCTACGATAAGGACACCTGGCCGCTCAAGCAGCTCTCGCTCGCCGACAACGTCCGGGTGGTACCGGGCGGCACGGCGGTGCGGGACGGCTGCTACCTGGCGCCCGGCACGGTGCTCATGCCACCGGCCTTCGTGAACGTGGGCGCCTATGTCGACGAAGGCACGATGGTCGACTCCCACGCGCTGGTCGGGTCCTGCGCCCAGATCGGCAAGCGGGTCCATCTCTCGGCGGGCGTCCAGATCGGCGGGGTGCTCGAGCCGGTTGGCGCGATGCCGGTGATCATCGAGGATGACGTGCTGGTGGGCGGCAACTCGGGGGTGTACGAGGGGACCATCGTCCGGGAGCGGGCGGTCCTCGCGCCCGGCACCATCCTCTCCGCGGGAACCGTCGTCTTCGACCTCGTGAAGAACACGAGCTACCGCAAGGAGGGCGACCGGCCGCTCGAGATCCCCGCCGGCGCGGTGGTCGTCCCCGGCAGCCGGCCGGTGTCGAGCGGGCCCGGCCGGGAGATGGGGCTCTCGCTCTACGCGCCCGTGATCGTCAAATACCGTGACGAGCGGACCGACACCGCCGTCCGCCTGGAGGATCTTCTCCGGTAGGCCCAGCACCGGATCGCGCAAATCCCCCGCGCCCGTCGTGCCGTAGGGCGGTGCCATCCCTTCTCCAGAGGACCCGGATGCGCGTCGCCGCCCTGACCGGCTATGGTCAGCCCCTCGAGATCATCACCCTCCCCGACCCCGTTCCACCGGACGACGGGGTCGTGCTCCGCGTGCTGGCCTGTGGCATCTGCCGCAGCGACTTTCACGTCTGGAACGGCGACTGGCGCTGGCGGCTCCCGGTGAGCTTCCCCCACATCCTCGGTCACGAGTGTGTGGGGGAAATCGCGGCGCTTGGGCGGGGCGTCTCGGGGTGGAAGGTGGGAGACCGCGTCGTGGTCCCCTTCCACCTGGACTGCGGCCGGTGCCGGTTCTGCGCCGAGGGGCGGTCCAACCTGTGCGATCACTACACCGCGATCGGCTTCCAGGCGCCCGGCGGGTTCGCCGAGCTCCTCGCGGTGCCCGCCGCCGATCGGAACCTGGTACGGCTCGACCCGCGGGTCGACCCGATCCTGGCGGCCGGGCTGGGCTGCCGGCTGATGACCGCGTGGCACGCCCTCAATGACCAGGTTCAGCTCACCGCGGGTGACCGGGTCGCCATCTTCGGCGGAGGTGGCCTCGGCCTCTCGGCGCTGGTCGTGGCCCGGGCCGTGGGCGCGCCGGTGGTGGTGGTCGACCTCAACCCAGCGGCACTCGAGCTCGCGCGGAAGAACGGGGCGGTCGCGGCGATAGACCCCTCCGAGGCCACCCCGGACCGGCTGAGCCAGGCGCTGGACGGTGCGCCCACGGTGACGGTCGACGCGGTGGGCCACCGGGATGCCGCCGGGGGTGCGCTCGCCGCCCTCGCCAAGGGCGGCGCCCATCTGCAACTTGGACTCACCGGCGCCGGCGAACAGGGCATGTTCCCGCTACCCATCGACCGGATCGTCAAGGCGGAGCTTCGGGTCCTCGGGAGTGTGGGCTGCCCCGCGCCGAGTTACCGCCGGCTCCTCGAGGCGGTCGCCAGCGGCCGGGTAAATCTCGGCGGGCTCGCGCCGGCCCGGGGCGGGCTCGATGGCATCAGTCCCGTGCTGGAAGGCATGGGAAGCGGCCGCGCGGCGGGGCTCACGGTCGCCATCCCGTGAGCGACCACTCCCACCCAACGTCACGATGCATCACACCCACTACCTCTGGTTCAACACCACGAAGCGGCAGGAGATCATCGACATCACCGACGAGGTCGCCAGGCAGGTGACGGCAAGCCGGGTGCGGGAGGGATTCGTGCTGGTGTCCGCGATGCATATCAGCGCCTCGGTCTTCGTCAACGACCACGAGTCGGGGCTCTGGCAGGACATCCTTGCATGGCTCGAAGGAACGATCGCGCCGTGGGACCCGGCGCGGTACCACCACAACGACACCGGCGAGGACAACGCGGCGGCCCACCTCCGGAGCCTCACGGTCGGCCACGAGGTGATCGTGCCGATCACCAACGGCGCCCTCGACCTGGGGCCCTGGCAGCGGGTGTTCTACGGCGAGTGGGACGGGCAGCGGAAGAAGCGGGTGATCATCAAGGTGCTGGGCGAGCCATAGAAAAAAACGAGGGGCGGTAGCGGGCCGCCCCTCTGTTGTGCCGAGCACTCGCCCTACCCCTGTCACTCAGGGCGTCCCGAGCTTGACCTCGGGAAGGCTCGACACCCCTTCCGAAAGCTGTACCGTCACCGGACCGGTTCCGTCAGGCAGGCGCACCCGCCCACCCCGTCCGAAGGCCACGATCTGACCGGTGGCCGCGTCCCGCACCACCGCGAGCGGATAGACCGGGTCCCACACAAGCTCGCTGGATCCCGCCACCGGCGCCATCCCCGGCGCGCGAAGTGTCACTTGCGGGAGAGCCCGGACCTGCCTGACAGTAAGACCCTTCCCTGCCAGCTGCAGCGTCGCGAGCCTCCCGATCTCATCCGCGCTGAGCGGCACCACGAAGGCGAAGTGCTGCTCCTCGCCCGCCGGCAGGTCGGCGACCTCGAGTCCGTCAAAGGAGACGTCGAAGACCCGCCGACCCGCCACGTCGTAGCCCGCCACCCGGTTGGCGCCCGGGCGATCCGGCAGCGTCGCCGGCGCATGAACCAGGAACGACGGCTCCAGCACAACGGTTCCATTCCGGATCCGGCCCCAGACCATGAGGCCATCCCCGGTGGCCCCGCGCACCGCCGGCGCGCGGGACGCGGCGCTTCCCCGGAAGTTCAGGACCGCGAGATAGTTGTAGTCGCTGATCCACTCGGGATTGCAGTAGCTCATCAGGTCCTTGAAGGTCCCGGGCGACTTGAGACTCAGCGCCGGAAGATCGAGCCCCCAGGTCCCGATCGAGGCATTCACATAGGGGTAATTGGGGTCGGGCCCGCCCGGGTTGCCGCAGGGGGCGTGATTCCGGCCAAAGTTGTGGCCGAGCTCGTGGGCAATGACCCCGGGAGCGCTCCCCGACTTGTCCCACGCGATCGCCGCCGGCGCGCCGACGTAGCCCAGCCCGGCGATGCCGCTGTTGTAGCTGGTCGGAACGATGCCGACGTAATCCCCATCGAAGCCGTCCGAAGTCTTGAGCGCGTAGATCTCGCTCAGGATCTGGCTCCATCCGCCGTTCGCGTCGTCCGAGACCAGCGCCGGGGCGCTGGTGGTGAAGGTGCTCCGGGTGGTGACGTTGGTGACGCCCAGCGGATGCATCCGCCGCGTCGTCTCGGCCAGGGCATCCTTGTTGGCGGCGCTCACCGACCCGGTGAGGCCGTTCGCGGTCTGTTTCACCGGCACGAACCGCAGGTTGAAGGCCGGGACGCTCTGCACAGTGACGCCCTGCGGGGTCGATCCGGGCCAGAGGTTGTCGCTCTCGTTGGTCTCTGCCACCTCGTCGTTCGGGTCGACGACCGCCTGGAGCGACATGCCGCTCACCACCCGGGCCCCGGGGATGAGCACGTTCCAGCTGGTCGCGAGCGATGCGGTATCGACCGCGGCCGGCACGAGGGAGGCGGGGGCGCCCACCGTGATCGAGTCCACCGGGGCGCCGCCCGCGAAGAGGCGCACCCGTACCTGCGGCTGGGCCTGCTGGCCGCCGCTCGCGGTCACGAAGACCCGGAGCAGGGCGTCGCGCCCCGCGATCATCGGGACGGCGCCGTCGCTCCGCTGGGTGGACTGGATCAGCTGCACCCCGGCGATGCGCAGGTTGAGGGTAGGCCCGGCGCCCGCGGAGTAGTTCACTGCCACTGCCGCGGTGTCGCCCTCCAGCACGGAGACGGTGCTGGCGGAGACCTGCGCGTTCCACGTCTGGTTGGAGACGTTCACGTAACCCGCGCTCACGGCGTAATCGCCCACCGGGAGGCCGGTCAGCAGGGCCGTGGCGCTCACCTGGCGCACCACTCCTCCCGGGCCCGAGAGGGTCACCCGGGCACTCGCCCCTGCGGGCAGACCGCCCACCTGCACCGCGATCGCGCCACCACCCGGGGCGATCACCCCGTCCTTCGCGCTGCCACCGCCACAGGCGGCGCCGAGGGCGAGCGTGAGCAGCAGCAGGGCACTGGCCGGGCGCGTGGACACCGTTACCTCCATAGCTGTTTGACCTCCCGCCGGCGCCCGTTGCGGGGCGAGCGGGATGGTTTCCGGGACACGCCACCTCGGAAGGAAAAGCCGGGCCGCTCCGGGAACAGCTACAAATGTGCGCGTTGCCGGAGACCTGGGCGGTAAGCCCGGTCACGCGCCACAAGCGCTTTTGCTTGAAGGGGTTAGCCTGATGGCGATCAGGCGTTCAGCGGGGTGGCCGGCCCTTCCTGGGGCGTGGCGGGCGGGCCGATCAGGCGGTTTCGGCCGGTGGCCTTCGCCTCGAAGAGTCTCGCATCGGCCCGGTCGAGGAGGTCTTCTGCCTGAGTCCCATCCTGCCCATAGACGGCCAGGCCGATGCTGACCGTCACGCGGGCGGAGTCCTCCCGGCGGGGAATGGAGAGCGGGAGCTGTTCCACCGTGAGGCGCATGTCTTCGACCCGCTCCATCGCGGCTTCGCGTGCCATGCCGGGGAGGAGCACCACGAACTCTTCGCCGCCATAGCGGACCAGCAGGTCGCTCTGGCGGACGGAGGCCATGATCGCATTGGCCACGCCGCGCAGCGCGACATCGCCGGCGGCGTGGCCCCAGGTGTCGTTGAACTTCTTGAAGTGGTCGATGTCGATCATGGCGAGCGACACCGGCTCGCCGTAGCGGCGCGCGCGGGAGAGCTCCGCCTGGACCCGCTCGTCGAAGAAGCTCCGGTTGGGAAGACCGGTGAGGCGATCACTCCGCGACTGCCGCCGCAGGCGCTGGCTGCGGAGCACGATCGCCACCGCCAGCAGGGTGGCGACGGCGAGCAGCACCAGGCGGGAGATCTGGGTGGCCCAGTCGAACGAGCCGTAGCCCAGCCGATCGAGGGTCGGGTCGCTCAGGTCGAAGCGGCTGTGGGCTACGAGGACGAGCGCGAGGTACTGCGCGATGGCGGTGACCCCGGCGGCCACGGTGATACGCGCGTCGTACCGCAGCGCCGTCGCCCCCACCGCGATGAAGTACACCTCGAAGACCAGGCGGCTGTTGACCGTGGTGATCGGCTGGCCCAGCCAGAGGAACGAGGCCAGGGCGACGCTCACCACCGACACATCGAGGAGGCTCGTGACGAGGCCAAGCCAGGGGCGGTAGAAGTCCTGCCGCAGGAGGGCCTGCACCCCGAGGGCCAGGACCAGCGCCACGGCACACGCGACCAGCCCCACGATCCCCGCGGTGCGATTGGAGTCGAGCGCCAGGTTGACGAGCGGAACGGGGACCAGCGCCGCGATGAGCACCGTGCGCGCCCGGGCGACGATGAGTTCGCCCTCGGCGCCGGCATCCATCTGGATGGGGTCGGGGGTGGCGAGCGCGCGCCGCCAGGTGGCCAGCTCACCGGGGCCGGCGGCGAGGCCGGGCGGACCGCTGGCGCGGCTCCGCCGGCGGGAGTAGTGGTAGGCGATCGACATGCCCCGCCGCCGTCCCTACATCAGCCGATACTTGGGCCCGCTTCCGCCTTCCCGCGGCGTCCAGCGGGGCCCGAGCACGTCGGTGGCCTTGCAGTCGATGCAGTTGGGCGCGTTCACCCGGAGCTCGTTCCCCACCCGCTCGTAGACGCCCGCCGGGCAGAGATGGGCATAGAAGTCCGCCACCTCTGCGGGGACGTCGCGTCCCACGACGAGGTGGCTCGGAATGGTATCACGCGTCGCGTTCCCCGACTTGAACACCGCATCCACCTTGCTGAAGGTCAGGGTGCCGTCGGGGGTGAAGGGCGACTCCGCCCCGGCGCTCCGCTCCCGCTCGGCATCCTCGTGCATGGTGATGCGCGAACCGGGGAACCGACCGCCAGTGAGGGTCATGAGACCGGCCTTGATGCCGCCCGCGTAGAAGCCGTCCTTGAACGCGAGGCGCATGTTGCGGGTCCGGTGGAGATCGGAGACGATGTAGCTCTCGTCGACCATCCGGTCGTAGGCGGCGAGCTGGCGGGCGGAGACATCGCCGGCCTTGAGCGCGGCGAAGGCCGCCCGCGCCGCGTACATCCCCGACTGCATGGCGTAGTGGATCCCCTTGAGCGAGGGGACGTCCACGAACCCGACGGTATCGCCGGCCATGAGGAGCCCGTCGCCGCTCCGCCGTTCGGGGAGGGCGTAGAACCCGCCTTCGGGAATCGTCTTGGCACCCCATTCGAGCAGCTCGCCGCCGGCGAGCACCGGCTTCACCAGCGGATGCAGTTTGAGCCGCTGGAGGAGGACGTGGGGATCGAGATTGGCCTCGTGATAGTCGAGGCCGACGACCAGGCCGAGCGCCACGAGGTCGGCGCCGAGCGGATAGAGGAACGTTCCACCAAAGGCGTCGCGCGGGAGCGGCCAGCCGAGGGTGTGGATGACCCGGTCGAGCGGGCGCGGTACCTTCCAGACTTCCTTCACGCCGAGCGCGAAGATCTGCGGATTGGCGGAGGTTACCCCCTGCCAGGTACGCCAGGCCTGTCCCAGCGTGCCGCGGGTCCCCTCGGTGAGCACGGTGACGCGCGCCGTCACGTCGGTCGGCTCCTGGTACGACCCGGTGGGATTGCCCTCACGGTCGAGCCCCGACGGGGTGGTTCGCACCCCCTTCACGGCGCGATCCTCGACCAGCAGCGAGGCGGCGGGGAAGCCGGGGAAGATGTTGACGCCGAGGCCTTCGGCCTGCTCACCGAGCCAGCGCACCACTTCACTCAGCGAGGCGGTGAAGTAGCCGTGGTTCCGCATGGTGGGCGGGGTGGGCAGCTTCAGCGAACCGCCTTCGCTCAGGAGATAGACCGACTCGGCGTCGACCGGCTGGCGGAAGGGGAAATCACTGTCCTTTTTGTCGGGGAAGAGCTCCCGCATGGCGCGGGGATTGACCACCGCGCCGGAGAGGGAGTGCTCGCCGAGACTGCCGGCTTTCTCGAGGACACCGATATTGAGCTCGCCGACGGCGGGATCCTGCTTCGCGAGCCGGGCCAGTTCGATCGCGCCGGCAAGGCCCGCGGGCCCGGCCCCGACGAAGAGCACGTCCATCTCGAGGGCCTCGGCGCCCGGCGCTTCGGCGAGGATGAGACGATCCTGGGGCAGCTCGGGCTGGTGGCGGCGCGGCAGTACGGACACGCGTATGCTCCTGGGCGGCATTGTCGGGAGGCAGAAGATAGTCGGGTCCAACGGAGCGGGCGAGCAGGCCGATCACATACGCGGGGTAAGTCGTCTCGATGAAACTGGGTAACTCGTTGCGGGACCCGTGGGTGTGGGGCCAGGGACTGCTGTTCCTCGCGGTCGGCTCCCTGCCCCTCCTGGCGCGGCACGCCTCTCCGGGCACCCTGGCCGGTGACCTGCTCCTTCCCGCGCCGTTCGGATGGCGGCTCGCGGCGCTGCTCGTGGTGGTGCCCGGTGTGATACTCCTCCTCTGGGGCCTGGTCTCGCTCGGACCGAACCTGACCCCCGCCACACAGCCGCTCGCGGAGGGTGAGATGGTGGAACGCGGCGCGTATCGCCTGGTCCGCCACCCGATCTACGCGGGACTCTCCCTCACGCTCTGGGGATTCGGCTGGTTCCTGACCACGCCGGGGATGGGCGCGATCGTGGGGGCGGTGGCGTTCGGGTATTTCTCTCGCAAGGCCGCGGTGGAGGAGCGGTGGATGACGGCGCGGTTTCCGGCCTACGAGGCGTACCGGAGACGGGTGGGCAAGTTGTTTCCCCGGATCAGGTAGCCGCACCGAGTCCGCGCCGCCGGTGGCGGTTATTATCCATCGTCTCCTACTTCACGCATCGCCGCATGCACACCCCACCGATCCCGGGCTTTCGCACCGTCCCCTTCACCGGGGTCATCTACGTCATGGCGGAGGCGCAGCGGCACGGCTACCGCTATGGCCATCCCGACTGGTGCAACCTGGGCCAGGGGATGCCGGAGACCGGCCCGCTGCCGGGAGCGCCGCCGCGGGTGGATGCGGTGCATATCGCGCTCGACGACCAGGAGTATGCCCCGGTGCCCGGGATTCCCGAGCTCCGGCAGGCGGTCGCGGCGATGTACAACCAGCTCTACCGGCAGGGGAAGGCGTCGCAGTATTCCGAGCGCAACGTCTGCATCTGCGGCGGGGGCCGTGCCTCTCTCACCCGCGCCGTGGCGGCGCTGGGCGAGATCAACCTCGGCCACTTCCTCCCCGACTACACCGCCTACGAAGAACTGCTCGACATCTTCAAGCTGTTCACGGCGATCCCGATCCTGCTCGAGGGGAGCCGGGGGTACGAGTTCTCGCTCGAGGATCTCCGGCGCGAGATCACCGGCCGGGGACTCTCGGCGGTGCTGCTGTCGAACCCGAACAATCCGACCGGCAAGGTCATCCGGGGCGCAGAGCTCGAGGGGTGGGTGGCGACGGCGCGCGAGCTCCAGTGTTCGCTCCTCCTCGACGAGTTCTACTCACACTACATCTGGACCGGCGGTGAGGGCCCGGACAACCTGGTCTCGGCGGCGCGGTATGTGGAGGACGTCGACCGCGACCCGGTGATCCTCTTCGACGGGCTCACCAAGAACTGGCGCTATCCCGGGTGGCGCTGTACCTGGATCGTCGGGCCGCGCGGCGTGATCGATGCTGTTTCGAGCACCGGCTCCTTCCTCGATGGCGGCGGCAGCAAGCCGCTCCAGCGCTCGGCGGTGCCGCTGCTGGCCCCGGAGGTGGTCCTCCAGGAGACCCGCGCGATCCGCGACGCGTTCCTGCGGAAGAAGCGCCTGATGAAGGACGGACTCGAGGCAGCGGGGATGCGGCTCGACCTCGACCCGGAGGGCACCTTCTACTGCTGGGCCGACGTCTCAGGGCTTCCGGAGGGACTCAATGACGGGATGTCGTTCTTCAAGGCGGCGGTGAAGGAGAAGGTCATCTGCGTGCCGGGCGAGTTCTTCGACATCAATCCCGGGAAGCGCCGCAGCGGCCGTCCCTCCCGGTTCCGGCAGTACGTGCGGTTCTCGTTCGGGCCGGAGGAGAGGGCGGTGGTGGAGGGGGTGGGGCGGATTCAGATGATGGTCGGCAGGGGGTGAGGCGGGAGGCGGGAGGCAGGAGGCAGGAGGCCGGAGCCATCGTCTCGACGATACGAGAGGCCCCCTCGATCGACGCCTCCCGCCTCCCGCCTCCAGCCTCCGGCCTCCTACGCTGCCAGCTTCGCGATCTTCGCGTCGAGGATGCCGCGCAACCGAGGATCGGCGCCGATCACGCCGTCGACCACCTGGCCATCCTTGAACAGCAGGATGGTGGGGATCGAACGGATGTTGAACCGCATGGCCGTCGCCTGGTTGGCGTCGGTGTCGAGCTTCACCACCTTCACCTTCCCGGCATAGTCCTCCGCCAGCTTCTCGATCACCGGCGCCACGGCGCGGCAGGGGCCGCACCAGGTCGCCCAGAAATCCACGACCACCACGCCCTTCGCCTGCTCGACCTCACTGGCGAAGGTCGCATCGGTCACCTGCAGTTTCTCCGACATCGTTCCTGCTCCTTCCGAGTGTTGCCGCGCTCAGCGCGCGGTCATTCCGCCATCGACCAGCAACGTATGGCCGGTCACGAACGAGGCGCCCGGTGACGCGAGCCACACCACCGCCTCGGCGATCTCCTCGGGCCGGCCCAGCCGGCCCACCGGGTGGGCCGCGATGAACGCAGCCTGCGCCTCCGGGTTCCCGCCGGTCAGCCGCTCGTACATATCGGTGACGATGCCGCCGGGGGCCACGACATTCACCCGGATGCCTTCCTGGGCCACCTCCAGGGCCACCGCCTTGCTGAGCCCGATCACCGCATGCTTCGTCGCGGTGTAGAGCGGGAGCCCCGGGAACCCGATCACGCCGACCACCGACGAGTTGTTGATCACCACCCCGCCGCCGCGCGAGCGGAGCGCGGGGAGTTCGTGCTTCATGGCGAGCCAGGTCCCCCGCACGTTCGCGTCGAACACCGCATCGTAGTCGCTGCCGGTCGTGGTCGCGATCGGACCGGGGGTCCCTTCGGTCCCGGCATTGTTGAAGGCGATGTCGAGGCCGCCGTAGGTCTGCACCGTCACTGCGATCAACTGGGAGACATCCTGCTCGCTGGTGACGTCCGCCACGACCGGGGTGGCGTCGCCCCCGGCCTCCCGGATGAGGCGCGCGGTTTCGTCCAGCGCATCCTTCCGCCGTCCCGACACCACGATCCTGGCGCCTTCCCGCGCGAGGGCCTGGGCCGTGGCCCGGCCGATGCCTGACCCGCCACCCGTTACCAACGCCACTTTCCCCGTCAGAGTGCCCATGGGATTCGTCCCCTTCGTTCGATGAATAGATAATAATCGATATATCAGTTCAAAAGAAACTCCCGCGACGAGCGGGAGGTTCCCGGTCCGACTCAGCGGCGCGCGCGCAGCAACCGGCGATCGAGCTGCGCCAGGTATTCCTCCAGGACCTCGGGACGGCTCCGGTACAGGCGCATCTGGCCCTCCTGACGGACCGAGACCAGGCCCGCGGTATAGAGCTCTTTCAGGTGGTGGGACACCGTCGCCTGGGTGATCGGGAAGCGCTCCACCAGGGCCTTGCAGGACAGCTCCTCCGCCCCCGCAATGGCCTCGAGGATCTCGAAGCGGCGATCATCTGCCAATGCCTTGGCGATCCGCTCCTGCTCCTCCGCGCTCAGGCGAGTCATACGGTCTCCACACGAGATACATAGATAATCATCTATCTATCGATGTCAATCTATCCCGGCAGGGGGGTCAGGGCTCCGGACAGCGCGTCGAGGGGCTAGCGGCGGACCCGGCCCCGCACCAGCAGGAACACCGGATAGCTGGCAACCAGGATCCCGAGCTCCACCAGGCTGTTCTTCGTGTCGCTCACGACATTCCCAACCAGAAACGCCAGGGACCCGAGCACGAGGAACCCCGTCACCCAGGGGAAGCCGATGGCCCTGTAGGGACGCGGGGTGTTCGGCTCCCGTGCCCGGAGGATGAACACCGAGACGAACGATGCGGTGTAGCAGACGACGTAGAAGAAGGCCGCCAGCGCCAGGATCTGGTCGAAGGTGCCGGTGATGAGCAGGATCGCCGTCGCGAGCGCCGACAGGTACAACGAGGGCCGGGGGGTCCCGCTCTCACTCACACGGGCAAGGCCGTGCCAGACCATCCCGTCACGGCTCATGGCGTAGGGGAGCCGGGAGGAGATGAGGAGGATGGCGTTGGCGGCGCTGAAGAGGCTGACGAGGAGCACACCGCGCACCACGGTGTCACCGCGGTCGCCGAAGATCTCCCGGGCCGCGGTTGCGGCCACGAGGTCCTGCCCCGCCATCCGCTCGGGCGGAAGGACGTGCAGGAAGGCGACGTTGAGAAGCAGGTAGATCGCGATGACCGCGAGCACCCCGCCCGCCATCGCACGGGGGATGTCGCGTCCGGGGTTCTTCACCTCACCCCCGAAGTAGAGCATCCCGTTCCAGCCATCGTAGGTATAGATCACGCCCTGAAGGGCGAGGACGATCGCGCCGAATCCGATGACGTGGGGCGCGGCGGCACTGACCGTGGCCTCGCTGGTGGCCGGCGGGGTCCAGAGGAGGCAGACCACCGCCAGCGCCACCAGCACGAGGGTCTTGAGGAGACTGCTGACCTGCTGGGTGAGGTCGCCCGCGCGGATGCCGACGGCCTGGATGACCGTGAGAATCGCGACGATCGTGAGCGCGAAGTGGACCGCCTTCCCCTGGAGCGCCGGCCAGACCGCCGCGGTATAGTCGCCCATCGATACCGTCACCAGCGCCATCGCGGCACAGCTCGAGAGCCAGTCGCTCCACCCTACCGCGAAACCGGCGTACTCCCCGATTGCCCGCCGGACGAAGACGTACTGGCCACCCGACTCGGGCACCATCGCGCCCAGCTCCGCGAGCGAGAGGGCGCCCAGCAGCGCGTAGACCCCGCCGAGGACCCAGGCGCCGAGGAACCAGCGGGTATCGGGGAGGTGGGCGGCGACGTCGCCCGGTGTGCGGAGGATCCCCACGCCGATGGTGTTGCCGATGATGACGGCGAGTCCGAATGCCACGCCCAGGATCTGGAGCAGTCGCCCGCGGGGGGCGGGGACCGCGACGGCGGGAGCCTGGGCGGTGGAGTCGGTCACTCGGACTTGAGCTTCCTGATTTCGCTGGTGAGGCGGGGGACGATCTCGAAGAGGTCTCCCACGATGCCGTAGTCGGCGACCTTGAAGATCGGCGCGTCCTTGTCGCGGTTGATGGCGACGATGGTCCGCGCGGTGCGCATTCCGGCGAGGTGCTGGATCGCGCCCGAGATGCCGACGGCGATATACAGGCCCGGGCTCACCGTCTTCCCGGTCTGGCCCACCTGGGCGCCATGCTCGCGCCACCCGGCATCGACCACGGCGCGGCTCGCGCCGACGGCGGCATTCCCGAAGGCCGCGGCGAGGTCTTCCAGCAGCTTGAACTGCTCGGGTTCCCTGAGGCCGCGGCCGCCGGAGACGACCACCGGCGCTTCGGCGACATCGAGCGCCGCGCTCGCGGGAGCCTTCACGCCGGTCACGCGGGCGCGGATGGTGAATGCCGGCACGGTAGCCGTCACGGCTGCGCCGGCCTTCGGCGACTCGGTGGGCTGCACCGTGTTGGGCCGGATCGAGAGCAGGGCCGGGGTGCCCTCGAGGCGGAGCTTCTGGAGCGCCTTGCCGGCATACACCGGCCGGGTCACCACGATCTTCCCGCCCTCGGCGGCGAACTCGGTCACGTCGGTGGCGAGGCCGACCCCGATCCGGGCCGCGACCCGCGGGGCGAGATCCCGCCCGGTCGCAGTGGCGACGAAGACCACCGCGGTGTAACCCTTTGCCAGCTCCGCGATCGTCGCCGCGTAGCCGTCGGGCTGATAGAGCGCGAACTCGGCGTGGGTGCCGCTCAGGACCTGGTCGGCGCCATGGCGGGCCAGCTGGTCGGTGCCGCTCACGCTGCCGGCGCCGAGAACCAGGGCATCGACGGTGGTGCCCAGCTGGTCGGCGAGCCGCCGGGCCGCGGTGACCACTTCGAGGGAGACCTTCCGCAGGGTTCCGTCGCGCTGCTCGGTAATCGCGAGAATGGGCATGGTCAGATCGCCTTCGCTTCCTCGCGGAGGAGCCGTACCAGCTCGGGGACGGCCTCCGCGCCTTCACCCACGATGCGGCCGGCCTTCCGCTCGGCGGGCAGCACGAGCCCGAGCGGCGTGAGCGACCCGGCGCCGAGGGAGACCGGCTTCACCTCGAGCGGCTTCTTCTTCGCCGCCATGATCCCCTTGAGCGAGGGGAGCCGCGGGGTATTGAGCCCCTTGTCGCAGGTGAGCACGGCGGGCAGCGCGCAGGTCACCGTCTCGATGCCGCCTTCGATCTCGCGATCGGCAGTGGCAGTGCCGCCGCTCACGGTCAGGTGCGCAATCGCGGTGATCGTGGGGAGGCCGAGGATCTCGCCGACCATCGGCCCGACCTGGTGGTTGTAGTCGTCGACCGCGACCTTGCCGAACAGGATCAGGTCGAAGCCGCCCGCCTTGAGTTCGGCCGCGAGCGCGCGGGCGACTTCCAGGCCATCGGCCGGGGCCGCGGCCTGGAGCAGGACGGCGCGGTCCGCGCCCATCGCCAGGGAGGTGCGAAGGGTCTCCTGGACCGCGTCACCACCCACGGAATAGACCGCGACCTCGCCGGCCCCGGCGGCTTCCTTGAGCTTGAGGGCCTCTTCGATCGCGTATTCGTCGTAGGGATTGGGGACGAACTTCACCCCGTTCTCGTCGATGGCCTTGCCGTCGGGTCCGATGACGATCTTCGTGGTCGTGTCGGGGACCCGCTTGAGACAGACTGCAATCTTCATAGCGCCGGGGGTTCAGGAACGGAGCCGGCCGGGGGACCGGCCGGTGCGGCGTGATAAGCTACTGAGGAAGCGGTCGGGGGGCTACGGGAGGGTCTTCGGGGTCGGTTTCCCGGCCCTTTGAACGGGCGCGGGAGGCTACCTCAGTCGGTATCAGGCCCGCCGAAGCCGCGCCGCACAACCAGCCGGACCAGGCGGCGCTGGCCGGGGGAGAGGAAGCGCTCGAGCACATCTCCGCCCCCCTGATTCACGTTGAACGTTCCGAAGTTGGCGTACTTCTTCTGGAAGAGGTTCCCGGCGATGGCCGTGATCTCCCACCCGGCCCCTCGCCACCCCAGCCGCGCATCGGTGACGAAGTAGCCCTCGAGCTTCGGGGTCACGTTGGCCTCGTCGCCTCGGAGGTACTGCGACCCGATGTACCGCAGGTCGGCGCCGGCAAAGAAGCCCCGCGGCAGCACCAGCGAGGCGCCTGCCTTCACCTGGTGATTGGGGACCAGGGGCAGCTGGTCGCCCACCCTCACCTCGTTGGTTCCCCCGAAGTCCTCCCGGATCGAGAAGATCTCCGCGGGACTCTCGAAGGTCGCCCGGGTATAGGCATAGTTGGCGTACAGCGAGTGGCCGCCCCCGAGAAAGGTCTGCACCGACAGCTCGATGCCGGTGCGGCGGGTCTTGTCGAGGTTGCCGAAGTAGCCTTCGATCGTGGACCCGGAGATGGAGGTATCCGACGCGAAGAGATAGATGTCGTCCCGCACATCGGTCCGGTAGGCCGACGCACTGAAGATGGAACTCCCGGCGACGAGCTTTCCACCAAGCTCGTAGGTGGTGGCCCGGACCGGCTTGACCGGGGGATCGTCCCCCAGCGCGAAGGGAAGCGGGCAGGGTTCCTCCGGGTCGGCGCAGGCCAGTTCGATGACCGCGGGAGCACGGAAGCTGGTGCCCACCGAGCCGTAGAGCGTGAGGGTGGAGGTCGCGGACCAGCTGATCCCCCCGCGGGGGCTCAAGCGACTGTAGGAGCTGGTCGTGTCGCGCGCGGGGTCGAGCTGGTTGCGGAACGGAATCCGGACGTAGTCGTAGCGCGCGCCCCCCGAGAAGGTCACGGGCCCCGCGGTGAGGTCGGCGATGGCGAACCCGCCGACATCCCAGGTCGGGCTCTTGACGAAGGTGGTCCGCCGCGAGGGGCCCCCGAACTTGGCGGAATCGGCGAAGAGCTGGACGTCGGTATGACTGGTCGACCCGTCCGCCCCGAAGCGGATGCCCAGCCGCTTCCCCCCGACCTGGCGGTCGATCCGGTAGTCGATGTTGGCCCCCAGAATCCGGTTGGCGGACCTGCCGAGGTTGTCCGGGTCGGCTTCCTGGTTGACGTTGAACCGCTCGGCCCGGTGGCGGCGAACGTAGGCGGAGGCGCTGAGCTGGGAGTGGCTGGTGCGCGAATAGCCGGAGACGGCGAGCTGGAGGTTGTTGAGGTCCTCGAAGTCACCGGTGGTGAGGTTGCTGTCCGGCTTCACGCGGAAGACGCTCTCGGGCAGGGAACCCGCGGTCCGTGCGCGGGACCGGGCGCCGTAGCCCTGGAGCCGCACCCCCCACCGGTCAGTGAGCCGGCCGACATTGAAGAAGCCGTTGAACTGCTTGGAGAAGGTGTCCTGCCGCCAGCCGTCATCGCGGTCGTAGCCCCCGCCGGTATAGTAGCTCCACTTGCCACGCCCGAAGGACCCGGCGAGCGAGCCGTCGGCGCCGAGGGTGGTGTAATTCCCGCCGGAGACCTCGAGCTCACCCCGGGTGGGGCCGCCGCCCTGGTTGGACACCAAGTTGATGGCGCCGCCGAGTGAGTTCCGGCCCAGCAGCGACGCGGTACCGGACAGGAGCTCCACCCGGGTCAGGTGCTCCATGGGCAGGAGGTCGAAATTCACCTGGGCCGCATCGGGCTCGTTCTGGCGAATGCCGTCGAGGAAGACCGAGATGCCCTGCGGCAGCCCTACCACCGGCGAGGCGAAGAACCCGCGGGAAGACAGTGAGATCTTCGCCGCCGAGCCGAGGTCGTCGTAGCTCGAGATGCCCGCCTGGCTCACCAGCAGGTCGGTGAGGAGCCTCGGCTCGCTCGCCTCGATGTCCTTGCGGTTGAGGACCGTCACGCGGGCCGGGACGCCCGAGCCGACCACCGGGCCGGCGCTTGGCAGGATCGAGCCCACGACCTCGATGGGCGCGAGCTCGACCGCGGCGGTATCCCGCTTCACGGTGTCACGCTGCTGGGCGGCCAGGGGAGCCGCCGCGGCCAGGATCCCGATGGCGGCGGCGAGACCGGGTGTTCGGAGAAGCATGAGTCGGCTTGTCGGGTGAGATGAGGTCAGCGCAGTCGAGCCTGTCCGCCCGCCGCGGAGTGTTCGTAGATGGCCGCCATCGTGATGCGATCCGGCGGCCGGGCGATGACCAGCAGGCCGTCGTCGTCGGGACCGCCCCCGTCGTAGTCGAGACAGCAGAACTCGGTGGTCTTCGTCCCCTCCGTCGAGCCGGTGATCACCGGCGTTCCCTGCCGGACAAACCGGACCGGGTCGCCCGGGCTGAAGTCGCCGCTCCCGTCGAGATCCTCGTAGATCGTGAGGTACCGCACCACGTCACCCCGCCGGGTGACGACCACGATCCCGTCGTCGGCATGGCCGCCCCCGTCGAGGTCCTGGCAGCACCGGTCGACCCGCATCTCGCCACGGTTCCGCTCTGCGGCGAATCCCACCGCCGCCACCGCGAGGCCGGCCGCGACGGCGGCGCCGGCCCATCCCAGGATCCGGCGCGGCGCCGGTGGGAACCGGCGCGGCTCCTCGCCCCGCTCCCTCCGACCGAGGATCTCGGGACCGAGCGAGGCGCGGGGCTCGAAGCGGATTCGCTCGAGCTGGCGTTCGAGGTCGCGCTCGTCCCGCGGGGTCATGCCTCGGCCTTCTCCATGATGGTCCGGAGACGGGTCAGCGCCCGCCAGAGCCTGGTGCGCACCGCCGACTCCCTCACGCCCAGCACCTCGGCCACCGCGGCGGTGTCCATCCCACTCCCGTACCGGAGACTGATGATCTCCCGGTCGGCCTCGCCGAGCTCGGCCACGGCGTCGAGGAGCCGGGCGACCTGCTCCTCCCAGAGGAGCCGCTCCTCGGGGGATGGGGCGTCGCAGGCGAGGTCCCGCATGTTGCCGATGGCCACGTGCCGGCGAACGCGGCTCCGGCGCAGGTAGTCGCGCAGGGTGTTCTGGGCGATCCGGAAGATCCAGGTTTTCGGCTGGCCCCGGTCGGGGTCGAACTGACCCACCGCCCGGAACACCTTGAGGAAGGTGTCCGCGGTGACGTCCTCCGCCGCGTCGGCGGTCGGAAGATGAAACCGGACATAGCTGTAGACCGCCTGGCCGTAGGCCTCGTACCACTCCCGGGCGAGGCCCGCCCCCGCCCCGTCCTCGGGGGCGGTCTGGCGATCGGTCGGGTCGCTGTGCAGGGGCTGGGAGGCCATCAGTGGGAGTATACGCGCCACGGGCCCATGCGTCACACATGAGCCCGTGGGGGCAGCAGATCCGGCGGGGGCCGGTCCTAGTCTCCGACCTTGCAGCACCCCTTCTCGATGCAGGTGGTCCAGGGGAGGAGCTGGGTGGCCATAGTCTCGTCGCCGCCGGGCCGGCTGCGGCTCAGGATCCCGGACAGCTGCCACTGCGCGATCGACTGCCGCCAGGGGCGGGTGGGGGGGTGAATCACGGTGGGGACGTCGAAGCGGTCCAGCGACTTGTCGGTCTCCGAGATGAAGGCGCTCAGCCACTGGCCCTGCTTCCGGTACACCACCCAGTAGCTGCTCCCGCCCGGGGCGAGGGCATAGCTCAGGAGCGGCTTCTTCGAGTGGTTGCGCAGCTCCGCGACCACCGCACCGCGCGCCAGCTGTTCCTCGTTCTGCCGGTAGGTGCCTTCCTGGGGCTCGATGGTCACTTCGATGTCGTCCTGCACGATCGCCCGGTCGGAGGCGCCGGGGTTCTGGTCGTAGCTCTGGCGGCGGCCGATCTCGAGGATGGCGTCCCGCGAGGGGAGATTGTCGCCGGGGCGCGGGATCGGCACGGGGAGGGGCCGCCCGCCCGGGGCGCAGGCGACGAGACCAACGAGCAGCATCGGGACAATGGACGTGCGACCCACAACGCCTCCAGGGGGTGAGTGTGTGGTGACTGCGATTGGCTTGCTGGTCAGAAACCGCCGGCGGCGATCCGGCGCATGCTGTCGACGCTGGGTTGCAGCTCGGGATCGGCGTGGGCCCAGAGGGCGGCGGCCGCGGCGGCCCAGCGCCGGGCCATCGGCAGGTCGTGGAGCCGGGCCGCCAGCTGGGCCCGGAGCATCATGGCCCGCACCAGCGACCCCGCGGCGGCGGGACGATTGACGATGTCCCGGCCCGCGGCGGCGAGCCCGTCGAGCGACTGGTCCAGGTGCCGGAGGGCGGCGGCGGTATCCCGGAGCGCCAGCATCAGCGCCGCCTCATGATAGACCGCCTCGACCGCCACGCTGGAGGGCGTGCCATCCGACCGCACCCGGTCCAGCGTGTCGAGGGCGGCCCGGAGGGCCACGGTATCGCCGCGTTGGAGGTAGTACTGGAAGCGGCGGAGGTACAACCGGGGTGGGCGGGCCGGCACCGCCAGTCCGGCCACCTCCGAGGGGTGGAGCAGCATCATCGGGTATACCAGCGCCTCGTCCCGGTAGGCCGCCCGGTCGTCTTTCGCGATGTAGGCCCGGATCTGGTCGTCCACCACCCGGAGCATCCGGCTGGCGCTGTCGGCGGGCCCACCGAGGGCGGCGAACGCCATCAGGGCGCCCAGCGAGGCACGGAGCGCGGGATGGGCACCCGCCGGGTACTCATCGGTGATCGGGGCGAGCGGCAGGGACGACGAAAGGCGCATCAGCTGCGCGAGGCGTCCCGCCTGCCCGGTGAGCGCCGCGAGCCCGGTGAGGCGATCCGCCTCCTCCGCCGTGGGAGCATCGCTCCGCCTGACGATGGAATCCGCCAGGCGTTGGGCCTGGTCGAAGCGCCCGAGCTTGATGAGCAGCTGGGTCCGGATGGTCTCGAGCGAGAGGCTGTCGGCGCGGCTGGTGGCGAGTGTCAGGGCCCGGTGGAGGGCGGGCATCGCGGCCATGGAGTCGGACGAGCCCTCGAGGTCGCCCGTGATCTCGAGCACGGCCGCCCGTGAGGCCCAGGCGTCGGGACTCGACGGGAAGGCCCGGAGCCACATGGCCGTCACCTTCAAGAGGTTCTGGACGTTGCGGGCGACCGCGGACCTGGGGCCCTCGGGAATGACGTTTCGCCCCTTGTTGAGCTCGCCGATGGGCCAGGGCACGAAGGCCAGGGTGTCGTGGTCGAGCGCGGGGAACGCCGAGAAGGCCCCGGTGTCGGGCGCCAGTGGGCGTCCCCAGCGGAAGATGTGGGATTCGGCGTAGAAGAGGGTGGTGAGCCGCTGGAACGCCGCCCCGCGAAAGGCCCGGTGCACCGACGGGACCAGGGTCAGGGCCTTGTGATAATCCTTGATGGCGGACTCGTAGCCGGAGCGGAAAGCCCAGCCGCTGGGGCTCTTCGGGTCACGCACCACGACGTGATCCTGCGAGCGGCACTCGCCCCGCCCGAACCAGGCCCGGAAGTCGAGGGTGTCCCGCTGGAGCATCGCGTCGTAGGCCTTGCAGGCATCGGGGAAGCGGGCTTCACCGAGCGCCACGAGCGCCTGGGCCCAGAGCGCCTCCTGGCCCATGAGCGGCGGCTGGGCCCGGGCACCGGCCAGCGCCTCGTCCTTCCACTCGTCGTTGTCGTACCCCTGCCAGTTGAGCGTCTGCGCCAGCCAGAGATGCGCGAGCCCGTAGTTGGGATCGCGCTGGAGGGCAGCGCGGAACTGCCGGGCCGCCAGGCTGAGGTCCCACTGGCTGAGCGCCGCGTGCGCCGAGTCGTACAGCGCCCACGCCCGGAGATCGCGAGTGCCGAAGATCCCCGATGCCGAGGTGGCCTGGGACGGGCGCGGCAGGATCAGCGAGTCGACCAGGTCGGAGAACTTCTGCTCCGCGTCGGCGAGGTCCTTCGAGAAGGTGATGGTCCGCTCCCGCACCACCTCGGGACCATGGGAGACGTCGTAGATCACGCCCCGCACCCGCACCGAATCGCCCCAGGTACTGACGTCGCCCGCGAGCAGGCGCCCCGCCCCGCCCAGCCGGGCGAGGGTGAGCAGCTGCTCGAGGCTCACATCACCGGATTGCTTCAGGCGGTCGTCGACCCAGCGCCGGTCGGTGAGGCGCACCCCGTCCCAGCGGGTCAGCGCATCGTAGAGGAGCCGCTGGCACTGGTCGCCGCTCAGGGCCGGCGGAACGCCGGCCTCATGGACCAGCGGCCCGACCATGTAGAGCGAGGTATCGAGCGTGGGGCGGCGGAGGGCGGTGGTCCAGAACACGGCCACGGCGATACCGAGCGCCGCGATCCCGGGCGCGAACCAGCGGCGCATCGCCTGCTCGCGGGGACGCGGCGGGGCGGGCGGCCCCCGCCTGAGCGAGCCCCGGTCGTCCCCCATCCCCCTGGACACCGAGAGGCGGCTCAGGGCATCGCCCATCTGCTGCGCGGTCTGGTAGCGGTCGGCGGGGTGCTTGGCGAGCGCCTGCCCCACCACCAGCTGCAGGTCGGGGGTGAGGGCGGGCCGGCGCTCCTGGACCGGGAGCGGCTCGGCCTCGAGGTGCTGGACCACCACTTCCTCGGGTGTGCTGCCGCGGAAGGGCGGGTCGCCGGTGAGCATCTCGTAGAGCACGCAGCCCAGGCTGTAGATGTCGCTCCGGCCGTCGACCCGGGACTCGCTCCGGGCCTGCTCCGGGCTCATGTACGCCGGCGTGCCCACCGGCCCCGCGATCTTCCACTCCTCGAGCGCGCCGGCGCTGATGGCCCGGGCGATCCCGAAGTCGGCGACGACCGCGTGGTCCGAGATGAAGAGGATATTCTCGGGCTTGATGTCCCGGTGGATCACGCCATGGCTGTGGGCGTAGGCCAGGGCATCGGCCACATCGCGGGCGATCCGGAGCGCGTCCGGCACCGGCAGGGCGCCCTCGCGGTCGAGGCGCTTGCGGAGCGTCTCGCCGGGGACGTACGGCATGACGTAATAGAGGAAGCCGTCGGCCTCCCCCGAGTCATGCAGGGGCAGGATGTTGGGATGGGCGAGCCGCGCCGCGATCTGGATTTCCTGGAGAAACCGCTGGCTCCCCTCGGTGGGCTCCTCGCTCTCCACCGGGAAGAGCTTTATCGCCACCTCGCGGAGATGCCGGAGGTCCCGGGCGAGGTACACTACGGCCATGCCGCCCCGCCCGACCATCCGTTCGATGGCGTAGCGGTCCGCGAGGACCGGTGGGACTGCCCCTAGTGGCTCGTCGAGCGAGTCGTCTTCCAGACAGCTGTCCGTGAAGTGGCTTATATCGATAGTAGGCGATGGGACGGGGATCGGGTAGAGGCGCCACGCGCGGGCGAATCCGCGTCACGGCGCCCGGCCGGGTGGCCGTCCTCCCGGCATGACGCTAGAACGCGGCCAGTCCTGTCACCGCCTCGCCGAGGATGAGGGAATGCATGTCGTGCGTCCCCTCGTAGGTGTACACCGATTCCAGGTTGGCGAGGTGCCGCATCGAATGGTACTCGGCGAGAATCCCGTTGGCGCCGAGAAGGCGGCGGGCCTCCCGGGCGCACTCGCACGCCATGTTCACGTTGTTGCGCTTGGCGAGGGAGACCTGCTGCGGGGTCATGGTCCCCTGGTCCTTGAGCCGGCCCAGCTGCAGGACCAGGCACTGCGCCTTGGTGATCTCGGTCAGCATCTCGGCGAGGCGCACCTGCTGGATCTGGGTCTGGCCGATGGGGCGGTTGAACATCACCCGGTTCCGGGCATACTGGAGCGCCTCGTCGTAGCAGGCCATCGCCGCGCCGACCGCCCCCCAGGCGATGCCGTAGCGCGCCTGCGTGAGGCAGCTGAGCGGGCTCTTGAGACCGCCCGACTTCGGCAGGATCGCCTCTTTCGGCAGGTGAACGTCCTGCAGGATCAGCTCGCTCGTGTCGGAGGCGCGGAGCGAGAGCTTCCCCTTCTGGTCCCGGGCGCTGAAGCCCTTCGTGGAGGTGGGGACCACGAACCCGCGGACGCTCTTCGCATCGTCGAGCGCGCCGGTCTTGGCCCAGATCACCGCGACGGTGGCCTGCGAGCCGTTGGTGATCCACATCTTGGCGCCGTTCAGCACCCAGCCGTCGGCGGTCTCGCGGGCGGTGGTGATCATGCCGGCGGGATTCGAGCCATAGTCCGGCTCGGTCAGTCCGAAGCAGCCGATCTCCTTCCCCGCCGCGAGCGCCGGCAGCCAGCGGCGCTTCTGTTCGTCACTCCCGAAGGCGTAGATCGGATACATCACCAGCGCGCCCTGCACCGAGGCGAACGACCGGATGCCGCTGTCGCCCCGCTCCAGCTCCTGCATGATGAGCCCGTAGGCGACGTTGTTGAGCCCGGCGCAACCGTATTCCTCGGGGAGATTGGCGCCGAGCATCCCCAGTTCCGCCATGCCTGGGATCAGTTCCTTCGGGAAGCGCCCCTCGACATAGCAGTCGCCGATGACCGGCATGAGGTGCTCGTCGACCCACGCCCGCACCGTCTGGCGGACGGCACGCTCTTCTTCGGAGAGGAGCGAGTCGAGATTGTAGAAGTCGGGGGCGTTGAAGGTTGGCATATGCCCGGTCTGTGAGCAGGTATTGCGAGAACTGCTATCCGCAGATTGCGCAGATTCGAGGATGACCCTCGACGCACGTTCCCGATTGCCGGTTTCCGTGGACAGCCTCGAGACGGCGCCTCGGCCTCATCTGCGTAATCTGCGGACAGCAGTTGGCGTTCACCAGTCCTTGCGGACCGCCCTCGGCTCGATCCCCACCTCGCGGGCCTTCTTCCGGAATCCCCGTCCGTGGTCCACCGGCACGCCGGTCTCCGCCTGCCACTGGTGCACCATCTCGTGCAGCAACGTATCCGTCACCGAGACCCAGCCGTCGCGCCGGATGTGGCGCCGGGAGATCCCGATGTGCAACGGGCGGCCGCTGCGCCGATCGAGCCGGAGCTCGCCGAGCCGTGTCCGCATTCGGCCCGAGACCCGGATCGGGATCTCGGGGAGGGCGCCGCCGAAGTGGAGCGCGTTGAGCTCGGCGTGCAGCTGGACCAGTCGCTCGTGGGCGGCGCGGTCCTGGGGCGCGACCCGCGGCGGTCGCCCGTGCCGGGGCGGGCGGGGTGCGTGCTCGTCGACCGGAAAGCCCAGAAAGACGCGCCGCGCCGCGAGCCGGGTGGCGCGGCGCACGCCGGGGGTAACGAACCGGACGATCGCCCGGAGCACCTCATCCGGCGCCGCGGCGTAGCCCTCGTGGATCCGGAGCACCTTTCCCGGGACCCAGGAGAGCATGACCTGCTCGTTTCGATGGGTGGTGATGCGCTCGAATGCGGGGAGCCGCAGCGCCAGGAGTCGGTCGACCAGCGCGTTCCGGGTTCCGGGTTCCGAGTTCCGCGGGCGATCCGGCGGGGGGGAGGCGCTGGCGGGGGGCGCCGCCCGGGGACGTAGGCGGGGCGTGCGAGGGCGCGGGGTGAGCAGGCCGCCGGCCCACTCGATCGCCAGCTCAATCTGCTCGGCGAGTCCGCGCATAGATGGCCGTGTCGCCGGGGCGGAAGGTGGCGCCGGCCCGGTCGTAGATGAAATACTGGATGCTGATCTCGCGCGCGGTCACCCTCACCAGGTTGAAGGTCGACGGCCGCCCGCCCCGGCTCCGGAGGGACAGCGTCCCCGCCGTGCTGACGGCGAGCTGCCCCTCGATCTGGCCCGCGTTCTCGGTGTGGTCGTGCCCGCAGAGGATCACGTCGGCGCCGAGGGAGAGCAGCGCGCGCTGGGCCGCGTGGGGACGGGCCAGTCCCCATCGGTGCGAGAGCACCCCGGGCAGCACGTTGTGGTGGAGGACCGCGAGTCGGACCGTCCCCCCGGGAAGCGCCGCGAAGCGCGCCCGCACCCGTTCGACCTCGGCGCGCGGGAGGTGGCCCTTCACCGCGGTGTCGTTTGGGTTCCAGGTCATCGACCCCGGCGTTACGCCGTGGGAGGAGAGGAGCCCGGCGATCACCAGGCCGTCGAGCTCGAGCACCGGGGACAGGTCGTTGCCGAAGTAGGCCCGGTACTTCACGTACTTCGGGGTCGCGCCGAGGAGACTCAGCGGGCTCCGCCACCACTGCACGTCGTGGTTGCCGGGGATGACGTACACCGGCGCGAGCGCCTGGAGCGTCTCGAAGTACCAGCGGGC
>DASZPT010000442.1:0-11924 GCA_035549935.1 Gemmatimonadales bacterium
TGATCGGTCGGCATGGTGCCGAGGACCACCTCGGGCGCCATGTAGGCGGGGGTGCCGGTAGTGGTGTTGGGCGCGGTGAGCCGCACGTCGGTCTGCTCCCGTTCCGCCTTCACCAGCCCGAAGTCGAGCACCTTCACGAAGTCGACCGCGAGCCCCATGCGGCTGGTGAAGATGTTGGACGGCTTGATGTCGCGGTGGATCAGCCCGCGGCTGTGCGCCTCGGCCAGGGATTCGCACGCCTGCCGGAGCAGGTACACGACCCGCGCCGGCTCCAGCGGCCCGAAGCGCTGCACCAGGCTCTCGAGGTCGAGGCCGTCGAGCAGCTCCATCACGAAGAAGAAGGTCCCGTCGCTCGAGACGCCGAAGTCGTAGAGGCTGATCGTGTGGGGCGAGCGGAGCGAGGCCGACGCCTCCGCCTCGCGGCGGAACCGCTCGATCATGACCCGGGCGTGGTCGGCGTCGCGGGCGAGCGAGTCGGCCTTGATGAGTTTCACCGCCGCGTGCCGGGCCAGGAGCTGGTGGGAGGCCTTGTACACCTCGCCCATGCCGCCCTTGCCGAGCAGTTCCTCGAGCCGGTAGCTCCCGAGCTCGCGCGCCTTCTTCACCTGGTGGCCCAGCTGCCGGATGATCTTCGCGGGAATCACCGCGAGGAGCGCGCAGGCGTAGTTCGGCAGGAAGGCGAGCAGGTACTGGAACCAGTTCGCGGCGACGTCGATGCCGCGGAGCCCGGTGATGAGCAGGGCAAGCGGGGCCATCGTCGCGGCCAGGAGGCCGACGGCGAGGGTGCGGCCCGGCTCGTTGGGAACGATCGAGCTGTAGGCGAGGATCGCGATGCCGATGAAGGCCGGCTGCGGCCGGGTGAAGTCGGGGACCCAGTACTCGAGCAGGCCGAACAGGAACGCCGTCAGCACCAGGAACGCGGAACCGAGGAAAAGCTGCACCTCGGGATGCCGGCTGAACCGCGGCGAGATCACCAGCATCAGGAGCGAGCAGGCGAGCCCGGTCCCGGCGATCGCCGCACCGGGCATCGGCCAGAGCTGCGCCGCCAGCATCGGCAGGTTGTCGACGTGGGGCGCGATCAGCAGGAACAGCAGGAGGGGGATCGACCAGAGCAGGGCGAAGGCGATCGCCACCGAGTAGATCCGCCGGCAGGTCTGGGCCAGCACCTCGCTCGGCAGGCTCACTCCCGCGCCACTGCTGCGCCCCCCCATCGCGAGGGGCGCCGAAGTGGTCCGGCGGCGGAGGAGGTTCGGCGGCGTCATACCAGCAGGCGGTCGAAATATTCCTTTAGAGTACGACTCCCGGTCGGCGGTGGCTAGGGCGCCGGCCCGGGTGTTACTCCCAGCCGCCCCCCAGCGCCCGGTAGAGCTGGACGGTGGCGCTCAGGTACTGGCGTTCCACCTGCACCAGCTGCAGTTCTGCCGCGAAGAGTCCCCGCTGGGCGTCGAGCACCTCGAGGTAGCTCGAGACCCCGCTCTCGTACCGCTTCTCCGCCAGCGCAAAGGCCCGACGGAGCGCCTGCGTCTGGGTTTCCTGGGCGGCGAGCTGGTCGCGCGAGAGCCGGAGTCCCGCCAGGGCGTCGCTCGCCTCGCGGGCGGCGGCGAGAACCGCCTGCTCGTAGCGGGCCCTGGCCTGGTCGGCCCGGGCCCGGGCGGCACGCTGCTCGTTGATCAGCCGGCCGCCGGTGAAGAGCGGAATCGAGATCCCGCCCGCCAGCTGGTACACCTCGGCGTCGCTGGTGAACAGCCTGCTGAAGTCGGGCCGCTGGGTGCCATAGGATCCGCTAACGACGAACTTCGGGAGCCGGTTCCCCAGCGCGACCCCGATCCGCGCGGTCGCCCCCTGCCAGTCGCGCTGGGCGCTCAGCACGTCGGGCCGGCGGGTCAGCAGGTCGCCGGGGACCGAGTCGGGAACGGTCACCGCCTGCACCGCCTGCTCCAGCGAATGGCCCCGGGCGATGGGGCCCGGTTCCTGCCCGAGGAGGAGGCTCAGCTGGTGCTCCGCCGCGGCACGCTGCCGCGCGATGTCGGCGAGGGTCGCGGCGGGGACCGCGGCATCGGCCTCGAACTGGCGCACGTCCAGCTCCGAGATGACCCCCTGGTCGAACCGCCGCCGGGCGAGCTCCAGCGTGGCGCGCCGCGAGGCAAGGGTCCGCTCCGCCAGCTCGGCGCTCTGGTCCAATTCCCGGAGCTGCAGGTAGGTGAGCGCCACGCCGCTCACCAGGCTCAGCACGGCGGCGCGTCCATCCTCCTCCCGTCCCTGCCAGTCGAACCGCGCGGCCTCGGCCTGGCGGCGGAGCCGCCCCCAGAAATCGAGCTCCCAGGCGAGGTCGGCGGTGATCCGCACCGCGTCGTAGGTCTGGGGCGGGAAGTCGCCGAAGATCGCCTGGTTGGTGCTGTACGACCCGTTGGCGGTCACCTGCGGGAAGAAGTTCCCGCGCGCAGCGCCGAGGGAAGCGCGATACTCGCGCACCCGGGCCAGCGCCGCCTTGAGGTCGCGGTTGTTGGCGACGGCGGTCCGCACCAGGCCCACCAGCACGGAGTCCTTGAGCACCGCGAGCCAGGGCAGGTCGGAGGCGCTGTCGAGCGCGAGTGGCGCCGGCTTCCAGAGGGTCGGCGCGGCGGTGTCGGCCCGGCCGGCGTCGCGGGCGGCGGCCAGCGAGTCGAGGAACCCGCGCGAGGCCGGGGCGAGGAGGCTGTCCCGCACCGCGAGCGGGCGCGGCGCGGGGGCGGCGGCCCGGGTGGACGGACCCACGGCGCAGCCGGCGAGGCCCGCGGCCAGGAAAATCGGAGCGAGGCGCATGTTCATTCGGCGTCCGGCGAGGCGACAGCGGGCGTGGCCACGGCATGCTGACGGCGGCGGAGGAACCCGCGATCGGCCAGGCCCCGGATGGTGGCGAAGAAGAGCGGGATGAAGAACACCCCGACGGTGGTGGCGGCCAGCATGCCGAAGAGCACGCCGGTCCCGAGGGAACGGCGGCTCGCCGCGCCGGCGCCGTTGGCGATCGCCAGCGGCAGCACGCCGAGGATGAAGGCGAACGACGTCATGAGGATCGGGCGGAACCGCTCCCGCGCCGCCTCGGTCGCCGCCTCGATGATGGACAGGCCCCGGTCGCGGAGCGCGGTCGCGAATTCCACGATCAGGATCGCGTTCTTCGCGGCGAGTCCGACCACCGTGATGAGCCCGACCTGGAAGTAGACGTCGCTCGCCATGCCCCGCAGGAACACCCCCACGAACGCGCCGAAGATGCCGAACGGGATGCCGAGGAGCACCGCGAACGGAATCGCCCAGCTCTCGTACTGCGCGGCGAGGACCAGGAAGACGAGGATCAGGCCCAGGATGAAGACCAGCCCGCTCTGGCCGCTCGAGGCCCGCTCCTGGAACGACTGGCCGCTGTAGGCGTAGCCGATGCCCTGCGCCTCGTACTTGTCGGCCACCAGCTTCTCGACCGCGTTGAGCACCTCACCCGAACTCCGCCCCGGCGCCGGCACCCCGGTGATGAGCGCCGAGGTGAAGCCGTTGAAGCGCGAGAGGATGCTGGGGCCGCCCCGGAACTCGGTGCTGGTGAGCGCCCCGATCGGCACCATCTCCCCCTTGTTGCTGCGGACGTACAGCCGCGCGATGTCTTCCGGCCGCTGCCGGAAGGGCGCCTGCGCTTCCGCCTGCACCCGGTAGGTCTTCCCGTACAGGTTGAAATCGTTGATGTAGAGCGTGCTGAGCAGCGCCTGCAGCGTCTGGAAGAGGTCGGTGAGCGCCACGCCGCGCGCCTTGGCCGCCTCGCGGTCCACCTTGAGGTAGAGTTGCGGCACGTCGGCCCGGAAGGTGGTCTGCACGCCGGCCAGCTCCGGCAGCTTCTGCGCGTCGCCGATGAAGCTCTGGACGCTGGCCGCGAACTGCGGGAAGCTCTGCCCGCCGCGGGCCTGGAGATTCATCTCGAGGCCGCTGGTCGTGCCGAGTCCCGGGATCTCGGGGAAGTTGAAGGCGAAGGCCAGCGTCTCCTTGAGCCCGAACAGGTGCATGTTGGTGCGGCCGACGATCGCGTCGAGCGAGAGGTCCGGGGTGTGCCGCTCGTCCCAGGGCTTCAGGTTCACGAAGATGATGGCGCTGTTGGTCTGGGCGGCGAAGCTCAGCGCGTCGACCCCCACCAGCGCGCCGACGTGCCGCACCCCCGGATCGGCCAGCAGGAACTTCTCCACCTCGCTCACGACCGCTTCGGTGCGCTGCTTGGAGGCGCCGTCGGGGAGCTGGATCGCGACCGCGAAGAAGCCCTTGTCCTCCGACGGGATGAAGGCCTGTGGGGTCCGCCGGAAGAGCACGAACGTCAGCGCCAGGATCACGCCGAAGGCGGCGTAGGTCACCCGCGGGCTGCCGAGGATCCGGTGCACCCCGCCGGTGTAGCGCGTCGTGACCCGCCCGAACCAGTCGTTGAACCAGCAGAAGAACCGGTTGGTCGACTGCTCCGGCGTGCCGGCGTGCTCCAGCAGCACGGCGCAGAGCGCCGGTGTCAGGGTCAGCGCCACCATCCCGGAGATCACCACCGAGAGGACGATGGTGACCGCGAACTGCTTGTACATCTCGCCGGTGATGCCGCCCAGGAAGGCCACCGGGATGAACACGGCGCAGAGCACCAGCACGATCGCCACCAGCGCGCCGCCCACCTGGCGCATCGCGCGGTCCGCCGCCACCCGGGCCGAGACCTTCTCGTCGCTCATGATGCGTTCGACGTTCTCGATCACCACGATCGCGTCGTCCACCACGATGCCGATCGCGAGGACGAGCCCGAACAGCGTCAGCACGTTGACCGAGAAGCCCAGCATCAGCAGGCCCAGGAACGTGCCGATGACCGAGACCGGCACCGCCAGCACCGGGATCAGGGTGGCCCGCCAGCTCTGGAGGAAGATGAAGACCACCAGCGTCACCAGCAGCATCGCCTCCGCCAGCGTCTTCACCACCTCGCGGATCGACTCGGTGATGAACGGGGTGGTGTCGTAGGGGAGGACCCAGCTCACGCCCGCCGGGAAGCTCCGGGCCAGCTCGTTCATCCGCTTCTCGAAGGCCTTCCGCACGTCGAGCGCGTTGGCCCCGGTACGGAGGTAGACCAGGAGGAAGGTCGTCGGCTTGCCGTCGACCCGCGCCACCTGGTCGTAGTTCCGGGCGCCGAGGGTCACCTTCCCCACGTCCTTCAGCCGCACCATCGAGCCGTCGGGCCGGGCCCGCAGGATGATGTTGGCGAATTCCTCGGGGTCGCTCAGCCGTCCCTCGGTGGTGACCGGGAGGGTCACCTGGGTGCCGGCCGGCGAGGGCTCGCGGCCGAGCCGCCCCGCGGGATTGGTGGTGTTCTGCTCCCGCACCGCGTTGGCCACGTCACCCACCGTGAGGCCCAGCTGCGCCAGCCGGTCGGGATCGAGCGAGAGCAGCATCGAGAACTCGAGCTGCCCGAACACCCGGGCGTTGCCGACGCCGGGAATGCGCTTGATCTCGTCCTCGAGGTAGAGCTTGGCGTAGTTGGTGAGGTACGAGGCGTCGTAGCGCGGGTCGTTGGAGTAGAGCGCCGTGGCGAAGAGGATGTCGCTCTGCGCCTTGGTCACCACGATGCCGTTGGCCCGCACCGCGTCCGGCAGCTGCGGCTCGGCCAGCTTCACCGCGTTCTGCACGTCGACCGCGGCGAGGTCCTGGTCGCGGCTGATGTCGAAGTAGACCTGCAGGTTGAGCGCGCCGTCCGAGGAGTTGGACGACTTGAAGTAGAGCAGCCCGTCGAGCCCAGACAGCTGCTGCTCGATCGGCGCGGCCACCGCCTGGGCCACGTCCTCGGCGGTGGCACCGGGATACACCGCCGAGACGCTCACCGCCGGCGGGGTGATGAGCGGGTAGCGGTTCACCGGCAGCCGGAGCAGCGCGAAGAGCCCGAGCAGGGTGACGACGATCGAGATCACCGCCGCCAGGACCGGCCGGCGGATGAAGAAGTAGCGGATCTCCTGGTCCTGACCGCTGGCGCTGGAACTCACTTGCCGCCTCCCATGGTCCGGGGCGCGGCGGAAGGAACGGCTGCGGCGGTGTTCACGCTGTCGGCCAGCGGCACCGGACGCACCGGCCGGCCCGGCCCGATCTTCTGGATCCCGTCCACCACCACCCGGTCACCGGCGCCAAGGCCGCGGGCGATGAGCCACTGGTCGCCGCTCCAGCTGGTCGCCTCCACCTCCCGGGCCTGCACCGTGTCACCCGGCGCGACCACGAAGACCAGCTGCCGCCCCATCTGCTGGAGCACCGCCCGCTGCGGGACCAGGATCGCGTTGTCGCGCACCAGGCCGAGGACCCGGATCCGCACGAACTGGCCGGGGAGCAGGAGCCGGTCGGCGTTGGGGAACGAGGCCCGGAAGGTCTGGGCCCCGGTGGCGGGGTTGAGCACCGGATCGATGAAGTCGATGCGGCCCTGCACCGGGAGCGTGGTCCCGTCGGAGAGCACCGCCTCGACCCGGGCGGCGCCGCCAGGCGCCAGCAGCCGGCTGGCCCGCGGATCCCGCCGCCAGTCGAGCAGCTGCTGCCCGGTGGGGCTGAAGGTGACGTAGACCGGGCTCAACACGTCGATCGTCGTCAGGACGTCGTCGGTGCCGCGCACCCGGGTGCCTACCTCGAGCTCCGCCTTCCCCACTCGCCCCGAGATCTCGGCCCGCACGTCCGTGTCCTCGAAGGCCTTCCTGGTGGCATCGACCGCGCCCCGGGCATCCTCCACCCCGGCGCGGGCCTGCTTGGCCTCCGCCTCGGCGTTGTCGTAGTCCTGCCGGGAGATCGCATTGTCGGCGAGCAGCGGCTTGAGCCGGGCCAGGTTGGCCTCGGCGTTGGTGACCCGCGCCTCCGCCTCGGCGAGCCGGGCCTGGGCGCTCCGGTAGGCGGCCTCGTAGGTCCGGGGATCGATGCGGTAGAGCACGTCGCCCGCCTTCACCGCGGCGCCCTCCACGAAGGGACGCGCGACGATCACGCCGGTCACCTGGGCGCGGACCGGCACGCTGCGCGAGGACTCGACGCTGCCGACGAACTCCGGCACCTCGTCGATGGTGCGCGGCGTGACCGTGACGACGGACACCTCCGCCGGGGGCGGCGCCGGCGGCGGCGCCTTGGTGCAGCCGGCGGCCGACAGCGCGAGGACGAGCGACGACGTGAGACCCGCGCGAACGGCGGGACGAAGGGACAGGGTGGAGGTCACGCGGCCACTGCTCCTGGAGACAGGGTTACGACGGATCGGCCGGCGCCGGACGGGCCGCCAGGGCACGATCCACGGTATCGAGATACTGCGCCAGCAGCCGCTCGGGATCGGGCGGGCTGGATTCAAAGCGTCCGAAGTGCCGCACATGCAGGATCAGGCCGAACAGTCCACTCGAGATCACCCGCGCCTGGAGGGCGGGATCGACCCGGACAAACTCGCCGGCGGCGAGTCCGGCATCGATCACGCTGGCCAGCACCGCACGCCAGCGATCGCTGGTCCCCCGGCACATCACGCCGCAGGCCTGGGGGAACGCCGCGGCCTTCACCAGGCCCACGAGCAGCAGGTCCGCGGTGCCCGGCTGCATCAGGTGGTGCCACATCCGGTCGAGCAGCTTCCGGAGGAGCTCGGCGCGCGTACCCCGGTGCGCGGCGAGCAGCGCCTCCGCCCCGGTCACGGCTTCGAGAAAGTGGTCCTGCAGCGCTTCCTCGAAGAGATCGGCCTTGCTCCCGAAGTAGTGGGCCACGGTGCCCACGCTGACGCCCGCCTCGCGCGCCACATGCGCGAGGGTCGAGCTGTCGAAGCCGCGGCGACTGAAGACCTGGATGGCGGCGTCGAGGATCTGGCGCCGGCGCTCCGCCGGTCGGCGCTGCCAGCGGGGCCATTCGCTGGCCGGCTGGGAAGCCGGTTTGGGGCTGGGTCGACGCTTGGGGGAGGGTTTCCGGGCCGGCATGGGGGCAACAGAGTATTTGTACACTCATTCAAATGCAAGAGCCAAACGACTAACAGCCAAGCTGTTACACGCCACAATTTTGTCGAATGATTCGGAAAATAAGGATAAGTTCCGCTGCAATAACGACCTGCGAGGTCTCCTTTGGGCACCGCCCCTCCACCCCTCGCGGGCCGCCGCCACGGATCCCGCCCGGCTCGCCCCGCCCTCTCGCCGCTCGCCCCGGGCTCCCGCGACCGGCGTCGGGACCCGAACCTCACCCCGGCGAGCGCGCGTCTCTTCCCCCGTCCCTGCGAGCTCCCCCCGCGAGCCGCGCCCGACACCCCAGCGGAGAATCCGCCATGCTTCGTCCCTTGTCTCTCGCCGCACTGCTCCTGGCGCACGCCGCCGTGCCGGAACCGCGCGCGGTAGCCCTTCTCGATACCTCGATCGAGCACATGGGCGGCGCGGCCGCGCTCCGGAGCCTCACCCGCGTGCGCCTCGAGATGATGACCCAGTGGCAGCGTACCACCTTCGAGGCGCGGCCCTACACCGACATGCCCTCGTACGAGCGGCATACCGAGATCCGCAACTACACGATCCCGGCCTGGCGGAACCTGCGCCGCTTCTCGATCGGGGCCACCTGGCGCGAGATCACCGACGTGGTGCGCGACAGCGTCGCCATCCGCCAGAACAACGGCACCTGGGCGCCGCTCAACGTCGCCTACGTCGACGAGCGCAACGAACTGTTCACCTTCGCCGCCGAACGGCTCCTCCTCGCCGCGCGGGAGGCCGCTGACCTCAAGGTCCTCAGCGACACCGCGATCGGCGGGATCGCCCACGCGCGGGTGACCGCCACCGTGAACGGGTATCCCGCCACGATCTTCCTGCGCCGGACCGACGGCCTGCTCGCGATGGCGCGCTACGTCGCCGCCCAGCCCAACGATTTCGGTCTGTCGCCGTGGGGGCCGATGGAGGTGGAGATCTGGTACTCGCGGTGGATCCCGGGCCCGGGGGGAACCAGCCTGCCCGGTCAGTGGGATGTGCGGCGGGTCGGGCGACCCTACAAGCGGATGACCGTGCTCGCGATGAGCGTCGATACCGCCACCGCCGATTCCTTCCAGGTGAGCGACTCCCTGCGCGGCGCCTACCTCGCGACCGCGACCCGCCCGATGCAGGACCTCCCCCTCGACTCGGCCCGGGCGGTCGAGCCCGGGCTGGTGCGCTTCGGGACATTCGGATTCCCCGCGGGCGCGGTAAAGCTGGGGAAGGACTGGCTCCTGCTCGAGACCGGCCAGACCTCGCTCAACGCCGAGCGGGCCGCCCAGTGGCTCCGGCAGAACGGCGAGGGGGGAACGATCGCGGGGGCGGTGCTGACCTATCCGTCGAGCGCGAACGGCGGGATCGTCTGGCTGAGGGAGAAGCAGATTCCCTTCTACGTCGGTCCGGGGATGGCGTCGTTCGCCCGGACCATCCTGAGGAACCACGGCGGGTCGCTGCCGGCCGGGGCGGAGATCTCGCGCGGCCGCTGGCTCAAGGTCAGTGGAGATTCGGCGTGGGTGGAACCGATCGACCTTCCCGATGCGCCGGGCACGATGCTGCTCTACGTGCCGTCACGCCGATGGGCCTATGCGTCGGGCGCCGTCAGCCCCCTCCACCGCCGGTACCTCCTCGAGCGGCTCAAGTCCCGGGGATGGGAGGTCGAGCGCCTCGGGTCGGGGCGCGACCTCTGGGCCGCGCCCCAGGGCTGAGCCGGTCCGTCACGGTCATGCCGAGGAGCGCGCCGTCGCGTCCCTCGGCAGGACCTGCTCGGCAATCGCGGCGAGATGTCGATGGTCGGTGCCGCAGCAGCCGCCCAGCACACTGATCCACGGCAGCCGCCGGCACAGCTCCCTGTACTCCCGGCCCAGCTCCACCGGGTCCCCACTGTCCAGGTCCGCCGACTCGTTGAGCTCGGCGTGGCTCTTCCGGCTGGCGTTGGCGCGAAGCCCGCGGATCCGCCGGGTCCAGCGCTCGCCCTGCCGGAGCCGCGACCCGAAGTGCGACGGGTGGGCGCAGTTGATCATGTAGTAGGCCGGCCCGTCGCCCGTGGCCAGGTCCACCGCCGCGATCGCTTCCTCCAGTGTGTCTCCGGTGGGGAGGCAGCCGTCGGTCTCCACGGTGAAGGAGATCACCACCGGCAGGTTCACCGCGCGGGCCGCGCGGACGATGCCCACCGCTTCCGCCACATATGTCATCGTGATCGCCGTGATGAACTCGGCCCCGCCGAGCGCGAGCGCCCGCACCTGCTCGGCGTGGTACGCCTCGGCCTCCGGAACGGTCATCCGCGCCGTCGCGACGTACCCGTCGCCGCGGGGGCCGACGCACCCGCTCAGGAGGAGCGGCCCCGCGCTCGGGGCGTACTCGTCCCGGAGCCGCGCCATCAGCGCCATGGCGCCGGCATTGGCCTCGGCCAGGGCCGCGGGACTGTAGCCGAGCCGTTCCCCCCAGTCCCGGCTGGCCCGCCAGGTCGCGGATTCGAGAATGAACCCGGCTCCGTGCCGCGCCGCGATGGGGAGGTAGGCGCGATAGTAGCGCTCCAGCAGCTGCCGGCCGGCGTCGTGCCGGAGCAGATCGAACGCGGCGAAGTCCGGCAGCGCGACCCCCTCGTGAAAGATGAGGGTCGTCTCGATACCGCCATCGGTCAGAAACGGCCGCCCGGCGAGTTGCGGCAGGCGGCGGCGTGAAGGTCCGGGCATGAAGCATCCTCGACTGGATGAAACACAGGGGCCCGGCGCAGGCCGGGCCCAGGTGTCAGAGGATGCGGATTCGGCGCGGTGGGCCCGACAGGAAGGTCCGGCGCCTCAGGGCTGGCCCTGCAGCAGGATCGCCGACTCCGGCAGGCGCGCGGCCTCGATCACCTCGAGGACCTTGAAGGTGAGGTTGATCTCGCGCGCGGCCTCCAGCGCGCCGTCGCTGAGGTACAGCTTCGCCTGTTCCGACGCCGCCCCGTCGGCCCGCTCGCCGAAGATGACGGCCCGCCGCGGACCAGTCATGTGGCGGATGCCCTTGGGCGAATTGATGTGCGCGATGAGGGCCGAGGCCCCTTGCGACGAGGCCTTCACCGTGCCGAAGTCGAGGACGTGGTACTTCGCGATCGAAGCAGGAGACATGAGCGGCCTTCGCGAAATCGGGGGAGTGGAGGCAGAAAAATGCAACGGCATCAGCCGCGGTGCCACTGCCACGCGATCACGGCACGGCTGCGCGCCTCCCGGCCGTAGGGATCGGGCTCGCCCGCGCGAGGCAGGGTGATTCCCGCATACCGGAGCGCGGCGGCGAGCCGGAAGCCGAGACCGGGCCCCGCCGACTGCGGCTGCTCCTTCGCGGCCTTCCAGAGCCGGAGGAATTCCTGCTCGGCCCCCGTGCTCTCCTCGACCAGCCCCTGCAGCACCAGGAAGGCCCAGACCCAGCCGGCGGGTGCCGCCGGCGTGGCTTCGATCGCCGCGATCAGCCGATCCCACTCGGCCGGATCATCCATCGATCCGGGTCCGCCCGCTCAGATCCGCTGCCACTCGGTCACCGTCCGCGGGTCCTCTACACCGCCGGTGTGGTGAATCCCCTTCGGCTCGATCAGCATGATGTGCACCTCCTCCGGGGCGACCGGTCGGTGCTCCACCCCCTTCGGGATCACCACCATTTCGCCCGGCGCGAGCGTGAGGGTCCGGTCGCGGAACTCGATGGTGAGTACTCCGCTGAGGATCAGGAACAGCTCGTCCTCATGTTCGTGCTGGTGCCAGACGAATTCCCCCTGGACCTTCGCCAGCTTGACGTGGGAGTCGTTCAGCTCCGCGATGATCTTGGGACTCCACTGGTCATGGAAGCGGGAGAACTTCTCGGCGAGATTGATGACTCCGAACATACGGTCTCCGGCGGAAGATGCCGGAATCTACCGGGGCGGGGCCGCCATCCGCCGGGCCGGTGCGGTGTTTCGGGGTGGACCGGTGAAACCCGGCCGTGTCGCTTTCAGTCTGTGAGTCG
>DASZPT010000443.1:0-7520 GCA_035549935.1 Gemmatimonadales bacterium
ATCATCTCGCCGATGGACACCGAGACGATCGTCTACTCGGTCCCGCTCGAGCTCAGCAAGGAAGAGGTCGACCTCTACCGCGCCTTCGTCCTCGAGCTCCGCTGGTACGAAGACCAGCTCCGCGGGCCGATCGCTCCCGACTACGTGCTCCAGCTCTCGCGGGAACGGAACGAGCTGGCGGAACGCTTCAACCAGGCCTTCGCCCCGCCGGAGTAGTCCCGCCCTCCCCTCCGCCGTCGCCTCCGGTCGGCGGCGCGTCGGAAACCTGCTGCGCCGGACCGCCGTACTACAGGTGTAGACGGTTCCTCTCTCCGCCACCCCCGGGGCCAGTCATGCTTTCCCTCGAGTCCCTCCGCCAGGACCTGGTCTACGCCCTGCGCGGCTTTCGCCGCACCCCCGGCTTCACCGCCATCGTGGTGCTGACCCTCGCCCTCGGCATCGGCGCCAACGCGGCGATCTTCAGCGCCGTGCGGACGGTGCTCCTCCGGCCGCTTCCGTTCCGCGAGCCCGACCGGCTGATGAAGCTCACGCTCACGACCGGCGACCGGGACATGGTCTGGTCCTGGCCCAAGTTCGCCGCGCTCCGGGAAGGCCAGCGGAGCTTCAGCGACTTCGCCGTCTACTCCGGTCTTCCGCAGACCCTGCGTCTCGAGGAGTCGGCGGAACGGATCCAGACCGAGTTCGTGAACCGGGGGTACCTCACGACCCTCGGCGTCACGCCCGTCCTCGGGCGGAACTTCCTGGCGGAGGAGGACCAGGCGCCGGGCAGCGCCCGCGTCGTGATGCTGAGTACCGCGCTCTGGCGCCGGCGCTTCAATGCCGATCCCGCGGTGCTGGGGAAGCCGCTCCGGGTGGGAGGCGACAGCTACACGGTGGTCGGGATCCTGCCGGAAGGGTTCCGGGGCGTGACCGGCGCGGCGGAGCTGTGGGTCTCGGCGATGAGCCAGGACGCCGAGACGCTGGGCGAGGCGGAGGCATACAACTACAGCGTGATCGGCCGGCTCCGGCCGGGGGTGAGCCTCGCCACGGCCCGCGCGGAGGTCGAGGGACTCGGCGCCCGGATCGACCGGCAGTATCCGCGCGCGGTCGCGAGCGAGCACTGGGGAGCGACCGCCACCGCGCTGGACGGTACGCGGGTCGATCCCTTCGTGCGGCAATCGCTGCTGGTGCTCTTCGGCGCGACGGTTCTGGTGCTCGGCATCGCCTGCGCCAACGTGGCCAACCTGCTCCTGGTGCGGGGCGAGGGCCGGCGCCGGGAGGTCGCGGTGCGGCTCGCGATCGGCGCCGACCGGCGGCACCTGGTGCGGCAGCTCCTGGCGGAGAGCCTTCTCCTCGCAGGGGCCGGCATGGCGGGAGGACTCGTGGTCGCCGCGCTCAGCACCCGGTTCCTCGCGACCCTCGATGACGCCGCCGCCATGCAGTCCACCCGGTCGGACGTGATCGGCGCGGTTCGCTTCGCCGACATCCGCCTCGAGCCGTCGGTCCTCGCCTTCGCCCTGGTGGTGGGGCTGGCCACCGGACTCCTGTTCGGGCTCTGGCCCGCGCTCCGGGCGAGCCGGGTCGAGACCAGCGAGGCGCTCAAGAGCGCGCGACACGGCGCTGGGGGCCGCGGCCATCTCTCGGCCCGAGGCCTCATCACGGTGGGGGAGATCGCGCTCGCGCTGGTGCTCCTTGCCGGGGCCGGGTTGATGCTCAAGAGTCTCGGCAAGCTGTTGTCGCTCGACCAGGGGTTCGTGGCGGACCGGGTCCTCACCCTCCGGTTCAACACCACCGAGGACCAGGCCCGCGATTCCCTGCCAGCCTTCTACGATCGTGTGCTCGAGGAGATGCGCGCCGTTCCCGGGGTGGTGGATGCGGGACTCACCGATTGCGCCCCGCTGAGCGGCGGGTGCAACGGCACGCTGATGGCGCTGCGTGACCGTCCGGCGGGGGAGAGCGGGTCGCAGCCGGATGTCGGGGTGCACTGGGTCAGTCCGAACTGGTTCGGCGTGACGGGGATTCCCCTGCTCGGGGGCCGCGCATTCGGGCCGGAGGACCGGGTGGGGACGCGCAAGGTGGTCATCATCAACGAGGCGGCGGCGCGTTCCTTCTGGCCGGGACAGGATCCGGTCGGGCGTCCGGTGAGCGTGGGCCAGGGCGGCTTCTGGCCCGACACCGCCTGGGTGATCGGCGTGGTGGGCGACGTGCGTTACGGCCAGGTCCAGGATCGCCCCGCGCCGGAGGTGTACCTGTCGTTCTACCAGTCGCCCCGTGGCCGGCTGATGGTGTTCCTCAAGACCCGGGGCGATCCGGCCGGCGTGGCCGGTCCGGCGCGTGCGGTGCTGGGCCGGCTCTCGCCCGGGAGCCCGGTCTACGACATCCGCCCCTTCAGCGCCATGGTGGCGGAAGGCCTGGCCTACGCCCGCGTGAGCGCGTCGTTGCTCACGATGTTCGCCGGTCTCGCGCTCGGGCTCGCGACCCTCGGCGTGTACGGGGTGATGGCGTTCGCGGTCGAGGCGCGCCGCCGGGAACTCGGCATCCGCTCCGCCCTCGGCGCCGACCGCTGGAACGTGGTGGGCCTGGTCGTGGGGCAGGGGATCCGCCTCGCGGCGATCGGCGGGAGCATCGGACTCGCCGCGGCGTTCGCCGTGACACGCGTGCTCCGCAGCCAGCTCTACGGGGTCGAGCCCAACGACCTCGCGACCTTCGCGGGAATCGCCGCGGTCCTCGGCGGGGCGATCGTGGTGGCGAGTCTCATTCCCGCGCGCCGCGCCGTCGCGGTGGAACCGATCGAAGTGCTCCGTTCCGAGTGAAACTCCGCCGGCTTCGGGACGTCGGTCCCCGACCCACCATCTCCCGGAGCCCCGCGTGCTGCCGATGCTCATCCAGGTGATTCAGCTGGCCGCGCTCCTCCCGCTCGCGGGGAGGGGCGTGCCCGCGCCGCAGGATCGTTCCGCCGCCCTGCCCACCTGCTTCGAGGACCTGGGCCTGCTCAAGCAGAAGGTCGAGCAGGACTATGCCGGCTTCCAGCTCGAGATCACCGGCGATCGCCGGCGGGCCTACGACCAGGCGGTCCAGCGCTTCCGGGCCGCGGCGACCCGCGCCGAGGGCGATGCCTGCTATTTCCTCCTCCGCGACTACGTCGCCTGGTTCAACGATCCGCACCTCTTCGTCTACCAGTCCGGCCGGATCGACAGCGCCGAGTCGGCCAGGCGCGCCGCGGCGGTCCGGATGACGGGGCTCGACGAGGCGGCGATCCGGAAACAGCTCGTCGCCCGGATCGACCGGCTCGATCCGCTCGAGGGGATCTGGTACGACCAGCGGCTCCGGCTCGGTGTGGTGGCCGATCCGGCGGGTCCGCGGGGGCGGTTCATCGCCGTGGTGCTCACGCCGGATACGGCGACGTGGCGCGCTGGCGCGGTCCGGGCCACCTTCACCCGGCGCCAGGATGGCACCTACGACGCGGAGGTCTTCGCGCCCAACTACGCGCGCCGGCTGCTCGACGCCTCGATTCACCGGCGGGTGCTTCTCCGCCTCTCGCCCGGGATCTGGGGGAAGGAATTCCCGCTCGCGCCCGTCGACAGCGGCCAGCTCGATCCGGTCGACGCCCACCGGCCGACGCTCCGGCGCCGGCCCGGCACGGTCATCGTCGCGGTCCCGTCGCACGATCCCGCGTTCATCCCGCTCCTCGACAGCCTGCTCAAGGCGAACGAGGGGGCGCTGGACTCGGCCGACCGGTTCATCGTGGACCTTCGGGGCAATGAAGGCGGGGCGTCGTTCGTGACCGACGCGCTCTATCCCTGGTTCGTCTCGCCCGGGATGCCGCCGGCGCCGGAGCTCAAGAGCCGTGAGGGGCTCATGCTCTCGTCACCCGATCAGATCGCGTATGCGCAGCGGGCCTTCGGGAGCGACACCAGCGCGTTCGTGCGCGGGCTGGTGGCCCGACTCACGGCCTCGCCCGGGGCGCTGGTCCCGCTCTACGACACGACCGTTCCACCCGAGGCGCCGAGCCCCTACCCGCCACCCCGCGGGCAGGCGCGGGTCGGATTCCTGGTGGACCGCGGCACGGTGAGTGCGTCGGAGGTCATCCTCCTCGATGCGCGGCAGAGCGCCCGGGTCACCACGTTCGGCGAACCGACCGCGGGGGCGCTCGACTACCAGAGCGTGAACATCGTGCGTCTCGGTCCCGAGGAGAACCGCTGGTTCCTCGGCTACCCGACGATCACGCGGAACCGCCGGCTCCCGGAGGGCGGGATGCGTGGCAAGGGGATCGTGCCGGAGGTCCGGCTCGATCTCGCCCGGCTGGCGGACCCGATCGGCGAGGTCGAGCGCGCGCTGTCGCGGCGCTAGGGCAGCGCGGTTCGTCCCACGGGAGTGGCCGAAGGGCGCCCGGTGGTGTTTGGTTTCTCCCACCTCGTCTGTCCTGGAGAGAACCCATGCGGTTGGCACTCGCCCTCATTGCATTGCCCGCGGTCCTCGGCGCCCAGTCGCCGGTGACGGAGTGGCAGGTCCCGTGGCCTGACGCCCGTCCGCGTGATCCCTATGTCGCCCCCGATGGACGGGTCTGGTTCGTGGGCCAGGCGGGGAACTTCGTCGCGGTCCTCGATCCCCGGAGCGGCCAGTTCAAACGGTACGAGATCGACGAGGGGACCCATCCGCACAACCTGATCGTCGCCGCCGACGGCGGGGTCTGGTACGCCGGCAACCAGAACGGCATGATCGGCCGGCTGGACCCCACCACCGGCGCGATCCGCCGCTTCCCGATGCCGGAGCGGGACCTGACCGACCCGCATACCCTGGTGTTCGATCGCGCGGGGAACATCTGGTTCACGCTGCAGGGGTCGAACGCGGTGGGCCACCTCGACACGAAGTCGGGCCAGGTCCGCATCGTACGCATGCCCAACCCGGCGAGTCGTCCCTACGGGATCCAGCTCGACTCGAAGGGGCATCCCTGGTTCGACGAGTTCGGGTCCAACCGGATCGGCACGATCGATCCCGCGACGTTCGAGCTCAGGGAGTACGCTATCCCCGACCCGATGGCCCGGCCTCGGCGGATCGTGGTGCACCCGTCGGACCGGGTCTATGTGGGAGACTACTCCCGTGGCAAGCTCGTGATGCTGGACCCCGCGACGGGGAAGTTCGAGGAGTGGCAGAATCCCGGCGGGAACCGTTCCGCCCCCTATGCGATGGCGGGGGACGACCGCGGCCGGGTCTGGCAGGTGGAGACCGGCCCGTTCCCGAACCGGCTGGTGAGCTTCGATCCCGCCACCGGGAAATTCGGCCAGCCGTTCCCGGTGGGAGCGAGCGGCGGGATCGTGGTGCGCCACATGGTCTTCGATCCGAAGACGCGGAGCATCTGGTTCGGCACCGACGCGGGGACGATCGGACGGTTCTCGCTCGCGCTGGCGGACGCGGCGGCGCCCGCGACGCCGTAGTGCCGGTTCACTCTTTCGGACCCACCCCGGCCATGGCGTCCGCTTCCCGGAGCAGGGTGCTGAACTCCGTGAGCTCGGGGCGGCCGAGGTCGGAGGTGATCCAGTAGACGTAGGACGGTGTGGTCCACGAGAGCAGGTTGTATCCCTGGCGGAACCCCGCCTTGCCCGCCGACTCGCCCTGCGCCCGGGGCCAGACGAGCACCGTGATCAGGTGCTTCCGCCGGCCGTAGACCAGCGCCGCCACTTTCTTCCCGCCGATGTACTCCAGCCGTCCCCCGATCAGCGGATAGCCGCGGCCCGCGAAATCATAGACCGGCGGCGAGTAGTCGAGGACCCCGTTGAACCAGGGCTTCACCGTGTGCTGGTCGGAGGAGAGCACGTCGGTGAGGTGGCCCGGCATCAGCGCGCGGACATGGCTCCGGAGCACCTCGTCTCCCAGGTCGGTCGCGTGGGGCTGCTGCCGCCCCAACTGCCAGCTTCCGAGGGCCACGATCAGGAGCGAGGCGGCGATCGCCATCCACTGCCGGGTGCCGAGCCCGGCCCGGGCGCGTTCCCTGACACGGGCATCCTTGAGCTGCCGCCGCACCCGTGCCTCGAGGGTGGCGGAGGGGGTGAGCTGGGGGAGCGCGGTCCTGACCGCATGCCGCAGCGCCAGCCGCTCCTCGCGGAAACGGGCGCACTGGGGGCAGCGCTCGAGGTGGGCTTCGATCTCGCCGGCCTCGACCGCGGGCAGTTCCCCGTCGAGCCAGGCATCGACCTGCATTTCCAGGTCCGGGTGTCGCATGTCAGTCCCCCCGTACCGGTAGAAGCGCCCGCTGAAGCCGCTCGCGTGCCCGCGAGAGGCGGGACATCACGGTGCCGGCGGGAACGCCGACCACCTCGCTGATCTCCCTGTAGGAGAGACCCTCGACCTCGCGCAGCACGATCACTTCCCGGAACTCGGTGGGCAACTGCTCGATCGCGTCGGCGAGGGCTTCCCGCTCCGCGGTGCGGAGCATGGCCGCCTCCGGGTGGTTCCCGGCAACGGCCTCGCTGTGGTGGGTCTCGTCGAACTCGGCAACCTCGACCCGGTTGCCGCTCTTCCGTTTCCAGGAGAAGGCGGTGTTCCGCACGATGGTGAGGAACCAGGCGCGGGCACTCTGGCTCCCCTCGCCCCGGAAGGTCTCGCGGTAGGTGAACGCCCGAAGGTAGGCGTCCTGGACCACGTCTTCCGCGTCATGGTCATTACGCGTCAGGTACCGCGCCAGGGAATAGGCCTCCCCCAGGTGCGGCAGCATGATCGCCTCGAAGGATCCCGACTCTCCCCGCACCCCGTGTACCTCGCGTCAGGTCGTGTCGAGGTACATACGCCGAAGTCCCCCGGAAAATTCCCGGGGAATAGGCCGGCCCCGCCCCGGGTACCCGTCGCCGAGTGGCAGGACCCGATGACGCTTACACGAGGAGGCAGGGATGTCCGGAAATCGTTCGCATTGCAGGCCAACCGCCGCCGCGCCGGCGCTGGCAGCGTTGCTGGCTGCGTCGTTCCCCTGGTACGCGAGCCCGGGGACGACGGTCGAGGGGAGGCTCTCGGAGTGGAAGGTGGAGCTGTCGACGCGGCAGGTGCCGGCGGGGCAGGTCACCTTCAAGCTGGAGAACACGGGAAGCGTGCCGCACCAGTTCGAGGTCGAGGGCCAGGGGATCGAGGAGGAGACCGGGCTGATCCAGCCGGGGGCCAGCGCGACGCTGACGCTCGATCTCAAGCCGGGGCACTACGAGATCTACTGCCCGGTCGGGAACGGGTCGCACAAGCACCTCGGCATGGAGACCGAGCTGGAGGTGGGGCAGGGCGGGGCGATGATGGATACGAAAGACCGGATGATGCAGGACAAGATGATGCCGAAGCACGACTCGATGATGGCACCGCACGGTTCCATGGCGGGCGAATCCATGGCCGGCGAGTCGATGAAGGGTGGGTCGATGATGGACGACGGCACCGGCCGCGGCGCCAGCATGGCGGTTCACGCCATCCGGGTGACGGGGGCGGGACCGGTCATCCAGATCCTGCCGGGTTCGTTCCCCTTCCCCGACAGCGCCGGTCCCATCCTGCGTGCGTTCGGGGAGGAACAG
>DASZPT010000444.1:0-5121 GCA_035549935.1 Gemmatimonadales bacterium
GGACTATTCCGACCTGGAGGCCCTCTCGCCGGCGGCGCGGGTGGCCATGGTCTGGCCCCTCACCCTCCAAGCTTGGGCCTTTGTGCCTGGACGGACGCATGCATCCCGACTTCCTCGAGATGTTGTCCGCGTTAGACGGCACAGGCGCTGAATATCTGGTCGTGGGGGCGCACGCCCTCGCGGCACACGGCCGTCCCCGGGCCACCGGCGACCTCGACCTCTGGGTCCGACCGACTCCACAGAACGCCGATCGCGTCTACCGCGCCCTCCAGCAATTCGGCGCCCCCCTCGGGAGGACCGAGCTCATCCGGAACAAGCGGGCCAGCGGTCGTCCCCGTGACCTCGCGGACCTGGCCGAACTGGAGGAATAGCGGGTGCGGACTGCCGCCATCGTGCGGGTCGCCGTCGCCTCGCTCCTCGCCGGGAGACTGTCGGCGCAGGCCCCGGCAATCCAGATCGACTCCAACCTCGCCGTCCCCATGCGGGACGGCGTGGTGCTGCGCGCCGACCTCTGGCGCCCCGCCGGTACCGCGCCGACGCCGGTCCTGGTCTACCGCACGCCCTACGACCGGAAGGAAGCGCCGAGCCTCGCGGCGAAGGCGGTGGCGCGGGGGTATGCGGTCCTGATGCAGGATGCGCGCGGCCGGTATATGTCGGATGGCGAGTTCGAGCCGTACCGGCACGAAGCGGACGACGGCTACGACACCATCGAGTGGGCCGCCCGCCAGCCCTGGTCCAACGGCCTGGTGGGCACCTTCGGGCTCTCGTATCCGGGTGCGGTCCAGTGGCTCGCGGCCACCAGGCGCCCCCCATCGCTCAAGGCGATGGTACCGGCGATGACCTACTCGACGCCCGAGTCGTTCTGGTACTCGGGCGGCGTGTGGGATGGATCGTGGCTCGACTGGACCTGGTACAACATCGCGCCCGACCTCAGGGCTCGGCGCAACGAGCCAGGCCCGACGACCGACTCCGCGGCGGCGGCGGTCGCGGACACCGCGATGCCCCGCCTTCGCGCCCTCCCGCTCGCGGCGCTACCCGACTTCAAGCGCATCGCGCCCTGGTACTACGAATGGATGCGGCATCCGCCGGGGGATCCCTGGTGGCGCTGGGCGGCGGTCGGCGACAGTTACGGCGGGGTGACGGCGGGCGTGCTCAATCTCTCGGGGTGGTTCGACGAGCCGTACGGTCCGGCGGGTGCGGTCGACAATTTCTCCGGGCTGGTGACGGCGGGTGCGGCCCCTCGGACCGGCCTGATCATCGGGCCGTGGGTTCATGGAGTCGGGGCGACGCGCAGCACCAAGGCGGGGGACCGCGACTTCGGTCCAGCGGCGGGGATCGACTACGACGGCGTCGTCCTCGACTGGCTCGACCGGTTCCTGCGGCCCTCGGACGCAGCCGTGGCGCCGCCGGTCCGTGTCTTCGTGATGGGAGCGAATCGCTGGCGCGACCTCGCCGCCTGGCCACCACCCGGTGTTCGGCCCGACACGCTCCGGCTCGCCGCGGCGCGAGCGGGCAGTTCCATCGGCGGCCTCGTTAGGCCGGGAACACGCGGTGCGAGCCGCCTCGCGTCGGACCCGGCGAACCCGGTGGCCGATCCCTACCACGGGACCGCCGGAGCGCATGACTATCGGAGCCTGACGGGGCGGAAGGATGTGCTGACCTTCGAGACGGCGCCGCTCACGGCGCCGGTCGAGATCATCGGGCAGGTTATCACGGAGCTCGAGCTCGACGCCTCGGTCCCGGACTGGGACATCTGGATGCAACTCTACGATGTGGCGCCGGACGGCACGGCGTGGAATCTCTCGGGGTTCGGCACGGCGCTTCAGCGAGTGAGTTACCGCGCCGGCGGGCCGGCGCGGCAGCTGGTGAGGAGGGGTGAGACGGTGCCGCTGCGACTGACGCGGATGGTGACCGCCAATCGCTTCCTGCCGGGTCACCGCATCCGGATCACGCTCTCCGGATCATTCGTGCCGTGGTTTTCGCGGAACCTGCAGACCGGTGCCCTGGAGTTCGACAGTACCCGCACGCAGGCGGGCTCCATCTCGGTGCATCATCCGCGGTCGCTGGTGATCCTGCCGGTCGTGCCGATCGGGGAGTGAGGACCGGGAACCGCCCTCACCCCAGCCGGTCCCGGATCCAGTCCGGCACCAGCAGGTCGTCGGCGATGCGCGCCACCTCCTCCGCCTCGCGCCACGCCGCTTCCAGCACCGAGAGGTGGCTCGCGAGGTAGAGCCGCTCGGTCTCCTCGTGGGCCGACATCTCCAGCGCCAGCCGCATCGGCGTGTCCAGCCGCCAGAGGTGCAGGCGGCCGCGCCAGTAGCCGCTCGGCGGGTAGCGCTCCCCGCTCCGCGCCGACTGGAGCCCGAGCCAGGCCTCGGCGCTCGACGGATCGGCGAACGGATTCCCCGCGCGGTCCAGCAGTTCCACCGCCTCCTGGAGGTGGGCCGGCTTCCCGGCGGTGCGGTTGTGGCGCGCCATGGCGAGCCCCGCCAGCGTCATCATGTCCGGCCCTTCCACACCGACGTGCCGATCCCGACTGAAGAGCGAGGGACGCTGCTCCCGGGTCAGCTCGAGGACCAGCGTCGGATCGTTCCGCACCCCGGGAATCCTGAGCTCGAGGTCGTCGAGGTCACCGGCGGTGACCTCGATCCGCTGGCCACCCGCCGCCTGGTGCCGGAACACCACCCGGGCGTCCAGCTTCTTGCGCCAGACCTGGGCACCCAGGTTGGCGACCTGCAGCATGCCCAGCCCCACACCGGTGGCCAGGACCCCGACGAAAGTCGCCGACACGGCGGCACCGGCAACGCCGCCGATGACCAGGTTCCGGCGGCGGCGGCGGATAATGCTGTTGCTGTAGCGCCAGGCGGCGAACTCCGGCCGGAGCGGGTCGCCGATCCGCACCAGCTCGGTGCCGTCCTTGAGACGGGCGAGCCCGATGTTGGGGGTGGAGGTCCGGATGTGGGTCCCGCGGAAGAGCCGTTCACACTGCTCGATCGCCTCCCACCGCTCGTCGAGCGGCGCCAGGTTCCAGCGGTGGCAGGAGCCGCAGACCGCCCAGAGGCGCCCCCGACGCTGGTCGAAGGCGAGGCGCCTTCCAACCTGAAACGCCTCGACGCTCTCATTCACGCCGAGATTGGCGTGGCAGTGCAGGCAGGTGGTGTACATGGGCCGGTGTTCCAGACGGAGAAACGCGGGCCGGGGTGTCTCCGCGATGGCCGCGGGCTCCGGCGAAGGCGAATCGCCCTGAATCCTGCGCCCGCAGCAACATCAAAGCTATTCGACGGAGCGAACCCTAGATTCACCCTCTCCCCCACCGGCCCTCACTCTCGCCGACCCGCGACCATGCCTTTGCTTCGACTGCTCTGCCTGGCGCTGATGCTCGCCGTCCCGACCATCGGCGCGGCGCAGAAGATTCCCGAAAAGCCCTACGAGGTGATCCGCCTGGCCGAGGGGGTCTACGCCCTGCAGTGGAAGGACCCGGTGCAGTCGCCGGTCGAGGGGAACTCGCTGTTCATCATCAACGATCGCGACGTGGTGGTGGTCGATGCCGGCTATCTCCCGGTCACCGCGCGCCGGATGGCCAGGGCGCTCAAGCAGCTGACCAGCAAGCCGGTGCGCTACGTGATCAACACCCACTGGCATGACGACCACCACAACGGCAACCAGGTGTACCGCGACCTGTGGCCCGCGGTCGAGTTCATCGCCCATCGCGACACCCGGGTCGACATGTACGAGGGGACCTACAACGTGCGGGCGCAGGACGTCGCGAACCTGCGGAGCGGCGCCGAGCGGTATCGCCGGTGGGCCTCGACGGGGAAGGACGACGAGGGCAAGCCGCTGGAACCCCGGCGGCAGGCCCGTGCCGCGGAGCTGGCGGGGTTGCTCGCCGCCATGGCACCGGAGATCGCCTCGGTCCGCACCACCCCGCCCGATCTCACCTTCGACGACCAGATCGTCCTGCACCGCGGGGACCGGACCATCGAGATCCGCTGGCTGGGCCGGGGGAATACCCGGGGCGACGTGGTCGTGTTCCTGCCCCGGGAGCGGATTGTCGCCTCCGGGGACCTCGTCGTGCAGCCGGTCCCGTTCGCGTTCGGGTCGTACTACGAGGACTGGATCGGGACCCTGGGTCGCCTCGACTCGCTGGAGGCGGATGTGATCGTCCCCGGGCATGGAGGGGTGCAGCGCGACCGCACCTACCTGCGGCAGGTCCAGGGCCTGCTGCGGTCACTGGTCGACCAGGTGAAGGCGCAGGTGGCCGCGGGGGCGACGCTCGAGGAGACCAGGGCGAAGGTCACCCTCGCCGAGTGGAGGGATCGCTTCGCCGGCGACAACCCCAGGCTGCAGGAAAGCTTCCAGACCAACTTCGTCAATCCCGCCGTCGAGCGGGCGTGGCGCCAGGCGAAGGGCGAACCGGACGCGCTCAAGGGCGTCGAGTAGAAGGACCCCGTCAGCTTCACGCAGGCGCACGCCCCGGGGACGCCCCCGGGGTGACGCCGGACCATCGGCAGAACCGGAGCGACAGGCACCGCCTGGGCAGCCCGGATTCCCGAAGCGAGAAGCCCGCGCACGCCTGTCGGCGCACACGGGCTCGCGGTGCGGTAAATCCTAGCAGCACACATGGCTAGGGAGGGAATCGAACCCCCGACACGCGGATTTTCAGTCCCTTCCGGAGGGAAGGTAACTCGGTAAATCGTTGATTTCTCGAGGGGAAGCGGGAGTACTCAGGGTTACTTGTGCAGGACGGTCCCTCAATTTGTCCCTCAGTATTCCTAGCAAGCCTCGGGTAGTACTGCCGCAGCTTCGCGGGTCGTCCGCGCGACCACCCGTCCGTCGTCCAGGCCGACTACCTCGTGAGACCTCATCAGCTACGTACACGTCATCCCAAGTTGCCTCTGCTGTTCGAGGGCACCTGTAGGCAGTGGTGGCGGGGCCTTGAGATCACCTACAGCGAACCCCCGTATGAAACCTGGGACAATTCGATACCGGGGATCCCAGCCAGAGTACGCGCTATCGGTCCTGATGCCAACAGCTTGGGAGCAGCTAGGACACTGTCCGTGAAGGGCTCTCGGAGCCTTCCGAGGCCGAACCACTCGAAGGTCTCCAACAGCCCACGTTCAA
>DASZPT010000445.1:0-6413 GCA_035549935.1 Gemmatimonadales bacterium
CCGGCCCAGCCTCGGGCTGACGTCGGACGAACTCCGCACCCGGGAGCGGCTGGCCCTGGAGGGCGAGCTGGCCCGCACCATCGGCGAGCTGGACGGGGTGGACCGGGCCACGGTGCACCTGGCCCTCCCGCCCGAGAGCCCCCTCCGGCGGCTCGACCGGCCGGCCAAGGCGTCGGTGGTCCTCACGCTTCGCGGCGGGAAGGTGCTCATGCCCGAGGCGGTACAGGGGATCACCTATATCGTGTCGAACGCGGTGCCGCAGCTCCCGAGCGACCAGGTCGCGGTGCTGGACAGCGAGGGCCACCTCCTCTCCGCCCCGAACGACGGCTCGGTCCGCGGGCTCACCAGCCGGCAACTCGAGATGCAGCGGTCGGTGGAGGAGTACCTGCAGCACAACGCCGAGCGGATGCTGGCCACGGCCCTGGGATCGGGCGAGGCCCGGGTCCAGGTGGCGGCCAAGCTCAACTTCGAACAGGTCGACAAGACGGTCGAGACCTACAATCCCGACGGCGCCGTCCTCCAGAACGAACAGCGGAGCGAGGTGACCGGAGCGGACAGCCTCGAGGGCGGGAGCAGCACGGTCGTCAACAACACCTATCTCAACAGCCGGGTGGTGGAGAAGGTCGCCGGCTCGGTGGGCGGGATCCAGCGGCTCACCGTGGCGGTGCTGGTCAACCAGAAGGCGATCGAGAAGGCCGGCGGCAGCGCCACCGACCTCGGCCGCTACGAGCAGGTGGTGCGGGACGCGATCGGGCTCGACTCCGCCCGCGGCGACCGCCTGACCGTGACGGCGATTCCGTTCGAGCCCACCATCATCAATGTCGATTCCCTGAACCAGCCGAGCAGCGGGGTGGGGACCGAGCGGGTCCTCGGAGTCGTGGACCGGTTCAGCCGGCCCGCGATCGCGCTGGTCGGCATCCTCGCCGCGGTGATCCTCGCGCTCAAGGTGCTCCGGCAGGAGCAGGGGCCACCGGCCTCCGCAGGCGGGCAGACCCTCGCGGCCGGCGGGACCGGCGCGCGCGGCAGCGCGCTGCCGCCGGCGGACGAGACGCCGCTCCCGCCGGTCCAGGTGAGCCAGCTGAGCGCCACGACCACCCGGCTCAAGAACGAAGTCACCGCCGAATCGACGGCGCGGCCGGAGATGGCGGCGCAGGTGGTGAAGACCTGGCTGGCTGAAGACTGATGGCGACGGCGACCGAGCGGGAGACGCTGAGCGGGGCGCAGAAGGCGGCGGTGCTGTGCATGTCCATCGGCACCGACGTCGCGTCGAAGGTCATGCAGATGCTCACCCCCGAGCAGGTCGAGGCGGTGACCCGCGAGATCGCGGCCATGCCCATGGCCGACACCCGGACGGTGGAAGGGGTCCTGGTCGAGTACCGCGAGGTGGCCCGCGCGGTGCAGTCGCTGTCCGAGGGCGGTCTCTCCCGCGCGAGCGAGATCCTGGAGTCGTCCTTCGGCCCGCAGCGGGCCAAGATCATCCTCGAGAAGATCAAGCAGCAGCTCACCGACAACGGGCTCAAGCGCCTCAAGAAGGCCGCGCCCGAGGTGCTGCTCTCGGTGCTGCGGGGCGAGCATCCCCAGACCCTGGCGCTGATCCTGGCCCACCTCGACATCAAGCAGGCCGCGACGGTGATCGAGGTGATGGGCAACGACCTCGCGAGCGACGTGCTCTACCGGGTGGCGAAGATGGAGAAGGTCGCGCCCGACATGGTGCAGGTGGTGGAGCAGGGTCTCGCCAGCAAGACCGACCTGACGCTGTCACAGGAGATGACCCTCTCCGGCGGGCCGGCGGCGGTGGCCAAGGTGCTGACGCTGGCGAGCGGCTCGGTGGAGAAGGCGGTGATCGAGTCGATCACCCAGCGGAATCACGAGCTGGCGCAGCAGATCTCGAACCTGATGTTCGCCTTCGAGGACCTGACCACCCTCGACGGCAAGTCGATGCAGCGCATCCTGCGCGACGTCGACAGCAAGGAGCTGGCGCTGGCCCTGAAGGCCGCGAGCGACGAGCTCAAGCAGCACATCATGAAGAACATGTCGGAGCGCGCCGCCGGCGCGCTCCAGGAAGAGATGGAGTACCTCGGGCCGGTGCGCGTCAAGGACGTCGAGGCGGCGCAGACCCGGATCATCGCCGCGGTCCGCACGCTGGAGGAAACCGGCGAGATCGTGCTGAGCGGCCGGGGCGGGGACGATGAAGTCATCGTCTGAGGCCGCCGCGCGCCAGGCGGGGGTCGCGCGCTTCTCGCTCTGGCCCCTGCCGGACCTCGCCACCCCCGCGGCGGCGACGCCGCCGGCCGGGGCGCCCGGTGCGGCGCCCGCCGGTCCCGATCCCGAGCAGGCGGCCTACACCCGGGGGTACGAGGCGGGGAAGGCGGCGGCGCAGGAGGAGGCGCAGCGGACCGTGAAGCGGGCGGCCGGCCTCCTGGTCTCCACCGCCGAAGCGCTGGATGCCGCCCGTCTCGGGGTCGTGCGCGAGCTCGAGGACTCGGTCTACCTGCTGGCCCTCGCCGTGGCACGTCACCTCATTCTGCGCGAAGTCACTACCGACCCGTCGGTCGTGCGCGACCTGGTGAAGCGCGGCCTGGAATCGTTCCCGGTCGGCTCGCGGGTCGAAATCCATCTCCATCCCGAGGACCTTGCCGTGCTCCGGAGCCAGTTCGAGCTGCCGGGGAGCGACGGCCGCGCGGCGGAGATCCAGTGGACCGCGGACCCCTCGGTGGAACGGGGCGGGTGCAGCCTCGAGACCCCCCACCGCGTGGTCGATGGCCGGGTGGACCTGGCGCTCCGCGAACTGTACCACCGGATGCGCGATGACTGAGCCGCTCCGCCAGCGGGTCGCCGCCGCGCTCAGCCGGGTGAGCGACGCGCCGCGCTTCGCCGTGCACGGCCGCGTGACCCGGGTGATCGGGCAGGTGGTCGAGGCCTCCTCCCTCGAGGTGGCGCTGGGCGAGCTCTGCCGGGTGGAGAGCCACGGCCGGCCGCGGGTCACGACCCAGGTGGTCGGCTTTCACGAGCGCGGGATCCTGCTCATGCCCCTGGGCGAACTGGAGGGGATTCACCCCGGCGCCACCGTCCGCCCGCTCCGCCGCCAGCTCGATGTGCGGGTGGGCGACGGGCTGGTGGGCCGGGTGATCGACGGCCTGGGCCGTCCGATCGACGGGCTCGGCCCCATCGGGCAGGGCACCCGCTACGCCCTCTCCGCCGAGCCGCCCCATCCCCTCGAGCGGAGCCGGATCGAACGGCCCCTCGGCACCGGGGTGCGGGCCATCGACGGCCTCGTCTCCCTTGGCCGGGGCCAGCGCATCGGCATCATGGCCGGCTCCGGCGTGGGCAAGAGCGTCCTCCTCGGCATGATCGCGCGCCGCACCGCCGCCGACATCAACGTCATCGCGCTGCTGGGCGAGCGTGGGCGCGAGGTGCGCGAGTTCATCGAGCGCGATCTCGGCGCCGAGGGCCTGCGCCGCTCGGTGGTGGTGGTGGCAACCTCGGACCAGCCCGCCGTCATCCGCGCCACCGGCGCCTTCGTCGCCACCGCGATCGCGGAGTACTTCCGGGACGCCGGCCGGGACGTGATGCTGATGATGGACTCGGTGACCCGCGTCTGCATGGCGTGGCGCGAGATGGGACTCTCGGTGGGCGAGCCGCCGGCGACCAAGGGCTACCCGCCCTCGGTCTTCGCCCAGCTGCCGCGGCTCCTCGAGCGGGCCGGGACCGGCAAGCAGGGGAGCATCACCGGCCTCTACACGGTGCTGGTCGAAGGCGACGACTTCAACGAGCCGGTGGCCGACGCCGCCCGCTCGATCCTCGACGGCCACATCGTCCTCACCCGGAAGCTCGCGGCGCAGAAGCATTTCCCCGCGATCGACGTGCTCGACAGCGTGAGCCGGGTCCGGGACGCGGTGATCTCCCCCGATCATCTCCAGGCGGCCAACACCTTCCTGCGCCTCGAGGCGGCCTACCGCGCCAACGAGGACCTGATCGCGGTGGGCGCCTACAAGCAGGGCGCCGACAAGCTCGCCGACGCGGCGATCCAGCTCCGCGAGGAGCTGCAGGGCTTCCTCCGGCAGCGGCCGGAGGAGCCGTCCACCTTCGACGAGGCGCGGCTCCGCCTGACGGCGCTGGCGCAGAAGGTCAAGTGAAACAGTTCACCTTCCGGCTCGAGCGGCTGCTGCAGCTCAGGGAAGCGGCGGAGAAGGAGCGCGCCCGCCAGCTGGGCGAGGCGCTGCGCGAGGAGGAGGAGCGGCGCGAGGCGCTGCGCGCGAGCCAGGCCCGCCTGGCCGAGGCGCGGGGCCAGCTCTCCTCGCCCTCGTCCGGCCTGACCCAGGCCGGGACGCTCCGCAACCTCGAGCTCTCGGTCGAGATGCTGGCGGGACAGGCGCGGTCGCTCGAGGACCATCACCAGAAGAGCCTCGAGCGGGTGGAAGAGGAGCGGACGCGGTTCGAGCAGGCACGGGTGGCCCGGCGGGTCATCGAGCGGCTGCGGGAACACCGGAAGGAAGCCTGGGGCGTCGAGGCCAACCGGGTGGAGCAGGTCCTCAACGATGAGGCCGGCCAGCGGGCGCACGGGTCCAGGGAGCAGCCATGAAGAAGGCGATCATCTTCGCGGTCGTGGCATTCCTCGTCTCGCTGGGCGGGACGAGCGCGGTGCTGGTGAAGCGCGGGGTACACGCGGCCGAGGTCGCCGCCCAGGCGAAGGCCGACAGCCTGGCCGCCGAGTCGACCAGGACGCATGCCGCGGCCGACTCGGCGAAGGGGGGCACGGCCGGCAAGAGCGACAGCGCCACCGCGCTTGCGATGAAGCCAGCCGGTGACAGCGGCAAGTCGGACTCGGTCCATGCGCAGGTGGCAGGCACGAGGCCCGCCCAGGCTCCCGCCAGGGGAGCGCCGCCGGTGCGCCCCGTCTCGATCAGCGCGGCGACGCCCGAGGAGAAGGCCGCCGCCGTGAAGCAGGTGGCCCGGGTCCTCTCGGCGATGAAGGCAGCTGAAGCCGCCAAGGTGCTGGCCTATCTCTCCGACACCGAGGTCGAGGAGATCCTTCGCGCCGTGGGCCCGCGCCAGGCCGCCGACTTCCTCACCAATCTGCCGAAGGAACGCGCGGCCAACCTGAGCCGCCGGCTGATGACGCCGCGGGAGGCCGGCCGGTGACGAGCCCACTGTCGCTCCTCGGCATGCTCGGTGGGGCCGATCCGGCGCCGGAGCCGGCGCCGCCGCAGGATCCCGCGGCCTTTGCGGCCGCGCTGCTCGCCGCGCTGCAGGTGCTCCAGCCCCCGGCGGTCACCCAGCCGGCGCCCCTCCCGACCGTGACGGCGGACGTTGCCGATGACGGCGCCGGGACCTCCGAGTCCGGTGATGCCGATGCGGAGGCCTCGTCAGGGGCGGCCGGCGGCACCGCTGCGGACCAGGGTCAGGTCGTCCCGGCGGGCAACGCCATCGTGGTCGAGCTGGCGGGCGACATGGAACCCGGCCTTCCCGATTCGGTGGCGACTCCCGATGCGCCAGCGACCAGCGACGGGCTGCCTCCCGCCGACGCATCGAAGCACGGAACCACTGCCATACCCCCGACGACCACTGAGGCGAAGGGGACTGCCCGGGCCGGCAGCTCCGGGGCGGGCGATTCCGCACCCGAGAGTACCGCCGCGGATGTGCCGGCGGAGCTGGGCACAGGCGCCGAGACGGCGACGCGCCCCACGTCCGGGGCCACGCCGGTGGAACGGAGCCTCGAGACGAAGCCCCGGCATGGCGCGCGAACGGCCAAACGCAACGCGGGGCCTGCGTTCATGCCGGCCGAAATGGAACGCACCGTGGCGATGCCCGAGCGGAAGCTCGCGGCCCGCAAGTGCGAGCCGTCACCGGTCGAGGCGGCGCCGCGAATCGGTCGGGACGCGCCGCCTGTCGCCGCGCCCGCGGCGATAGCGACGGCGGCGCCACGTCCCGTGGGGCCCGAGGTCGAGGCACGCCTCCCCGGGCCCGCGGTCGAGGCCGACGCCGAGGATGAGAAGCCGGCCGTTGGCGGCGCACCCCGTCAGCTCGATGCAGGGGCACCGGCCGGCACGACTGTCCCGGTCGTCCCGGTGCTCCCGCCCCCGGTGGTGGCACCGCGGACGGCGGTCCCGGCCCGCGCCGCCGACGAGCGTCCCTCCCGCGAATCGACGCCGGCTCCCGTCCCGCCGCAGGTGGATGCCGCGGGCAACCCCGAGCCGTGGACCCAGGCCGGCAATGCGCGGCTCGCGAGTCAGCTCGCCGAGCTGATGCAGGGGCTGGATGTGACCGAGTTCCGGATGACGCTGGCCCGGCGGAACGGCCCGCCCGCCGCGCCGCGTGAGGGCGCGATGGCGGACCTCACCGATGCGGTGCCGGCAGGCGAAACGGCGAAGCCAGTGGGTGTGATGGCGCTGTCGGCCCCGGAGGCGGCGGTA
>DASZPT010000446.1:0-3276 GCA_035549935.1 Gemmatimonadales bacterium
TCTGACACGCGAGGTCCCTAGCTGCGCAGCAGCGTGAACGCGCTCCGCGGCTGCCGGATGATCCCCGCGATCAGCTGGCGATCGCTCTCCGAGAGGATCCGGAGATACCACATCCCCGCGAGGTAGAGGCCGAAGAGGCCCACCCGGATCGCGATCGACGGGACGATACCGGGGTGCGGCAGCACGTACCCGAGCCCCGTCACCGCCGTGGCCCAGCCCAGCTGGCCGAGCACCGGACCCCAGCGGAGGTGCACCGGCCACAGCCGCTGGCTGTAATAGAAGATGATGAGGTAGCGGGCCAGGAATGCGAGCAGCGTGGCGTAGGCGGCGCCCCACGCGAGGTAGCGGGGGATCAGCACGAGGTAGCCGGCCACGGAGACACCCGCACAGACCCAGTTGGCCACCGTGATGAGGTGGGTGCGCTCCTTGACCAGGATCCCCAGGTTCTGGAAATCGCTCCATCCCTGGAGGAGGTAGGCCATCAGGATGATCGGGACGATGGCGCCCGCCGCGCGGTACGCCGGCGCCGTCATCACGTTGAGGAAGTCCTGCACGAACAGTCCGATCCCCACCGCGCTCGTGATCAGGATCAGGTTGCAGAAGATGAAGCCCTTGGCGTACGTCTCGTTACGGTCCTCCCGCTTCGCGATGGCGAACCGGGTCGGCTGCCACACGTTGAAGAACGGGCCGAAGCCGAAGTAGACCAGCACGAACCCGAACTGGTAGGACAGCGAGTAGAGGCCGACGATCGCCGATCCGCCCGCCGCCTGCAGGAAGAACCGGTCCCCGTAGGTCGAGGCGAACGTCGCGATCTGGGTGCCCACCAGCGGCAGGCCGAAGGCGAGCAGCGCCTTCGCCGCCGACTTCTTGAAGTGGAAGCCGACCTCGCGGAGCATCAGGCTCGACACCCAGATGCCGATGATCACGTTGGCCGTGAGCGTGCCCAGGAGGATCGAGACCGGCCCCCAGTGGAGCACCACCAGCAGCACGATGTTCACCGTGAGCTGGATGAAGAGCTTCACGGCGCTCACGATGACGTAGAACTGCGAGCGGTTCTGCAGCTGCAGGTAGTTGAGCGCCACCAGGAGGAGTCCCTCGAAGCCGAACGCCGTGGCGGCCACCCGCACCAGCAGCGCGTGCTCCGGGGTCCGGAAGAGCAGGGTCGAGATCTGGCTCGACAGGAGCCCCGCGAAGAGGGCACAGATGGCGTAGGACACCGAGAGACAGATGAGCGCGGTCGACAGCACTTCGCGCCCCCGGGCCGGGTCCTCTTCCTTGTGAAAGAGGTAGTAGATCCCCTCCGCGATCCGGCTCCCGGCCACGATCGAGATCACATCGGTGGTCATGCCCAGCAGCTGCAGGATCCCGTAGTCGGCCACCGAGAGCTGGTGGGTGTACAGCGGGAGCATGATGAACGCGACGACCCGGTTGAGCACCGTCCCGAAGGCGTAGATCAGGGTGTGCTTCCCCACGGCCGCGAGGGAAGGCTTGGGCTTCTCGGTCTCAGGCTGCTGATCGGTCACGGAATCGTCTTGGCAGAGTGTGAGGAAACGTCCGGGCTACTCGTCCGCGGCCCCGGGGGCGGCCGGCACCGCCGCCGGCCCGGCCGCCGCGCCGACAAACTCGGCGGGGGCATTGGTCCAGCGGCGCAGACGGCCCAGGGTCCGGCGCTCGAAGAAGCTGAACCGGTAGGTGAAGCCGACCTTCTCGATGGTGTGGCGCGACGGCCCGTTGTCGGCCAGCACCGAGATCCAGATGTGCTTCGTGCCCGGGATCCGCGCCGCATCGCCCACCATCTGGCGGAGCGAGGCGTGGTAGTACCCCCGGCCCCGGGCCGACTGCCGGGTGTAGAAGCCGTAGAGCACCGCCGAATCGGGCGGCAGCTGGAGGATCTGCCCCACCTCGACCATGAACGACCGCTCCTGCCGGTCGATCAGCCATCCGTAGTGGGCCAGCGAGCCGGCTTCCACCCGGGTATAGAGGTGCTGTCCCTCCTCCAGCCGCTCGAGGCAGGCCCGGAGGAACTGCTGCACCGTGGCCTCGGAGGCGAGCTCGGGCCGGTACGCGAGGATGTCGGGCACCTGGTCCCGCCGCATCACCGCCGGGGCGGCGAGGGCCTTCGCCGCCTCGACGTCGTAGGTGTAGATCCGGAGCTCACGCGAGTAGTGCAGGGCCGGCGCCACGCGCCGCCAGACCATCCGCGGCACGTCCCCGGGCCGCACCCGGGCGAGCCGGCTCGCCACGCCGCGCGCCGCCGTCCGGGCCTCCTCGGGGGAGCGCCCCGTCGCCCGGAGCAGGGTCTTCACGGCCTCCCGGCCGCGCCGCGCCAGCTCGTACTTCCGCTGCGCGCCGGTACTCAGGAAAAGCTGGAGGCGGCCCACGTCGTCGTGGTGGCTCGCGAACCGGTCCTTGTAATCGCCGGTCGGCGTGAGGTCGAGGTTCGCGACGCCCTGCTCCGCGAGGAGCACGCCCAGGTACAGCAGGTGCAGCTTGCCCGGCGAGTGCCGCGCGTGGAACGGGGCATGGGTGAAGATCGTGAGCACGACGTTGGCACCGTCGCGCACCCCGATGTGCGCCGAGAGCATCTGCTCGCCCGCCCACAGCACCGTCACGTGGAGCAGCGGCGTCTCCCGCATCAGGCGGAGGTAGAACGCCTTCTTGTCGGGATCGCCCGCGAGCACCGCCACGTTCCGGAGGGCGCCGATCCGGAGCGTGCCGTACCGCTCGATCTCGTCGAACAGCGCCGCCAGCCGCTCCGGGTCGGTGATCTCCTCGAGCCGCAGTTTCCCGATGCGCTCGAGCCGGCTGATCTTGCTCTTGTTCCCCTTCTTCTTGAGCGACTGCTTGAAGCTGCTGCCATCGCCCATGGCCGCGAGGGGCCGGGGAAGCCGCAGGTGCTCGGCCCGCGCGGCCCACGGCATGCCCGGGGCGAGCCAGGCGACCGGGGTCTGCGGCGGCAGGTAGGTGAAGAGGAGCGTGCTCCGGATCCCCGCCTGCACCAGCGCGTCGAGCGCGGCCGGGATGAACCGCTCGCCCTCCCCGGCCCGCGCGAGCCACACCTGGTACTCGGCGTGATAGCTGCCGGCCACGATGGGGCCGCCGCCCTGGACGGGCACCGCCAGCGGCAGCAGGCCCACCAGCCGTCCCCCCGCGTCGCGCTGCACCACCAGGCAGGGATGGTAGTGCGCCGCGTAGGTGGCATACCACCGGGAGACGAAATCCCAGGTCTGGTAGACGGTCGTCCAGGGGCACGCCCGCTCCAGATCCCGCCAGGCC
>DASZPT010000447.1:0-18226 GCA_035549935.1 Gemmatimonadales bacterium
GAATTCCTCGCGAGCCAGGCGGGGGAGGCGGCGCTCGTGATGGAGCGTCAGGACGGCACCGACCGGGAGCGGGCCTCGCGATACCTCGAGACCCTGTTCCGCCTGGCGGGCGTGCCCGCGGCCCACGGCCAGCTGGTGCGCGACACGCTGCTCGCGCTCCATCGCGAGAAGCACCTGTGGAGCGGGGTGGATCCGCGGACCGCCCCCGCGCTCGACCGCCTGCGCCGGGCGGGGTACCGGCTCGCGGTGGTGAGCAACAGCGATGGCCGGGCGGAGGAGGCGCTGGCCGCCGCCGACCTGTTGTCCCGCTTCGAGTTCGTCATCGACTCGCAGCTGGTCGGCTTCGAGAAGCCGGATCCGCGGATCTTCGCGGCGGCGCTCGACCGGATGGGGCTCCCGCCCGCCGAGGCGCTCTACGTGGGCGACCTGTACGAGATCGATGTGATCGGGGCCCGGCGGGCCGGTCTCGACGTCATCCTGCTCGACCCGCTGGGGAAACATGGCGGTCGCGATGTGCGTACCGCCGCGAGCGTCAGCGCCGTGGCCGACCTGCTCCTGGCGGAGCCGTCCGCGGTGCCGTCCCGCTCCACCTGACTTCACCCGTCCCGTTACGGAACTCATGGCCGCCACTCTCGACAGGAAGTCCCCGACCTATCCGATCCGCGTGCTCGTGGCCAAGCCCGGGCTCGATGGACACGACCGAGGGGCGAAGGTCGTCGCCGCCGCGCTCCGCGACGCCGGCATGGAAGTGATCTACACCGGGCTGCACCAGACCCCCGAGATGATCGCCACCGCGGCGATCCAGGAAGACGTGGACGTGGTGGGCCTGTCGATCCTCTCCGGGGCCCACATGACCCTCTTCCCCCGCGTCCGCAAGCTCCTCGACGCGGCCGGCCGGTCGGACATCCTCCTCACGGGCGGCGGGATCATTCCGAAGGAGGACATGGAGGAGTTGGAGCGGCAGGGCACCGGCCGGCTCTTCGGGCCGGGGACGCCCACCGCGGATCTCATCTCCTACATCCAGCAGTGGGCCGCCGAGCGGAGCCGCTGAGGTGGCCACCGTCATGCCGCCCCGGCCCTCGCGCCTCCGCACGCTGACCGAGGAGTACCTCGCCCTCGCGGCGAAGCTCCGCGAGGGCGGCGGGGCCCGGCGGGTCGCGAAGATGCACGAGAAGGGGCAGCTCAGCCCGCGCGAGCGGGTCGCGGCCCTCCTCGACCCCGGCCAGCCCTGGCTCGAGCTCGGCCTCCTCGTCGCGTACGATCAGTACGATGGGCAGGCCCCGGGGGCCGGCGTCATCACCGGGCTGGGGGTGGTCGAGGGACGCGAGTGCGTCATCGTCGCCAACGATGCGACGGTGAAGGCCGGGTCCTGGTGGCCCGAGACGATCCGCAAGATCCTCCGGGCGCAGGAAGTGGCGATGCGCCAGCGGATTCCCATCATCTACCTGGTCGACTCGGCCGGCGTGAACCTGCCGTACCAGGGCGGGGTCTTCCCGGGCCAGTACGGCGCCGCGCGGATCTTCTACTACAACTCGCTCATGCGGCGCTATCTCAACGTGCCGCAGGTGAGCGCCGTGATGGGCAGCTGCATCGCCGGCGGGGCGTATCTCCCCGCACTCTCGGACGTGATCTTCATGGTCGAGGGCACCAGCTTCATGGGCCTGGGCGGCCCGAACCTGGTGAAGGGCGCCACCGGCCAGGTCGTCGACGCGGAGACTCTCGGCGGGGCCGGCATGCACACCGCGCTCTCCGCGGTCGCCCACTACCGCGCCGGCAACGACCGCGAGTGCATCACGATGATCCGGGGCTACATCGCCCGGCTCCCGCACCTGCCGGGGGTACAGCACCGGATCACCGCGGCCGAACCGCCCGCCCGGCCGCCGACCGACCTCTACGAGGTGCTCCCGGTCGATCACCGCATGTCGTACGACGTCCACGCGCTCCTTTCCTGCATCGTCGACGCCGGGCGGCTCGAGGAGTTCCAGCCCGAGATCGCCCGGGAGCTGCTCTGCGGACACGCGCGGATCGAAGGCCATCCGGTGGCGGTGCTGGCCAATGCGCGCCAGGTGATCAAGGGCAAGGCTGGGCAGATGCCGCGGATCGGGGGGATCATCTACACCGAGAGCGCGGAGAAGGCGGCCTACTTCATCGAGAATGCGAGCCGCGAGCGGTTGCCGCTCCTCTTCGTGCAGGACGTGAGCGGCTTCATGGTGGGGCTCGATGCGGAGCAGAGCGGCATCATCCGCGCCGGGGCCCGCTTCGTGGAGGCGATGTCCACCGCCACGGTGCCCAAGCTGGTGCTGACCGTGAATCACGCCTCCGGTGCCGGCTACTACGCGATGGCGGGGCAGGGATTCGACCCGGACTTCGTGCTGAGCTGGCCCACCGGACGGATGGCGGTGATGGAGGGCGAGTCGGCGGTCGAGGCGGTGCACGGCGTCGAGCTCGCCCGGGCGCGCGCCGAGAAGCGGGAGCCGTCGAAGGAGGTGAAGGCGGCCGCCGACGCCATGCGCGCGGACTACGAGCACCAGCTCGACGCGAAATTCGCCGCCGCGCGGGGATTCGTCGACGCGATCATCACCGCCGAGGAAACCCGCGATACCCTGGCGTTCCTCCTCCGGGCCACCAGCAATTTCGCCGGCCCGCACCTCGGGCCGTTCGTCCTGCCGGCGATCTGAGAGGACTTCCGCAGATTACGCAGATGCCATGGATGCTGAACAAAGCGCTCCTGCGGTCGCGCGAGCCCTTCGCGGATCGCCCGGCCCGATACGACAATCCTGTCCGCGCTCCTGGAGTTGACCTGAGTAATCTCCTGAATCTGCGTCATCTGCGGATTGCCCTCTGGTCGCTGTCGCTGGGTGCCTGCGGTGGTGCGCCTGCAGCCACGACCTCCCCGGCTCCTGCGCCGGCCCCGGCGCCGGCCTCCGCCGACGCGACCGGCGCGGGGCATCGCGTGCTCCCCCCGGCCGAGGCCTACGCCCGCGGCTGGATGCCGACCCGGACCACCGGCGTGGACCGGTTCCTCCAGGCCCATCCCGACTGGGACGGCCGCGGCGTGCTGATCGGGATCCTCGACAGCGGCCTCGACCCGACGGTGCCCGGTCTCGTCACCACCACTACCGGGCAGCGGAAGGTGCTCGACCTGCGGGACTTCTCCGGCGAAGGGGCCGTGCCGCTTACCCGCCTCACGCCGAGTGGTGACCAGCTGCAGCTCGGGGGCAAGAGCCTGGCCGGGGCCGGCCGGATCCGGGCCCTGGCGCTCAAGGGCGAGCTCTGGGGCGGGACCATCGCGGAGATCCCGCTGGGCCCGCCGCCGGCCAGTGACCTCAACGGCAACGGCAGCGACGCCGACACCCTGGCGGTCGTCGTCGCGCGGGCCAGTGACGGCTGGGTCCTGTTCGCCGACACCGACGGCGACGGCAGCTTCGCCAACGAGAAGCCGGTGCACGACTATCTCGTCGCGAAGGAGACCTTCGGCTGGCACGCGCAGGGAAGGGCCGCGCCCGTCGGGGTCGCCGCCAATTTCGCCGACGACCGGGGGGCGCCGAAGCTCGACCTGTACTTCGATACCAGCGGCCACGGCTCCCACGTCGCGGGAATCGCCGCGGCGCACGACATGTATGGGGTGAAGGGGTTCAACGGCGTGGCACCCGGGGCCACCCTCCTGGGCCTCAAGATCGCGAACAACGCCAACGGCGGGATCTCCGTCACCGGCAGCATGCTCGCCGCCATGGACTACGCCATCCGGTTCGCCGCCGACCGCCGGCTCCCGCTCGTGCTCAACATGAGCTTCGGGGTGGGGAACGAGGCCGAGGGGGCGGCCCGGATGGACCAGCTGGTGGACTCGGTGCTGGCCGCGCATCCCGAGGTGGTCTTCGCCATCAGCGCCGGCAACGACGGCCCCGGGCTCTCGACCATGGGGTTCCCCGGCTCGGCCGCGCGCGCGCTCACCGTCGGGGCCACCTATCCCGGCGTGTTTCTCGGCGCCTCGGGGAAGGGCGGCGATCCGATCGCCTACTTCAGCTCGCGCGGCGGGGAACTCGCCAAGCCGGACATCGTCACCCCCGGCATGGCCTACAGCACCGTGCCGCTCTGGAGCATCGGGAGCGAGCAGAAGGGCGGGACCAGCATGGCCTCGCCCCACGCGGCGGGGCTCGCGGCGCTGCTCGTGTCGGCGCTGGTCCAGCAACGCCAGCCGATCGATGCCCGGCAGATCCGGCAGGCCCTGATGGTGACGGCCCGGCCGGTCGGCGGCGAGACCTATCTCGACGACGGCACCGGCGTCGCCGATGTGGACGCGGCGTGGCGCTGGCTCGCCGGCAATCGCGCCGTACCGGACATCGCGGTCCGGGCGGAATCCAACGGCAACACCGCGGCGTGGCGTGAGCGTGGGCTCGCCGGCCCGGCCGATACCCTCCAGGGCTTCAGTCTCACGCTCCCCACCGGGGCCGCCGAGGGCACCTTCACGCTCCGATCGAGCGCGGCCTGGCTCCGCGCCCCCGGGAGCGTGCGGCTCCGCGGCGGCGCCAACAGCGTCACCCTCGCCTATCAGGCGCGGATGCTGGCCCGGCCCGGGGTCTATACCGCCGTGGTGACGGGGTGGACCAGCGATACCCTGCTCGGGCCGGTGTTCCGGCTGGTGAACACGGTGGTCGTGCCCCGGACGGGGAGCGAGTTCTCCGCCGACCTCGGCACCATCGCGGCGGGAGAACAGGGCCGGGTCTTCTTCGAGGCGCGATCCGGCCGCCCCTTCACGGTGACGTACGGGGCCAACCGGCCGGGAGAACAGGTCCTCGCCTACCTGCATGAGCCGGGCGGGCAGCCGTACCGCGAGGAGAACGGCTTCGGCGCCGGCTCCGGCGACCAGGCGGCGACGATCTCGGTGGACGCGCGGGACGTGGTGCCCGGGATCTACGAGGCGGTGGCGGTGGCGCCGCCCCTCGACGGGACCACCGCGTCCATCGAGGTGACCCAGAGTCCCTACCAGATCGAGGCCGCCCGCACCCGCGACGGGATCGCCGTCGACCTCGTGAACCTGACGGGTTCCCCGCTCGAGACCGAGCCGTTTGTCGTGATGGTCGGTGGCGAGCGGACCAGCCGGGTGGTCGCGACGGGCTCCGCCGCGCAGCGGATCCGCTTCGCCCTCCCGGCCTGGGCGGTACACGCGGTCGTCGACGTGACCATGGACCGCGCCCAGTGGCCCAGGTTCACCGACTTCGGGCTCACCGTATTCGACGGCGCGGGGCGACAGCTGGGGCAGTCCCCGCTCAACTACGCCTTCGGGCGGGTGCATGTCGAGCTCCCGGCATCCGACTCGACCGGGCGGGAGGCGGAGGTGGGACTCTTCCCCGGCTTCGCCGACCCGGCGGGCGACCAGCGGTGGACCGCCCTCGTGTCGATCCGCCTCTACGCCGACTCGGCCCACGTGAGCCAGCTGCCGGGGCCCCAGGTCACCCTTCCCGGCGGGCAGAAGATGGCCGTGACCGTGCCCTGGCGCGATCCGGGACTTCCCCTCGGCGAGGCGTTCTTCCCCCTCGGCATCGTGGTGGTCCCCGAGGGCGACCGCGCCTGGACCCGTGAGGCAGGCTTTCCTCCACCCGTGACTCCGATCAGTCAATGACAGCACGTACCGTGCGGGTCGCCGCCGGACAGGGCTTCTGGGGCGATTGGCTCGAGGCCCCGGTCCGCCAGGTGCAGGGCGGCCCGATCGACTACCTGATGATGGACTACCTCGCCGAGGTGACGATGTCCATCATGCAGAAGCAGAAGTCGCGCGACCCGAGGATGGGGTATGCCCGCGACTTCGTGCCGCTCATGGAACGGATCCTCCCCGATATCGCCGCGAAGGGCATCCGCGTCACCAGCAACGCCGGCGGGGTGAATCCCCGGGCCTGTGCGGAGGCGGTGCGCGAGGCGGCGCGGAAGCTCGGGCTCTCCGGGAAAGTGCGGATCGCGCTCGTCACCGGCGACGACATCCTCCCGCGTCTCGACGAGCTGCTGGCGAAGGGGCACGAGCTCCGCGACATGGACACGGGTCGTCCCCTTGCGGCGATCCGTGACAAGGTGCTCTCCGCCAACGCCTATCTCGGCATGGCGCCGATCGTGGAGGCGCTCCGGGGCGGGGCGCACGTGGTCGTCACGGGCCGGGTGACCGACACCGGCCTGACGCTCGGGCCTCTGTTTCACGAATTCGGCTGGGCCACCGACGACTGGGACAAGGTGGCGGCGGGGACGGTGGCCGGGCACATCATCGAGTGCGGCGCGCAGTCGTCGGGGGGGAACCTCCTCCGCGACTGGCGCAAGGTGAAGGGGCTCGCCAATCCCGGCTTCCCGATCGTGGAGGCGAGCGCGGACGGGACCTTCGTCGTGACCAAGCACCCTGGGACCGGCGGGGTGGTGAGCGTCCCCTCCGTGACCGAGCAGCTGGTCTACGAGATGGGCGACCCGCACACCTACATCACCCCGGACGGGATCGCCGACTTCACCACCATCCAGCTCCGGCAGGCGGGCAAGGACCGGGTTCGGGTGAGCGGCATCCGGGGCCGCGAGCGCACCGACAAGCTCAAGGTGTCGATCGCCTACTTCTACGGGTACAAGGCGGTGGGGACCCTGGTCTACTCCTGGCCCGAAGCGTACGACAAGGCGAAGGCCGCCGACCGGATCCTCCGCCAGCGGCTCGCGGACCTGGGCCTCGAGTACGAGCAGATCCTCACCGAGTTCGTCGGCGTCGACGCGACCCACGGTCCGCTGGCCGGCCCGCCCACCGCGGACCTCGCCGAGGTGCAGCTCAGGATCGGGGTGCGGGCGAAGGAGAAGGCCGCGGTCGAACGGTTCACCCGCGAGATCGCGCCCCTCGTCCTCACCGGTCCGCCCAGCGTGACCGGCTTCGCCGGCGGGCGTCCCGAGGTGCAGGAGGTGGTCGCCTACTGGCCGGCGCTGATCGACCGGACCGAGATCGAACCTCACGTGCGGGTGGAGATCCTGGAGCCATGAAGACCATGACGGCACGGCGGGGCAAGGCAGGAGCCGGGACCCGGTTGATCCAGCTGCGATTTCTGGCCCACGCCCGGTCGGGGGACAAGGGCGACACCGCCAATGTGGGGCTGATCGCCCTGGAGCCGGAGTACTATCCTATCCTGCGCAAGGAAGTGACACGCGCGCGGGTGGCGCGGCACTTCAAGGGGATGGTGAGTGGCGTCGACCGCTTCGAGCTCCCCAACCTCAACGCCCTCAATTTCCTGTTGCACGGGGCGCTGGACGGCGGCGGCACGATCTCGCTCAAGACCGATGCGCAGGGAAAGGTCTATTCGACCGCCCTCCTGCGGATGGAGATCCCGGTGCCCGCCGCGATCGCCAGGAAGGCCAGGCGCGCCCCGTGACCCGCCACCCGGAACCCGGAACCTGTAGCTCGGAACTCCCCCGGTGCTCCTGACCTCGCTCGAGTCCGGTGTCCTGCGCCTCACGCTCAACCGCCCCGAGAAGCGGAATGCGCTCGATCGCGCCACGATCGCCGCGCTCACCGCGGCGCTGGCGCGGGCGGAGCTCGATGCGGAGGTCCGGGTCGTGGCGATCGGCGGAGCGGGGAAGGACTTCTGTGCCGGCGCCGATCTCGACGAGCTGCTCGCCTCCGCGGACCAGTCGGCGGAGGAGAACGAGCAGGCCGCCGCGCGCCTCGGCGCGGTGTTCACCGCGATCCGGCGGTCGGCCCGTCCGGTGGTGGCCCTGGTGCACGGCCGTGCGCTCGCGGGCGGCGCGGGGATCGCGACCGCGTGCGACATCGTCCTCGCCGCCGAGAGCGCCCAGTTCGGGTACCCCGAGATCCAGCGCGGCTTCGTCCCGGCGATGGTGATGACCATCCTGCGGCGGATCGTCGGCGAGAAGCAGGCCTTCGACCTGGTCGCGACCGGGCGGCTGCTCACCGCGGCGGAGGCGCTCGGGCTGGGCCTGGTCTCGCGGGTAGTGCCGGATGCCGCCTTCGCCGCCGAGTCCGCGGCGCTGCTCGCCCGCCTGGCCGCGAGCTCGACCTCGGCCCTCGCGCTCATCAAGCGTCTCTTCTACTCGCTCGACGGCCGCAGCTTCGAGGAGGGGATCGCGCTCGGCGCCCAGGTGAACGCCCTCGCGCGCGCGCATCCCGATTTCCGCGCCGCCGTCGCGGCCTTCCTCAAGAAATGAAGCGCGCGCGCCTCTTCTCCGCGATCCTCGGCTTCGTGCTGGCGGCCGCCGGCGTCGCGACCGACAATCGCCTGCTCATCTGGGCCGCCATGGTGGCCCTCTCGGTGGCGCTCGCCATTCGTCTCTGGCTCCGGCGCCGCGGGGCGTCCACTCCCTCCTAGAAGACGACGCCTTTTCCCGCTCCCCACCGCGTTTCCGGGGACCCGGCCAGCCGGGGTGACGAGGTTATCCTCGCCCCGTGTCCACGCTCCCCGCCCGCCTCGCCGAGGCCCGCCGCCAGCTGCACGGAAGTTACGGCTTCCGGGATTTCCGCCCGCTCCAGCGCCGGGTGGTACAGTCGGTGCTCGCCGGCCGGGATACCCTCGCCGTGCTGCCGACCGGCGGCGGGAAGTCCATCTGCTTCCAGGTCCCGGCGCTGGTCCTCGGCGGCCTCACCATCGTCATCTCTCCGCTCGTCGCCCTGATGCAGGACCAGATCGCGGCCCTCAAGGCTCGCGGTATCCCGGCAGATGCCCTCAACAGCCTCATGCCGTACGAGGCCCAGCAGGCGGTGCGGGCCCGCATCGCGGACCGGTCGCTCCGGCTCCTGTATCTCTCTCCCGAGCGGGCCGAGCGTACGGTGCAGGAACTGGCCGCCGCCTCCATCCGGCCGGCGCTCCTTGCGGTCGATGAAGCCCACTGCATCAGTGAGTGGGGACACGATTTCCGGCCGAGCTACCGTCATCTCGGGCGGTTCCGCGACGCGCTCGGCGCGCCGCCCACCATCGCGCTCACCGGGAGCGCCACGCCGGCGGTGCGGGAGGATATCCTGCAGTCACTCGGCCTCCGCCGACCCGATCTGCACCTCGGTTCCTTCGACCGGCCCAACCTCACCTTCGGCGTGGTGCCCCTGCGGAACCGGCGAGACCGGGTGCCCCTCCTGCTCGACCTCCTCGCACGGCACCCCGGCCTCGCGATCGTCTACGTCGCAACCCGGAATACGGCCGACGCGCTGGCGCAGCGCCTGGAGCGGGCCGGCCGCCGGGCGATGGCCTACCATGCCGGTCTCACGCGAGAGCGGCGGCACGAGGTCCTGCAGCGCTTCCTGGCGGAGGACCTGGACGTCGTAACGGCCACCTCCGCCTTCGGGATGGGGATCGACGCGCCGCGGGTTCGCCTCGTCGCCCACTGGGGAATGCCCGCGACGCCGGAGGCGTACTACCAGGAGGCAGGCCGGGCGGGGAGGGACGGGCAGCCTTCCACCTGCCTCCTCCTTCGCCACCGGTCGGATGCGGGGATACACCGCCGCCAGCTGGATGTGACCTTCCCGCCGCGGCAGACCCTCGAGGAAATCTGGAACCATCCCGACCGGCGCCGTCGCCATCCCGCGGCGGTCGTCGCCTCGGCCGATCGTCTCGCGGAAGAACTGGCGCCGGGCTCGAAGCCGGTGGATTGGAGCCGGATCGACCGAAGGAAACGGGCGGCGCTGGGGCGGCTCCACGTGATGGAGCAGTACGCGTCCGGCCACCGGTGCCGGCGCCAGGTCCTCCTTCGCTATTTCGGGGAGGAGGCCGGCCCCTGCGCGGGATGCGATGCCTGCAGCGACCGCCGCCCGTTCCGCCGGATTCGGAGCGCCATCGCCATGGTCCGGGACCGGAGCGGGTGAGGCCACTGTCGGTCTGACCGCCTCTCCGCCGCATCTCCGAGAGACCCTTGGAGGCGGCTCTGTCCACTGTCCTGATCCCGGCCGAATCTCGGCGTTCCTATTCCGTCCGCAATCCTGAGCGGCGCGGCTGGAGCGGTGCCCCGGGATTTGGGCTCGCTACGGTCGGGATCACCCTCGGCCTCGGGAGCGCCTGGCGCCTGCCGGTCCTCCTCGATCTTTACGGCGGGGGCGCCTTCCTGCTGATGTACCTGGCGGCGCTCGTCGCGATCGGGCTCCCGGTGCTCATGGCGGAGCTCATGATCGGCCGCCGGGGACGGGCCACGCCCGCCGGCTGCTACGACCGGGTGGCGCGCCAGGAGGGACGTCCCTGCCGGTGGCGGTGGATCGCCGGCATCGGGGCGGCGGCGGGCACCCTGATCCTCGGTGCCACCAGCTCGATCCCCGCGACCGCCGCGCTCTGGCTGGTGCAGGGCAAGGGGCCCGCCTCGATGGGGGCGGGGGTGATCGCGCAGGGCCTGCTCTACGGGCTGCTCGGCGCGGTCGCGGCGACTCCGGAGCGTTTCAGGTCCCGCCTGCTGGTCGGGTCGGTCGGAGCGGTGCTGGTGCTCCTCCTCGGGATCACCGTTCGCGCCCTGATGCATGGCCCTTCGGTCGACGTGCTTCTCGGCGTGCTCGAACCGGATCCCTCCCGCACGACGGCCCATGGTGCGCTCGACGCACTTCGGCTGGCACTCCTCACGCTGGGTCTCTGCTTTGGAACCGTGATGACCTATGGCGCCGAGCTTCCCTCCTCCCGATCGATTGTCCGCGTGTCCGGCGTGATGCTCCTCTCCGCGGTGGCGGCCGCGGTGCTGGTGCTGCTCCTCGTCACCGCAACCCTGTCCGGGGTGCATCTCCCGCCGCTCGCGCCGGAGCACCTTCTCCTGGGCCAGATCCCGCTCGTGCTCGGGGCCGGCGTCGGGACAGGACTCGAGGTCTGGTACGCCATGGTCCTGGTGGCCGGGGTGCTGGGCGGGTTCGCGGTCCTGGAGTCGGCCTCGGCCCAGTTCACGACGATGTTCCGAATGCGGCGGGGGCCGGCCGTCCTGCTCTCCGCAGGGGCGGCCTGGCTGGTCGCGACCGCGGGCGAAGTCGCGGGGCCCCGCTGGCACCTCGACCGCGCGGTGCTGCGGCTCGCGACCGACGTGCTCGTCCCGGGCGCGGTGCTGGGCCTGGCGATCTTCGCGGGGTGGGCGATGTCGCGGCGCGCGACCCGCACCGAGCTCGGGCTCGGGAGTTCCGCGGCATTCCGGCTGTGGCGGGGAGCGATTCGCTATGGGGTGCCGGCCGTGCTCACCGCGGCCGTGGTGGCCGGCCTCGCCGGCCTGCTGGCGCGGTAGCCCTCTTCAAGGCTCCGGCAGCCCGGACCGGAGGGAGAGCGGCAGCTGCCGGCGCGCCTCGCCCAGCAGGAAGAGGTCATAGGCCGCGGAGCCGTGGATCCACGCCAGTCCGTTGAGCCCGTGCTCGGTGGCCTCGCGATAGAACCCGAGTGCGGCCTCCCGCTGGCCCCGGATCGTCGCGATGCGCGCCTTGAGCATCGCCAGCGCGCCCCGCTCGTGCGGCAGGGTCGTCGGGAGGGTATCGGCCTCCCGCAGGTGGAGTCGGGCCGCGGCCACGGTGGCGAGCACCCGGTAGTCCAGCCGATTGGGGAATTCGCGCGCGAGGTCCCGGCTCACCGCGTGCGAGCGCCGCCAGTCGCCGAGGTCGTAGAGCGCGCTCGCGAGCCAGTACCGGTGGGATCGGTCGCCGGACGCGAGGGCGAGCTGGTGATCGAGCCAGCTCACCGCCTGCGTGAGGTAGCGCCAGCCGGTCTGCCCGAAGCCATGCGCCTGCAGTTCTTCCCCCGCGACCGTCAGGGCCGCCCCCTGCGACCAGTAGGTGTTGGGCGGGAGGAGCTGCCCCTCGGCGAGGAGACGATCGACGCCGGCAGTGTCCCCCACGGCCGCGAGCGCCCGCACCTCGAAGACCAACCCGGCCCGCCGGTCGGGATAGCGGCGGCGGAGCTCGCGCGCGGCCCGGAGCTCGGCATCGTGGCGTCCCAGCAGGTGATAGACGTGCGCGAGATCGAACCAGTACGGCGCCCAGCCGCGCATCTCCCCGCGGTCGGGGTCGAGACTCTCGAGCGCGGTGAGCGCCTCCGCCGGGCGGTCGGTGTTGAGGGCGACGTCGGCCAGGTTGTAGACCGCCTGCGAGTTGGGGGAGAGCACCGCGGCCCGCCGGAGCGCCTTGAGCTCCGCCTGCCCGTCGCCCGCGATGCGGGCCTCCATCCCCTCGAGGCGGATCCGCTGGAGGTCGCTGAGCGCGCCCTCACGCTTTCGCAGCTCCTTGATGAGCGAGTCCATCAGCGCCGGATTGCCGGCGTTCCAGCTGGCGGTGGCGGCGGAGAGGATGGCCCCGACGAACTGGGTGTCGAGGGCGAACGCCCGCAGGAACTGCGGCAGCGCCGCCTCGTACTCCTGGCTCCGGCTCAGCGTGAGGCCCTTGTCGAAGGCCTGGTAGGCCTCGTAGGTCGGCGGCCGGCGTCCAAGGTTGGCGACTTTCGAGACGCCGGTATTCAGGCTCGCCGCGACCATGCCCATCACCCGCTGACGGAGCTCGGAGATGCCCGCCTCGGGCGTGGAGACCGGCACGGTCACGGGGGGCAGCGTCGCGAGCACCCGCCCGGCCTTCGCGTCGGCAACCTCGGCGTGGAAGCGCAGCGAATCGCCCACCCGGTAGTAGGAGCCGGTGATGACGGTCTGGGCCCCGGTCTCCTCCCGCAGGACCGCCACGGGATCGACCGGGCGCGCCGCGCTCCGCCGCTCGCCGATCAGCTCGGACGCCTTGAGCGAGGTGGTCCACGGGACCACCGCGAGCGCGTCCAGGCCATTGAGTCCCTCGGTAATCCAGTCGCCCGCGAGGCGGCCCCAGGTGTCCAGGTTCGGGTCGCCGGTCTCGTTGGAAAAGGCGCTGACGGCAATCGGGGCCCGAAGCGCCGCGTCGTCGCGCGCCTGCGAGCGCCAGGTGAGCGTGCCCGCGATGACCGCGAAGGCGGCGAGGCCGGTGAGCGCCACGGCGAGACGCGTGCGCCGGGATCCCTCCGGGGTGGCGGGAATGGCGCGCACCGCCGCGCTCATCCGCCCCTCGAGCCCCCGCACCAGCCGGTCGGCATCCGCCGGCCGGTCCTCCGCGGCGGGCGAGAGACACTCCGCGATCAGCCGTGCCAGCGCGGGCGGAACGTCGGGCCGGCGGTCGACGATGTCGCCCGCGGAGAGCGGCAGGATGTGATGATCGGGGAGCTGGCCGAGGAGGCTCTCATAGGCCACCACACCCCAGGTGTAGAGGTCGGCGCGGTGATCGAGCATCGGGTCGCCGACCCGCTGCTCCGGGGCCATGTAGGCCGGCGTGCCGATGGCGGCACCGCTCTCGGTCGGCGGGTCCTGGCCCGGCTCAGGCTCCAGCATCTTGGCGATCCCGAAGTCGAGCAGGAAGGCGTGGTCCCCGACCAGGAAGATGTTGCTCGGCTTGAGGTCGCGGTGCACCACGCCGGCCTGGTGCGCGTGGCGCAGCGCATCGGCTACGTCGCGCAGGACGCTCACCGCCATCGGGACGGGGAGCTGGCCGACCCGCTTGAGCCGGTCCCGCAGGGTCTCCCCCTCGAGGTACGGCATCACATAGTACAGGTGCCCGGCCGCTTCCCCCGAGTCGATCAGACCGACGATGTGGGGGTGCGCCAGCTGGGCCAGGATCCGCGCCTCGCGGTAGAAGCGCTCCCGCCCGAAGTGCCGGGCGACGTCCGGCTTGAGGATCTTGAGGACCACGGCGCGGCCGTGCTTGCGCTCGGTGGCGAGGAAGACGCGCGCCATGCCGCCTTCGCCCAGCTCGTGGGCCAGCTCGTAACGGCCGGCGAGCTCGCCCGCCAGGACCGGCAGGTCGTCGGCATACGGCATGGCGAGCGCCCGGTCGAGAATCCCGAGGCTGCCGGTGTCGGCCTCCAGCATGCACGAAAGCTCGCGGCGGAGTTCCTCGTCTCCGCCGCAGGCCTCGGTCATCCATGCGTCACGCTGTGCTGGGGGGATTTCCCGGGCCTGGTCGAAGAGCTCCATCAACCGGGTCCACCGGCCGTCCGTGCTCATGAGGCGGGATACACTTCCTTGTGCAGCCAGGCGCGGGCGCGGGCCCAGTCGCGATTCACCGTCCGCTCGCTGATCTGGAGCAGCTCGGCGATCTCCTTGTCGGTAAGGCCGCCGAAAAAGCGGTACTCGACCAGCGCGCGGAGCCGGGGGTCCTGCTGCTCCAGCCGCTCCAGCGCGGCATCGAGGGCGAGGACCTCCTCCGGCGGGAGCGCCGCCTCGCCGCCCACGTCCTCGAGCGTCGTGGCGATCATCCCGCCGCCGCGCTTCCCGGCGAGCCGGCGGCGCGCATGATCCACCAGGATCTGCCGCATTGCCCGCGCGGCCACCCCGAGGAAGTGGGCCCGGTCCTGCCAGGGGCCCGCGGACGCGCCGAGTTTGAGGTAGGCCTCGTGCACCAGCTCGGTGGGGCGCAGGGTGTGGTCGGGCCGCTCCCGGCGGAGGGCGCGCCGCGCCACCTGCTTGAGCTCGTCGTAGACCAGTGGAAAGAGCCGCTCCCGGGCATCCGCATCACCGGCGCGGAGCCGCTGGAGCAGCTGGGTGACCTCGTGGGGCGGGCCTGGGGGTGACGGGGGCATCGGAGGAAGGTGGCGGAATGCCCCGCCGGGGGGAAGAGCGCCGGCGCGTCAGGCGGGCGATGGCGGCTCTGCCATGACTTCCGCGATCGCGGCGAGCAGGGTTCCAGCCCGGTACGGCTTGTCGAGAAACCGCACCCGGGGCTGCCGGCCCAGGGCTCGGACCATCTCGGTGTCGGCGGTGTAGCCCGACATGTAGACCACCGGCAGGGCCTGGTACCGCTCGCGGAGCCGGGTGGCGAGGGTCGCCCCATCCATGTTCCCCAGGACCAGGTCGGTGACCAGGAGGTCGAGGCGGTCGATCGTGGGGAGATCCGCCAGCGCCTCCTCCCCGCTGGCATACCCTCGTACCGCGAAGCCCTCGTCCTCGAGGAGGGCCACCGTCAGCGAACGGACCGCGGAGTTGTCGTCGACCACCACGGCAGACGCGCCGACGGGGAGCATCGGGAGTGCCGCCGGAACCGGTGGAGCGACCGGTTCTGCCCCGGCGGGAGCCAGCGGGAGGTAGACCTTGAAGGCGGTCCCACCGCCCGGCTCGCTGGACACCACGATGCCGCCACCCGCCTGTTTCACGATGCCGTAGACGGTGGCGAGCCCGAGACCGGTGCCCATGCCGCCCTTGGTGGTGAAGAACGGCTCGAACAGACGCGCGCGCGTCGCCTCGTCCATCCCGACGCCGGTGTCCGTCACCGACAGCATCACGTAGGTTCCGGGAGACAGCTCCGGATGGAGGTCGAGGTACCCGGCGGCGAGCTCGGTCTGTCCCGTTTCGACCAGCAGCCGGCCGCCTCCCGGCATCGCATCCCGCGCGTTGATACACAGATTGAGGAGGACCTGCTCGATGTGATGGGTGTCGGCCAGCACCCGCCCGGTGTTGGCCGGCAGGTTCACGCGGAGGTCGACCCGCTCGCCGAGCAGCCGGCGAAGCATCGGCTCCATTGCGCGCACCACGGCGTTCACGTCGATCGCTTTCGGCGCCACCGCCTGGGGCCGGCTGAACGTGAGCAGTTGCCGCGACAGGGCGGTGGCGCGTTCGGCGGCGACCACCACCTCCTCGAGATCCGCCAGGTGGGCGCTCTCCGGCGGCAACCCCCGGCGCACCCGGTCGGCAAAGCCCAGGATCGCGGTGAGCAGGTTGTTGAAGTCGTGGGCGACCCCGCCCGCGAGGCGGCCGAGCGCTTCCATCTTCTGGGACTGCCGCAGTTCCTCCTGCAGCAGGCGCTGGGCCCGGACATCGACGTACGCGGCGACCAGGCCCTCCACTTCGCCGGAGGCGTTCCGCAGCGGCGCCGTCGAGACCGCCACGTCCACCTCGGCGCCGTCCTTCCGCACCCGCCGGGTCTCCCGCCCGCTGAACGCGGTGCCCGCCAGAACGGTTTCGCGGAAACGGTCGTATTCCCCCTGGCGATCCTCCGGCACGATCGGGAGTGGGTGCCCGACCACCTCGCCCGCCGTGTACCCGAACATCTGCTCCGCCACCGGACTCCAGAAGCTGACCAGGCCTGCCCGGTCGATGGAGACGAGGGCCACCGGGACGGCGGAGACGATCGCGCGGAGATGGAGGTCCTGGGCGGCGAGCTCGGCGGAGATGCCGGCGAGCTGACTGCTGAGGGCCGCGCCTTCATGGGTGAGTTGCTCCCGCTCCGCGCGGTCCTCCGCGATGTCCCGGCTGATGAGGAACCCGGCCCCGAGCGCGAGGGTGAGGGCGGCGATCCCGGAGACCGCCAGCCCGTAGAGGGCCGTCCGGCGCTGGGCCATCGCCTCGTCGCGGGTCATGAGCAGCTCGCGGCGGGCCGCGGCGTCGACCAGGGCCACCTGGGCCCGGATCTCGTTCATCAGGACCCGCCCGCGGCCACCCGCCACGATGGCGCGTGCGGCCTCGAAGCCCTGCGACCGGCGGGCCTCGATGATCCGTTCGATCCCGTCCATCTTGGCGCGGGCGAGGGCCTCGAGGCTGTCGGCCAGGGCGGGGCCGTGCACCGTGATCGAGAGGAGGGGGCGGAGCGCCCGGAGCCGCGGAAGGACCTGCGCGTGGGCCGCGGTGTAGAAGTTCAGGAACGCCGGGTCTCCCGTGATCACGAAGCCACGCTGCCCGCTCTCCAGGTCCTGGATGAGCGAGTAGACCGCGCGCAGCTCCGCGACGCTGGACTGTTCGGCAGCCACCTGGGTGGACGTCGCCAGGTACGCGGTGCTGGAGCGATAGGCCAGAAACGCCGGGCCCATCACCAGGAGCAGGAACCCGGCCAGCGTGATGCCGACCTTGGTCCTGAGGGCGATGGGCGTGATCTGCCGGGGGGGGCTCATGACACGCATTTCTCCCTGAGCCCGGCTATCTTAACTGCCGTCGTTCCGCCGGCAAGGCCCGAGATGGCTGCACCCTTCCTCCCCTAACGAGTCCATGGATTCCACTCTCTACTTCACCGAGCAGCATCACCAGGTCCGCGAGATGGTCCGCGAGTTCGGGAAGCAGGACGTCGCTCCTGTCGCCCGCGAGCTGGACCGGACCTCCACCTTCCCCTGGGAAAATATCCGCAAGATGGGGGAGCTCGGCCTGCTGGGGGTCCCGTGGCCGGAGGAGCTCGGCGGGGCGGGCATGGACCAGCTCTCCTATTACATCACGATCCATGAGCTCGCGAAGATCGATGCCAGTCACGCGCTGACGATCAGCGCGCACACCAATCTGGGAACCTCGCCGATCGTCGACTTCGGGACGCCGGAGCAGAAGCGGCGCTACGTCCCGCTGCTCGCCTCCGGCAAGGTACTCGGGGGCTTCGGGCTGACGGAACCGGGGGCGGGCAGCGATGCCGGCGGCACCGCCACCACCGCGGTGGACAAGGGCGATCACTTCGTACTCAACGGATCGAAGGTCTTCATCACCCACGCCGGCGTCGGCGAGATCTTCGTCGTGACCGCGCGGACCCAGCCCGGCAGCGGCAACAAGGGGATCACCAGCTTCATCCTCACCAAGCAGAGTTGCGACCTCGAGGCCTGCCGTGCGGCGGGCGTGGGACACGACGAGTCGCTGCCGGCGGTGAAGGGATTTCGGGCGGGGAAGAAGGAAGACAAGATGGGCTGGCGCGCGAGCGACACCCGCGAGCTCATCTTCGAGGACGCGATCGTGCCGAAGGAGAACCAGCTGGGGGCGCCGGGGCAGGGGTTCATCAATTTCCTCAAGACCCTCGACGCCGGGCGGATCGGCATCGCCGCACTCTCTCTCGGGATCGCCGAAGGGGCCTATGAAGAGGCCCTCCGGTACGCCGGCGTCCGCAAGCAGTTCGGACGGGCCATCGGCTCCTTCCAGGGCGTGCATTTCCAACTCGCGGACATGGCCCTCGAGATCGAGGCGGGGACCCACCTCCTCTACCACGCCGCCTGGCTCAAGCAGAACGGCAAGCCCTTCAAGAAAGAAGCGGCGATGGCCAAGCTCTACTGCTCGGAGCTGGCCATGCGCGTCACCACCAAGGCGGTGCAGATCTTCGGCGGCTACGGCTACACGACCGATTATCCGGTGGAGCGCATGATGCGTGATGCGAAGGTCTGCGAGATCGGCGAGGGAACCAGCGAGATCCAGCGGATCGTGATCGCTCGGCATATCCTCGGCGACATCGTGTCCTGAGGAAAGAGGGCGGGAGGCGGGAGGCCGGAGGCTGGACTCACTCAGGGAAACTCCAGCCTCCGGCCTC
>DASZPT010000448.1:0-9378 GCA_035549935.1 Gemmatimonadales bacterium
TGCAACCGCCTCGAACTCTACGCCTGGTCCGGCGCCACCGACCCCGAGGGAGAGGCGGAGGCCTTCCGCGAGCTGGCCGACCGCTGGACCGGCTACGACGACGCGCGCGCCCGCGAGCTCGATACCCTGGCGATCCGCCGCGGGGGGAAAAGCTCTGGGGACTGATCGCCTGCCATCACTACGCCCCTCGCGCGATTTCCTACGAGGTGCGGGCCGCCTGTGGCATCCTCGCCGAGATGGTCTCGACCCGTCTCTCGGCGCTGGAGAACATGGCGCTGGCACAGACCGAGATGCTGGTGCGCCGGCTGGAGCAGACCATCGTCGAAGCGCTCGCCACCACGGGGGACTGGCGCACCGCGCTCTTCGCGGCACCGAAGGCGCTGCTCCAGGCGGTCGATGCGACAGGCGCGGCGCTGGTGCACGAAGGGGAACTGCTCAGCACCGGCGAAGTCCCCTCGTCCCAGGACATCCGCGCCATCGCCGACTGGCTGGCGCAGCATCATCCGAGCGAGACGGTGGTGGTGACGAGCGGCCTCCCCCGGGTTGCCGAGCAGTTCGCCCGGCTCTCCTCGGCCACGGGGCTTCTCGCCATCACGCTCTCGGGGCGGCCGCGGGACTACCTGCTCTGGTTCCGGCGGGAGCAGGTCCAGACGCTCCGCTGGGCCGGTGATCCCCGCAAGCCCGTCGACCCGGATGACCCGAACCACCTCTCGCCCAGGCGGTCGTTCGCGGTGTGGACCGAGATGACCCGCGGCACCTCCAAGCCGTGGACCGAGCCCGAGGTCGCCACCGCCAGGGTGATCCGGACCTCGCTGGTGGACATGGTGCAGCAGGTGCAGGCGGTGCGGGTGCTGATCGCCCAGGACCAGCTGGCCCGCGTCTGCCAGGTGATCGAGGTGGCGCCCGAGCCGACCGTGATCGTCAGCTCGTCAGGCCAGTTGCTGGTGGTGAATCATGCGTTCCGGGAGCTGCTGGGAAAGGTGCCGGTCGAGCTCGCCTCGATCGAGGACCTGATGACGATCTTCGGCAACACGGAGGAGGCGGGCGCGATGTTCGCCGCGCTCCGCATCGATCGGCGGGCCTGGAACGGGGAGTTGCAGATCCGGGTCGGAGACGCCGCCCCGATTCCCATCGCGGTCCGGGGCGAGGCCGTGCCAGGGGAAGCGGGAAGCGACCTCGGGTATGTGCTGTTTGTGACCGACCAGCGGGCCCGTCACGACGTCGAGGCCACGCGCCGTCGGGTCAATGACGTGCTGCTCGAGGCCCGCCGGCGGTCCCGGGAAACCGGCCTGGTCGATGCCGCGACCGAGCAGGGCTTCGGTGAAATGATCGATGCGATCCTCTCGAACGCCCGGCGGGCCCTGACCGACATCGCCGGGGGGCCAGGGATGGCGCCGCCCTCCGCCATGGCGAGCGTCGAGGCCCTGACGCGCCGTGCCACCGCCCTCGCCCTCCAGCTCGAAGGCTACGCCGCCGTCCGTCGCCGGCTCGGTTCCTGACCCAGCTCAGGCCGAGACGGTCTCCAGCCCGGTGAACAGCCGGCTGTTCGCCTGGAATCCGCCGATCGCCTCCTGCACGATGCTGTCCGCCCGCTCACGCGGCGGCGCGAGCGCGTCCAGTGCAGCGCGATAGCGGTGCTTGAACGCGTCGACGTCACCGAGGGCGGGGAACTCGTAGAAGCTCACTCCCTCGCCGCCCGTCAACTTGAACGACTCGGCAATGATCTTCTTGAGAATCTGGCCACCGGAGAGGTCGCCGAGGTAGCGCACGTAGGCGTGGGCCACCAGGAGGGCGGGGTCGCGGCGGGCCGCCGCGTGAATCTGCTGGACGTAGGCCTGGGTCTCGGGCAGCACCGGCAGGTCCCGCCAACCGCTGCCGCCGAGGTAGTCGAGGTCCTGGCGGAGCGCCTCGGACCGTGCGAGCCCCGGGTGGTGGAAGGGAGCGACCACGGCATCATCCTGATGCCGGGTCATCTCCTCCTCGAGGGCTTCGTAGACCGGAAGCAGGTTCCGAAGCAGGGCCACGTAGGTGGGCTGGTCCAGAGTCCGGGTGAGCAGGCGCCGCATGATCCCGCTGCGCTCCGCCTCGGTGTGATTCTGCTTGGTTTCCTGGCGCAGCCGCAGGGCGAGGGACTCGGTCACGGTCTCTCCAGTCGGGGCAGTGGAATCGGGATAAGAGAACAGGCAATTACTGATAAGCTGCGGAACCAGCACGACTTGCCGAGCCCAGTCAGTACAAGGCATATTAGTTGGCTAGGTCGGTTGTCGGAAGCCGGTCCCTGTGGCTCTGGCCCCCGTAGCTCAGCTGGATAGAGCAGCGGTTTCCTAAACCGTTGGTCGGACGTTCGAATCGTCTCGGGGGCACTTCAGAAGTTGGTCAAGGTAATCGCCCCTAAATCCTTGTAGATCAGGAACATTGAATGACGGCAACTGTTGCGGCTTCGAGCAAGACCTCAACCCCGAATCCCAAAGCGGCGGGCAAGCCCTCGGCGGCCGACTGGCTCAAGGTGCCCCAGAATCGCTGGATCGCAGGCGGCGTGGGTGTGGCGCTGGTCGGGCTGATCATCTGGTTCGTGATGATGAGCGGGCGCCGGAAGGAGGAGTTCGCGGGCCGGGCGCTGGACGAGGCGCGCGCCGCCGCTGAGTCGGGGAACCTTCCGCTCGCCGCGAGTGAGTTCCAGAAGGTGATCACCACGTACGGCGGTACCGCGGCGGCCCAGGAGGCGGTGATCAACCTCAACCAGGTCCGCCTGATCAACGGCCAGCAGGAGCTGGCCGCGGTCAACCTGCAGGACTTCATCAAGTCCAATCCTGCGCCGCAGTTCCGGGGGCCCGCCTACGGCCTGCTGGGCCGGGCCTACGAGAATTCGAAGCGGCCGGGGGAGGCCGCCGCTGCCTACGAGAGTGCGTCGAAGGCCGCCGAGTTCGACTACCTCAAGGCCGATCTGCTGCTTGACGCGGCGCGAGCCTGGGTCAATGCGGGACAGAAGGACAAGGCGGTGGCAGCCTACCGGAGTGTGATCAAGGATTATCCGCAGACCAGCTCACGGGTCGAGGCGCAGGTCCGTCTGGCGGAGCTTACCGGCGGGGCGATGTAAAGCGCTGTCGCTCAGGCAGGACGTAGGAGCCCTCGGCAGCCGCCGGGGGCTTTTCGTTTTTGCCTGGTGACGCTGGGGGCTGGTGAGTCTGGTCCGAGTTGTGACACCAATCGAAGGTCGTATAATATGTATTATGTTAACTAACAGAGTGGAGAACTGTGGGAAACTCCGGTCCCAGTGCGGGACAACTTCCCTATCGAATTGTCGTGGTTTGGCTTGCGCGGTGCTACCGAGTGAACTGCAGAGTCCCGGTAAAGACCAGTCGGCCCTCACCGGAGAGCCATACGTTGGTGGCCTTACCGTCTGACAGTGTCGCGGCGATGTGGAGAACTCGACCACCCCGACTGAGAATGTCGATGGGCAGTTTTGCCCGGCCCCGGTATGCCAGGAGGACTGCCGCCGCCACCGCCCCAGTCCCGCACGCCAGGGTCTCGCCTTCGACACCGCGCTCATAGGTCCGGAGCGGAACCGGGCGTTCGGACCCCAGGGCGGACGTGGCAACAAAGTTCACATTGGCCCCGGCCGGGCCCAGGGCCGGATCCGACCGAAGGGCCTGCCCGCGGGCCATCAGGTCCGGCCGCTCGATGTCATCGACCTCGAGCAGGAGATGCGGCACTCCGACGGTGGCGAGCAGGCCCCCCTCCTCCCCCGGGCGCAGGTGCACCCCGGCTGCCCCGGCGGGCAACGGGAAATCCGGCAGGTTGAGCTCCGATTCCGTATCCCCGGGTCTCACGCGAGTCGGGAAGGTCCCGGCTCTGGTGACGAGTTGCATGCCCTCCCCTGGAGCCATGCCGAGGCGGGCGGCCAGCCGGGTGCTGCAGAGGGCGGCGTTGCCGCACATGTCCGCGCGGGATCCGTCACAGTTCCAGAAGTCCATCCGGACCCGGGCCTGGGCTTCCGGCGTCAGGACGACGAGGCCGTCGGCGCCGACTCCGTGGCGCCGGTCGCACAGCTCCACGATCTGTTCGGTGGAAAGGCTGTCGGCGGGAACCTGCCGGCCGTCGAACATGACGAAGTCATTGCCCGAGCCGGTCATCTTGTAGAACGTGAGGCCAGAAAGCGGAATCATCTACAGGCGTCCCACCATCGATCGGAGCCGGAGCCACCAGACCATCCAGACCGCTTCCCGGACGATCTTCTTGCTCATCTTGCTGTGCCCTTCCACCCGGTCGTGGAAAATGATGGGGACTTCCTTGAGGGTGAATCCCAGCTTCCAGGCCCGGAAGCTCATCTCGATCTGGAAGGCGTAGCCATTGGACCGGACCCGGCCGAGGTCGATCGCCGCGAGTACCTCGCGTCGGAAGCACTTGAACCCGCCGGTCGAGTCGGTCAACGGCAGCCCGGTGATGACCCGGGCGTAGAAATTGGCGCCAAGACTGAGGAGCAGTCTCGAGATGGGCCAGTTGATGACGTTGACACCGGTCGCGTACCGCGAGCCCAGGACCAGGTCCGCCTCTTCGGCTGCCTTGAGGAACGACGGGATGAAGGTCGGGTCGTGCGAGAAGTCGGCGTCCATCTCGAAGATGGCGTGGTACCCCTGCTCGAGGGCCCACGCGAAGCCGGCAAGGTAGGCCCGCCCGAGCCCCTGCTTGGCCTGCCGGTGGAGCACATGCACCCGGGGGTTCGCGGCCGCCATCTCATCGGCCAGGCGGCCGGTCCCGTCGGGCGAGTTGTCGTCCACCACGAGCACATCGATCCGGGGATCCTGGTTCAGGACGACCGGCGCGATCTGTGGGAGGTTGACCGCTTCGTTGTACGTCGGGATGATCACCACCACCCGCTCGATCGTCGGACGCTCAGCCACGGCGACGCTCCCGCAGTCTCAGGCCGAGGGTGGCCACGGTTGCCAGCAGCACGATTCCCCACGCAATGGTTGTCACCAGCTTCGCCTCCGCCACGACCGCGGGACGGTAGACCAGCGCGATCTGATGGGTTCCGGCGTCGGCCAGCGGGATACCGATCAGGGCGTGGTTGACCCGGAGCGCCGGTGTCGGCGTTCCGTCGATCACGGCCTTCCACGAGGGATGGTAGGTCCGGCTCACGAGCAGCATGGCCGGGCCCGAGTTGGTCGCTTCGATTGCGACGCTGTCGGCGCCGTCATGGACCAGCTTCGCGGTGCCGGTCCCGCCTCCCTGGCCCAGGGACGGCACCGGCGCGTCGACCAGCACCTCCTTCGAGACATCGAAGGAGGGATTCCAGAGGAGATCGAGCCGCTTCACCGAGTCCGGCTCGATCCGGATACCGGGCACGACGGTGACCGCGCCCAGGGCGGCGGTGTCGCGGTAGAGCGTGATCCGCGCATCGCTCCCGAGGGTCGTGAGTCCCGTCAGCCTGAGAGCAGTCGGCATGATGAGGATCCGGGCCGACAATGCCTTGAGGGCCGGGCTCGGGACAAAGCTCTCCCAGTAGGTACGGAGGTCGCCCGCGTCACGCAGGTCACGGCGGGTCAGCTGGTCGTACCAGCGCAGCTGATTGCTATGGTAGCCGAAGACCTCGGGGATGCGGTAGGTGGCCAGGTAGCCGCCGTCGTTGCCGCCTCCATTGAAGACACCGGGGAACGGCACCACCCGTTCGCCGGGGCCGAGCTGCGCCCTGATCGCCTCGATGCCAGGGTCGTCGGGGAAAAACTGGCCGTAGGGGGCCACCTGGATGTACGGCAAGTCCACCCGCAGCAGGTCGATGGCGGTGATGGTGGTGAGCCCGGCGATCATCGCGGTGGCGCCGAGCACGCCCCGCTGCCAGGCGACCAGGACCGCCGCCGCGAGGCCGCACCAGAGCGCGGCCAGCACTCCCCCAAGCACCATCTTCGAGAGGTTCGCGTCGACGGCCTGGAACCGTGGCGAGGCGCCGAAGATCGCATTCCACGGTGCCAGGGCGCCCGATCCGCCGGCCGTGAGCGCAATTGCGAGGAGGAGCGACAGCCCGCCGAAGACGGCGAGGACCCGGACCGCCGTGCGCGTCTCCCTGGCTGCCCGATCCCGGAGGATGCGCTCCAGCAGCAGGACCGAGAGGACCGCCAGCGCCGTGAGCAGCAGGAAGGTGGCGAGGCTCGGCGCGCGAAAGCGTTTGAGGCCGGGGATGGTCTCGTACATGATCCTGAACGCCGGCGTCGTCGCGCCCAGGGCGTACAGGAGCGCCACACCGCCCATGATCCCGAGCCCGATGCGCCGGCGGTCTCCCGTGAGGGCAATGAGCCCCGCGATACCCAGCGCGAAGACGATCACCCCGCCATACTCGGAGTTGTGCTTGAGCGGGTTCCTCCCCCAGTACGTCTCGTTGTCGCCGGAGAAGTCCGGCACCACGAAGTTGACCACTTCCTCCGGGTTGAGGGCGTAGCTCGCCGCGGTCTGGAAGCTGAGCCCCGGCCCGGCCCGGGGCGAGACATCGCGGAGGTAGCGGTACATCGGCAGGAGCACGACCAGCGCGACCCCGAGGGCCAGCACCAGGCTCAGGGCTCCGCCACCGAGGCGCAGGCCGATCAGTTTCGCACCTTCCCCCCGGCGGGCGATGACCGTGGCGAGTGCGTAGAGCCCGAGCGCCACCCAGGCGTAGAAGGAGACCTGCGGGTGCGCGGTGAGCAGGAGACCCGCCACGGCCCCGAACCAGACGAACTTGACGAGCGTAGGCCGGTCCAGCGCGGACACCAGGAGCCCGAGCGCCGCGGGAAACAGGGTGATGACGTACATCTTCCCGTCCTGCCCGCCGAGCACGAGGCTCACGAGGTTGGCGGAGAGCATCCAGGCGACGCCGGCGAACAGGGCGACCCCGCGGGAGGCGCCGTAGGCCCGGGCACAGCCGTACATGCACAGCCCGGCCAGGAAGACGTGGAGGATGAGCTTCCAGGCCAGCGCCGGGACCAGCGGCAGCAGCATGTGGAGGATGAACGCTGGCGGGTACAGGATGTCCCCGCTTCCCGCCTCGATCGTCGGGACCCCGCCGTAGAGGTACGGGTTCCAGAGCGGCAGCCGGCCGAGCTGATGGAACTGCTCGACGAAGAAGCTCCGCATCATCACGCCGGCCGCGATCGTGTCGTTCCCGATCAGCATCGTGCCGGGCGGCGAGAAGAGATACTTGTGGAAGACGACCAGGGTGAGCAGGGCGAAGACGACCGGCGGGACCCACCGCGGGATCGGGGGGCCGGCCGGCTCGGAGGCGTCGGGGGAAGCGGTCATGGATTCCGGGGCGCGCGCCGCATCGCGGGAAGAAACGGCAGTGCCGCGCCGAGTTCAGTGATCGTCAGAAGCAACCGGGTCGCAATCGCGAGCGCGGTGGCCACCTGGGGGCCGACCGTCGGGGTGAGCAGAAAGGTGAAGGCCAGCTCCCGGGTTCCGATGCCCCCCGGCGAGACCGCCGCGATCAGGCCAACAAGGTAGCTGGTGGTGAAGACCGCCGTGGCCTGGGCCCAGCCGACCCGGGCGTCGGGCAGGAGTCCCCGGATGAGGCACAGGAACGCAAGGCCGTACGCGGCCCATCCGATGGCGTTGGCCAGGAGCCCCAGCAGCAGCGGGCCGACCGGCACCGGCTCGATCCCGGCGATCGCCTTGGGCAGCCAGCGCCGAAACATGCCGAGGAGGGGCGGAATCGCAAACACGACGAGGCCACCGAGCGCCAGGAGGGCGACCCCCACGAGCGCCATGCCCCACCCCGCGCTCAGGGCGTGCATCGCCCCGGGAGCGAGGATGGCGACCAGGATCAGGCCGCTGGCGAGGGAGAGGGCCTGGAGAATGAACGCCGCGGCGACCGCGGCGCCGGGCTGGACCCCCGCCCGTTCCGCGAGGAGGGCCGCACCGGCAATGGCCCACACCTTCCCCGGCAGATACTTGCCGAGGTTGGACACCATGGTGATCCGGACGGCGTCGAGGTACCCCAGTCGCTGGCGCATGGCCAGAACGACGCGCCGCCACCCTTCCACCAGCACAGCGTAGGAACCCCAGACGATCAGGAGGGCGAGGATGAGCCAGAGCGGCCGTACCTGCCACTGGAGCGGCGCGCCCTGGAAGGCATACCACTCCTCGGCCAGGCGATTGCCGGCGTAGGCGATGATGGCGAGGGCGAGGCCGAGTTGGGCCCACCGCCACCAGGTGCGACGATCAGCCATGGGAGATCTCTTCAATCTCGGCGGCCCACGCCGAGCGGCCCTCCCCGACCAGCTCCGTCCTTCCGCCCTCGGCCAGCCTGACCCGCAGCCCGCGGCGCACCCGGCGCCAGGCGACGATCTCCTCGAGGGGCGCGAGCCATGGCCGCTCGCTGGCCAGCGCGCCGATCAGTGACTCGAACGCCTCGAGCGCCCCCGGAAAGCCGAGCGGGGCGCTCACGTTCGGGTGCCAGAGACCGACCCAGAGCCCGCCCGCCTCGCGCGCCTGCCGCGCGAGGTCGAGGGCGTCCGCGATCCAGGCGGCGGGGTCCTCCTGGCCAAGGTACTTGCTGTGGGTGCGGTCCATCCAGGCGAGTGGCGCCTCCACGATTCCGAGCGGACGCTGCTCCCGGTCCTGCCAGAGGGGGAGGATCTCGGCGGCGCCGAGGCGGAAGGCATTGCGGTCGGCGAAGCCGTAGCTCGCGTCGTAGGCGAAGCCGGCCGACTCGGCGAGCGCGGGCGTCCGGGCCGGGTCGAGGCGGAGGAAATGCTGGCGAATCCCGGCCGGCACGCGTCCGGTGACACGGGCGACGCGCTCCCGCTCACGGGCCATGAGGGCGCCGTCATCGCGGGTCTCGAAGCTCCCGTGCAGGCCGATCTCGTGACCGTCAGCGAGGACCAGATCGACGAGCTCTCGCGCCGCCCGGCCGTCGAGGCTGTAGGTCAGGTCGCCGCGCCGCCACCCGGTGAGGGTCGGGTCACCCGCCAGGACGAACCAGGTGGCGCGCACCCCGGCGGCTCGCTCGATCTCGAGAATCCGCGCCAGGCTCTGGCGCACCGGGCTGCCGGTGAGCCCGGCAGTGGCGGCGGCCACCGCCCGGGCGGAGCGGGCGAACTCACCCTTCCGCACCAGCTCGGCCCACCGGAGCGACGCGAAGAGCGGCCACCCGGACACGATGTCGAGGTCGTGGGTGATCGCGGCGGCCCAGCGATGTCCCGACGGCCACGGCTTGGCCCGGAAGACCGGGCCCCCGCCCGCCGCCCGACGAACGGCGGACACGAGCGTCTCGGCGGCTTGCTGCAGCGGCAGCGCCCGCTCGGTGTGCTCCGCCACGGCGGGATTCTCGGAAGCGGGAATGCGCCCGTGGCGGTCCCGCGCGGCGGTCCGCTGTTCCGCCGCGGCGCCGCCGAGGCGGACGACGTGATC
>DASZPT010000449.1:0-50442 GCA_035549935.1 Gemmatimonadales bacterium
GCCTGCGGGATGGGGATGGTCCGCGGCAGGCTGATCGTACGGGAGCGGTAGCATGGCGACGACGACGACCCTCGATGTGAGCGGCATGACCTGCGCCGCCTGCAGCGCCCGGGTGGGCCGGGCGCTCAAGCAGGCGCCCGGTGTCGCCGACGCGAACGTCAACCTGGTTACCGCGAAGGCCACGATCGAGTTCGACCCCGCCGCCACTTCCGCGGAGGCGCTCGCCGACGTGGTGCGCGCGACCGGGTACGGCGCGGAGGTGGCGCGGCCGGACCGCACCGTGGAACAGGAGCTCGATCAGCAGGATGCCGCGCGGGCCGAGGAACTCGCCGAGCTCCGCGGCAGGATGATCGTGAGCGGCGCGGCGGCGGTGGTCACGATGCTGCTCTCGATGCCCCTGGCTCATCAATCCGGCCCGGAGAGCATGGCCGATCCGGCGGTGCAGCTCATGATGCCGCTGAGTCGCGTGCTCGAGACAGTGGCCCCCTGGCTCTATACCTGGTCCGGCGACACGCTCCGCTGGCTGCTGCTCCTCACCACCCTGCCGGTGGTGCTGTGGGCGGGACGCCACTTCTACACCCGCGCCCTCGCGGCCTTCCGCCATCACTCGGCGGACATGAACACCCTCATCGCCGTCGGCACCGGGGCCGCCTTTCTGTTCAGCCTGAGCACGACACTCGCGCCGGGATGGTTCCGCGCCCGGGGCCTGCCACCCGATGTGTACTACGAGGCGGTGGTCTGGATCATCGCCCTCATCCTGCTCGGCAACTTCTTCGAGACCCGGGCCCGCGGCCGGACCTCCGGTGCCATCCGGCGGCTCATGGGCCTCAGGCCCGCGACGGCGCTCGTGCGGCGGGACGGTAGGGAGGTGGAAGTCTCCCTCGTCGAGGTCGTCGTCGGGGACGAGATCCTGGTCCGCCCCGGCGAGCGGATCCCGGTCGACGGCGACGTCCTCGAGGGGAAGAGCGCCGTCGACGAGTCCATGCTGACCGGCGAGCCGGTCCCCGTCCTGCGGACGCCGGGCGACGCCGTCATCGGCGCCACCGTCAACGGCACCGGCGCGCTCCGGATCCGGGCCACCCGCATCGGGCGCGATACCGTGCTCTCCCGCATCATCCGCATGGTGCGCGAGGCCCAGGGTTCCCGCGCCCCGGTCCAGCAGCTGGCCGACCGCGTCTCCGGCATCTTCGTGCCGGTCGTGATCTCCATCGCGATCGCGGCCTTCGTCCTCTGGTTCGACCTCGGCCCCGAGCCCCGGCTGCTGCACGCGCTGGTCGCGGCGGTCACCGTGCTGATCATCGCCTGCCCCTGCGCGATGGGACTCGCGGTGCCGACGGCGGTCATGGTCGGCACCGGCCGGGGTGCCGAGCTGGGGGTGCTGATCAAGGGCGGTGCGGCCCTGCAGCGCGCCGGCGAGACCCAGGTCGTCCTGCTCGACAAGACCGGGACGGTCACGGAAGGGAAGCCCGCCGTGACGCGCCTCGCCGCGGAGCCCGGTCTCGATGACGCCGCCCTCCTGCGCCTCGCCGCGTCGGTGGAACGGCTGAGCGAGCATCCCCTCGCCACCGCCCTCGTGAAGGCCGCCACCGACCGCGGGCTCACCCTTGCCCCCGCGACCGACTTCCGCGCCATCCCCGGACACGGGGTGCGCGGGACCGTCGAGGCGCACGAGATCGCGGTGGGCAACCCGCGGCTCCTCGACTCGCTCGGCATCGCCCCCGGCGCCTCCCTCCTGGCCCAGGCCGAGGCGTGGGAGCAGGGCGGCGCGTCACTCGCCTGGGTGGCCGTGGATCGCCGGGTCGCCGGCGTGATCGCGATCCAGGATCCGATCCGTCCCACCAGCGCGGCCGCCATCGCGGCCCTCCGGGAGATGGGGCTCGAGGTCGTGATGCTCACCGGCGACCGGCGGGTGCCGGCGGAGCTGGTGGGACGCGCCGTACACGTCGATCGTGTCGTGGCGGAAGTCCTGCCGGAAGGAAAGCTCGCGGAGGTCGAGCGGCTGCAGGCCGCCGGTCGGGTGGTCGCCATGGCCGGCGACGGTCTCAACGATGCGCCGGCGCTCGCCCGCGCCGATGTGGGCATCGCCATGGGCACCGGCACCGACGTGGCGATGGAAGCGGGGCAGATCACCCTGATGCGTGGGGACCTGCGGGGAGTGCGCAACGCGATCGCGCTCAGCCGCCGCACCCTCGCGGTGATTCGCCAGAATCTCTTCTGGGCCCTGATCTACAACGTCATCGGCATTCCGATCGCCGCCGGCGCGCTGTACCCGCTGCTCGGCATCCGCCTTTCGCCGGCGATGGCCGCGGCGGCAATGGCCTTCAGCAGCGTGAGCGTGGTATCGAACAGCCTGCGGCTGCGGACGGCCTTGAGCGAGGGGGAAGCTCCCCCCGTCACCACCATGGAGAGCCACCCATGACCGAACCCCACATCGCTCCCTGCGCCTGCGGGGCCGGCAGCGACGGCGAACGGCACGCCGTCGCCGTCGATCCCGGGCTCAAGGCCTCTGTCCTCACCCGCCTCAGGCGCATCGAGGGCCAGGTGCGCGGACTGCAGAAGATGGTGGAAGAGGAGCGCTACTGCGCGGACGTGATCACCCAGGTGAGCTCGGTGCAGGAGGCGCTGCGGGGAGTCTCCCGCTCATTGCTCCGCAACCACCTGGAGCACTGCGCCGCCAGCGCCATCCGCTCGGGCGAGCCGGGCAAGGCGGAGGCGATGTACGAGGAGCTGGTGGACCTGATGTTCCGGGGGGCGCGCTAGCGGGGAAGCGGGAGGGGGTGACAGGAGGCCGGAGGAGAGCGCAGGCAGACTACTGCTTCGCCTCCTCCGCCCGGTCGTCCCGGAACTTGAGCGCGGCCTTGTACTCCTTCACCAGCCGCTTCATCATCGCCTCCCGCCGGTCGTAGAGCCGCTTGAGCGGGCGGGGAGCGTGCCGCGCCAGCGCGTAGGCCGTGAGGAGCGGGAGGGCCACCGAGTTGTCGAGGTAGACCACCACCGTCCCCGGGAGCATGTCGGGGTCGATCTTCCCCCAGCTCACCGCCTCGTTGGGTGTGGCCCCGGAGAGCCCGCCGGTATCCGGGCGGGCGTCGGTCATCTGCAGGAAGAAGTCGTGCCCCTTCTCGTCGATGCCCAGCACTTCCTGGATCTGGGGCTCGGTCTGGAGCAGGAAGTTCTTGGGACTCCCGCCTCCGACGATGAACGCCGCGCTCTTGCCGTGGCTCCGCTTCGCCTCGAGCACGATCGACGCCGTCTCGTTCACGTCCGCGCTCACGTCGAACCGGAGCTTCGATCCCGCCAGTGCCTGCTCGGCCACGTTCATCCCGATGGAGCTGTCCCCCGGTGAGCTGGTGTAGATCGGCACCGCGAGATCGTAGGCCGCCGAGAGCACCGACCGGCGGGAGAGCTTGAGCGCCTTCTCCCGTTCCCGCAGGTACTTCCCGAGCAGGTAGTGATACTCGGCGCTGCTCATCGACCGCTGGAATTCCTTCCCCGCCGACACCTCCCGCACGAAGGCGTCGGTCGAGAGGAGCACCGAGTAGTCGAAGAAGATGTCGTAGATCCGCACGACGCCCTTGTCACGGAGCTCGACATCGTTGGCATTGGGCGTCCCCTGGTGCAGCGAGAGTCCCAGCGCGAAGTGGGCGTCGTGATAGAGGTTCGCCCCGGTCGAGATGATCCAGTCGACGAATCCCGCCTCCATGAGCGGGATGAGCGAGCTCATCCCCAGGCCAGCCGGGGTCATGGCCCCGGTGAGACTCATCCCCACGGTGACGTTGGGCTCGAGCATCCGCTGGGTGAAGAGCTGGCACCCTTCCCGGAGCCGCCCGGCGTTGTACGCCAGGAAGGCGTTGTCCATCAGGTCCGCCGCCGACTCGGTGCCGGTGATGGGCCTCGGGTCGATCCGCTTCCCGCGGAGGTACTTCGCGCTCGGTCTCGGCATGCGTCAGGAGGTCCGGTTGTTCGTGCCGTTCTGCCTGGCCTCGGTGACGATCCGGACCACTTCCTCCGGATCGTCCGTGACATGGAACAGCGTCAGGTCCTCGGGCGAGATCTTCCCCTCGCCCGCCATCGTCGCACGGAGCCACTCCAGCAGGCCGCTCCAGTACTGCTTTCCCACCAGGACCACCGGGAAACTGCTCATCTTCCCGGTCTGGATCAGCGTCAGCGCCTCGAACAGTTCGTCGAGCGTCCCGTAGCCGCCGGGAAACACCACGAACGCCATGGAGTACTTGGCCAGCATCATCTTCCGCACGAAGAAGAACCGGAAGTACATGCTCCGGCGCACGTAGGCGTTTGTGCCCTGCTCGTGCGGCAGTTCGATGTTGCAGCCGATCGAAAGCCCGTCTCCCTCGACCGCCCCCCGGTTGCCGGCCTCCATGATGCCCGGCCCGCCCCCGGTGATGATCGGGAACCCGGCCAGGGCCAGGAGGCGGGCCGTGGTGACCGCCACCTGGTAGTACGGATCGTCGGGCTGGACCCGCGCGGACCCGAAGATGGCGACCGCATCCTGGATGTCGCCCAGCTTCTCGAACCCCTCCACGAACTCCGCCATGATGCGGAGCACCCGCCACGGATCGGTCTTGCGGAGCGCGTCGGGCCGCTCCGGCAGGACCGCGCTCTCGAGCAGCAACTCGTCGGCCGTGGGCCCCTTCTGGCGGTCGCTGTGACGCAGGGACGGACGCGAGGTATCAGCCACGGACGAAATGCTCCAGCATGGCCCGGTGATCCTCCGGGAGGTTGTAGAAGTAGGGCGACACCCGCACATGCCCCGGGCGCGCGTCGACGATGAAGCCCTGCGCGGCCAGCCGAGCCACATCCCGCGCCGGGTCCGCGCTCGGCAGCATCACGATGCCGCTCCGCGCCGGCGGCGTCGCGGCCACCCTGGGCCGGAGCCCCCGCTCACGCGCCAGCCCGATGAGATCCTCGGTCAGCGCCGCCGTCACCTCCCGAACCGCCTCGAGCCCGATCTCGCGGAGCAGGTCGAGTCCGCTGAGCTGCGCGTAGATCGACGCGACCGAGGGCGTCCCGAGGTCGAAGCCCCGCGCCTCCGCCGCTCGCTCGAATCGGTGCGGATCGAACCGGAATGGCGTCGCATGCCCGAACCACCCCGCGAGCCTGGGCTGGAGTCGCTCCGCCAGTCCGGGTCGGACATACAGGAAGGCGATACCGGAGCCGCCCAGCAGCCACTTGAGCCCCCCCGAACAGTAGAAGTCGACGTCCAGCGCGCCGACGTCCACCGGAAGCTGCCCTGCCCCCTGGTATCCGTCGACCAGGAGCAGCGCACCCTGACGGTGCGACAGGTCCGCGATGGCCCCCAGGTCCTGGATGGCACCGCTGGTGAAGAAGACGTGGCTCGTCGCCACGAGCGCCGTGCGTTCATCGATGGCCGCAGCCAGGCGCTCGAGCGGCACGGTAATGCCGTCGGGGCTCTCCACAACCACGACCTCGACCCCGCGGCCCGCCTTCGCCTGCCATTGATAGGGCACCGTCGGAAAATCGAGGCTCGTCGTGACCACCCGTGGCCGCGCGGTGTAGTCCAGCGATTCCGCCACCACCGAGAGCGCCGACGAGATGCAGGGGTGGAGGGAAACCGATTCGGCCCGCGCCCCGACCGCCCATCCGTACCCGGCGCGGAGACGCTCCATCGCCGGGAGCCAGGTGTCGTACCACGCGGAAGCGCCCCGCGCCTCCCACTGATCCAGGTAGTCGTTCACCGCCTGCCGCGCCCGGCGCGACAGCGCCCCGAGCGAACAGCTGTTCAGGTAGGTCGCGCGCTCGAAGATCGGGAACGCCTCCCGGTAGCGCGCCAGCCGGTGCTCGGGCAGGGTGACCGTCATGGGGCGAGAATATACCCCCGCCCTGCGGCCCGCGCCCCTCGACTATCTTATTGCCCATGTCCGAGCCGTCCTCCTGGCCGGGAGTGCTCGCAAGCCTGACGCTGCGGGCCATCGTGTGGCCGCCCGTCGCCCTGGACCTGCTCTCGCTCTGGTGGGCGTTCCGCCGCCGCGCCTGGTGGCGTCACCCACCGTTTCTGCCGCTGCCCGATGCGGAGTACCTCGCCTGGCGGCTGCACACGGCCTACGGGGAAGAACGCGAGATCCCCCCGGCCGAGGATATCCTGCGTTTCGCTCGCTGGCGCCGGCGCTTTCTCCGCCAGTAGAACGCACCGGCACGACCCGAGGACCGGAAGACACTGATGGCCGAGACCAAGGTGCCCCACGTGGTGGTGGTCGGCGGCGGCTTCGCCGGCCTCTACGCCACCCAGGGACTGGCGGACGCCCCCGTTCGGATCACCGTCGTGGACCGGGAGAACCACCACCTGTTCCAGCCGATGCTGTACCAGGTGGCGACCGCCGCCCTCTCCCCCTCCGACATCGCCTCCCCCATCCGCTCGATCCTGCGAAAGCAGTCGAACGTGGAAGTGGTACTGGCCGAGGTCACCGAAGTCCGTACCAGTGACCGGAATATCCAGCTCGCAGACGGTGGTAGTATCAATTACGACTACCTGATCCTCGCCACCGGTGTCCGCCACTCCTACTTCGGCCACGACGAGTGGGAGGCGTACGCCCCCGGCCTCAAGAGCATGGAAGACGCCGAGGAGATCCGGCGACGTGTGCTTCTCTCGTTCGAACGCGCCGAGCGGGAAAAGGACCCGGTCAAGCGGCATGCCCATCTCACCTTCGTGGTGGTGGGCGGGGGTCCCACCGGTGTCGAAGTGGCGGGCGCCCTCGCCGAAGTGCGCCGCTACGCCCTCCGCCGCGACTTCCGCCACATCGATCCCGGCGAAGCCACGGTCATGCTGCTCGAGGGCGGCTCGCGGCTCCTCAGCAGTTACCCCGAGGAGCTCTCCGAACGCGCCAAGCGCGAGCTCCGCCGGCTCGGCGTCGAGGTACGCCTGGAGACCCTCGTCACCGATATCCAGCCGAGCTACGTCGTCGCCGGTGGCTGGACCATCCCGACCCGCACCGTCGTCTGGGCCGCGGGCAACGCGGCCAGTCCGCTCACCCGGTCGCTCGGCGTACCGCTCGATCGCGTCGGGCGCGTGCTGGTTGAGCCCGACTGCACCATCCCCGGACATCCCGAGGTCTTCGTCCTCGGCGACGTCGCCGCCTTCCCCGACAAGACCTACGGCTTTCTCCCCGGGATCTGCCCGGTCGCGATCCAGATGGGCCAGTACACCGCACGCGCCATCCGCGGGGACCTCGCGGGGAAGCCGCGTCGCCCCTTCTCCTACTGGGACAAGGGACAGCTCGCGGTGATCGGCCGTGGCCACGCGGTCTGCGATATCTGGCATTTCCATTTCGGCGGGATGCTCGCGTGGCTGATCTGGATCTTCGTCCACATCTTCTTCCTGATCGGCTTCCGCAACCGGGTCATCGTGCTCACCGAGTGGGCCTTCTCCTACCTCACCTATGAGCGGGGCGCCCGGCTCATCACCTGGGACTGGGCCGCCAAACGGAAGGGCGAAAGCCGCCTCAAGCTCATGTCGACGACCGGCGAGCACCGGGTCCCCGCACTCCCCCCACCGACACCCGGCCCGGGATGACCTCGCTCTCCGCCGATGTCGTCAAAGCCGAGGCCCTGCGTCTCGGCTTCGTCGCCTGCGGGATCACCACTCTCGATCCTATCGCGCACGCCGCCGAGTTGGACCGTTGGCTGGCCGCCGGCTACGGCGGGAACATGCGTTACCTCAATCGGCAGGCGAAGAAGCGGCGGCATCCGCAGTTAGCCGATCTCGAGGCGCGACGCGCCATAGTCGTTCTCGATAGCTACTACTATGAGGAATCGGGGGAGGCGGCGCCCGGGCCGCGGGTCGCCAGGTACGCCCGCGGTGCCGATTACCACGGCGTGACCCTGGCCCGGCTCGAACGCCTTGCCAGCTTCCTCCGCACGCACGGCGCGGCCGCGGCCCGACCCTATGTCGACACCGGTCCGATCCCCGAACGCGAGCTCGCCACCCGGGCGGGGCTCGGCTGGATTGGCAAGAACACGATGCTGATCCGTCCCGGCGTGGGGTCGTGGTTCTTCATCGGGACGGTGCTCACCGATCTCGAACTCGGGATCGACCGCCCCTTCGAGACCGACCATTGCGGCACCTGCACCCGCTGCCTCGATGCCTGTCCCACCGGGGCCTTCGTCGAGCCGCACCTCCTCGATGCCCGCCGCTGCATCTCCTACCTCACCATCGAGCAGAAGGGCCCGATTCCCGGCGAGTTGGTGCCCGCGCTCGAGGGCTGGGCCTTCGGCTGCGATATCTGCAACGAGGTCTGCCCCTGGAACGAGCGCTTCGCGCGGGAAAGCACGATCGAGGAGTTCCGTCCCCGACCGTTCCCCGGCCAGGACCGGCGCGACACCTTCGAACGGATGAACGAGGAGGAATTCCAGCAGCGGTTCGGCGACACGGCGCTGGCGCGACCGGGCCTCGAGCGGATGCGGCGCAACTGGACGGCCGCCTGGACCAGCCTCGACCAGCCGCCCTCGCCGGTCGACTGACAAGCACCTACCTTACTGCCCCATGCCAAGCCTGCACTCCGTCGCGGTCTTCGTGACCGACATCGAGCGCGCCAAGCGCTTCTACCGCGATGACCTCGAGCTCCCCATGCCGAAGGAGGGCTCCTTCGGCGCCGAGCTCCTCGAGGGCCCGACCCACATCGGCATCCACCCGGCCGTGCACCCCGATGCGAGAGCCCTGGTCGGGCGTCATACCGGAATCACGCTGCAGGTCGAGGGAATCCTCGACTACTGCGAGCGACTCCACCAGCGCGGCGTGCGCTTCATCGCCGAGCCGACGAAGCAATCGTTCGGTGTCATGGCGATGGTCGCCGATCCGGACGGGAACATCTTCGCGCTCTGGGACGACCAGATCCCCGACTGATGTACATCACCCTCGTCTCCCTCTGGTCATGGGCGGTCCTGGCCACCTGCCTCCTCGTCTGGCTTCCGATCCTCGCCCTGATCCGCCTCGTCACCCTCCCGTTCGACCGGGGCCGCTACTGGGCCGGGTTCTTCTTCCGGAAGATCGCGGTCGTCACCGCGACCCTGAATCCGCTCTGGCGCTTCCGCGTGAGCGGGACGATCCCTGCGGATCCCCGCCGCCCGTATGTGGTCGTTTCCAACCACGAGTCCTTCGTCGACATTCTCCTCATCAGCCACCTGCCGTGGGAGATGAAGTGGCTCTCCAAGGTGGAGATCCTGCGGATCCCGGTGCTGGGCTGGGACATGTGGCTGGCGGGTGACGTGCCCGTCGAGCGCGGCACGCGGAAGAGCGCGCTCAAGGCGATGCGCCGCTGCCAGGAGGTCCTCGCCCACCGCGTCAGCGTGATGATGTTTCCGGAAGGGACCCGATCGGTGAGCGAGGAAATGCTGCCTTTCAAGGAAGGCGCCTTCCGGCTGGCGATCGACAGCGGCGTGCCGATTCTTCCCCTGGTGGTCAAGGGAACCCGAAGCGCGCTGCCCAAGCACGGCTGGCGCTTTGGCAGGTCCGACGCCGAAGTGCGGGTACTGCCACCCGTCGAGACCGCCGGCCTCACCACCAAGGACGTCGCCGCCCTCACCGAGCGGGTGCGGAACCTGATTCTCGCCGAGCGCACCAGGATGCACCAGGAGGGTGCGCCGTAGCCCCTGCTCCCTTCGCTCTCACCCCTCACTCTCCTCCTTTCCGAGATCCGCCGGCGCCGCAGTGCGACCCCACGCGCCGGCCAGGGTGGCGAGGGTGAGCAGATACGGGAGTACAAGGAAAAGCTGGTAGGGAACGCCGGACCCGAGCGACTGGAAGAGGAACTGCAGCGCCATCGCCGCGCCGAAGAAGAGTGCGGCCCCGAGCACCCGCACCGGGTTCCAGGCCCCGAGGACCACGATCGCGATCGCGATGAACCCCCGACCGGCGGTCATCTTCTCGGCGAAGGTGCCCACCTGCGCCAGCACCAGGCTCGCACCGCCCAGTCCCGCCATCCCGCCCCCGATCAGCACCCCCATCGTCCGCAGCCGTGTCACCTGCACCCCGGCGGCCCGGCTGTTCTTCGCCGATTCCCCCGCCGCCCGGAGCTCGAGCCCCCAGCGGGTGCGGTAGAGCAGCCACCAGGAGAGGGGAACCATCACGAATCCGAGGTAGGTGAGGAGGCTCTGGGAGAACAGCGCCTGGCCCACCACCGGAAGGCGGGACAGCCCGGGAATCGGCAGGGCGGGGAATGTGGGCAGGGTAAGACCGACGCCCGCGGCTCCGAACGCCTGCCGGTTGATGGCGCCCGTGAGCCCGACCGCGCCCAGGGTGAGTGCGGTACCGGTGATGATTTGATCGGCTCCCGCCCGGACCGCCACCAGGGCGAAGAGGAGGGAGACCAGCACGCCGGCGAGAATCGCGGCCGCGGCGCCGGCCCAAACGCCTCCCGCGGCGCCACCCAGCGCCGCCGCGAGCGCCCCGGCCAGCATCGCGCCTTCGATACCGAGATTGATCACCCCGCCACGCTCCGACATCGTCTCGCCGAGCGCCGCGAACAACAGCGGCGTGGCGACCCGCACGGCGGAGGCGAGGAAGCCGGTGAGCAGGTCGAGGTCCATCCTCAGGCCTCCACGACCGCATGGGCGCGACGGCGGCGCCAGGTGTCGCTCAGCAGCACCGCGATGATGATCACCGCCTCGGCCACCCATACGACGACGGCCGGGACCTGCGCCTCCCGCTGCATCGCGCTCGAGCCGGCCTCGAGCGCCGCGAAGAGAAGCCCCGAGGCCACCGTCGCGAGCGGGTCGAGCCGCGCGAGCAGCGCGACCGCGATCGCGGTGAAGCCATAGCCGGGCGAGAGGCTCTGGAAGAGCGCGAAGCTCGTCCCGCTCACCTCGAACCCGCCCGCGAGCCCCGCGAATCCCCCCGAGGCGCCGAGCGCGAGCGCGAACACCCGCCGGGTGTTCACCCCGCCCATCACCCGCGCGGCCACGGGATTCGAGCCGGTCGCGCGGAACTGGAATCCCGGCAGGCTGTATCGGAAGAAGACCCAGAGTAGCACCGCCGCCCCGAGCGCCAGGGCCAGGCCCAGGTGCAGCCGGGTGCCGGGCAGCGCGGGGAGACGGGCCGCCAGGGGAAGCGGATCACTCTGGGGGTAGACGTGCCTCGACTCCTGCAGCGGGCCCTGCACCATCCAGCTCACGAGTGCTTCCGCCACGAAGTTGAGCAGCAGGGTACTGATCACCTCGAGGACGCCGAAGCGAAGCCGGAGCAGGATGGGCAGCGAGGCCCACGCCAGGCCCGCGGCCAATGCCGCCGCGAGCACCACCGGCACCGCGACCAGCCTCGGCCAGCCGCCCAGCAGGAGACCAATCCACGTTGCCGCTACCGCGCCGGCATAGAACTGGCCCTCGGCGCCGATGTTGAGGGCGCCCGCCCGGAAGGCGAGGCCGATCCCGAGCCCGATGGTGATGAGTGGTATCGCCCGCGGCAGCAGCGCGGAGAGGACGGCGTCCGTCGACCCGAATGCTCCGCGCCAGAGCGCGCCGAGCGCCAGGCCCGGGTCATACCCCGCCACGAGGAGCGCCAGCGCCAGGACGGCGATGCCCACCGCCACCGCGGCGACCGGCGCGAGACGCAACGCCCACCGACGAGCCCCCGCCCGCGCCGTCATGGCCGCCGCCCTTCGAGCATGAGCCGCCCGATCTCCTCCCGACCCGTGCCCGGCGCGACCTCGAGCACCCGGCCCCCGTACAGCACGATGACCCGGTCCACCAGGCCAAGCAGTTCGTCGAGATCCGGCAGGTGAACCAGCACACCGACCCCGTCGCGGGCCGCATCCGACAGCCGACGCATGACCTCCGCCGCCGCCTTGAGATCGAGACCCCGGGTCGGGTTCTCCGCCAGCAGGACACGCGGCCGCCGCTCGAGCGCTCCCGCGATCAGCATCCGTTGCTGGTTGCCACCGCTCAGACTCCCCGCGGTGGCCCCGGCGCCGGGCGCTCGGACTCCGAAGGCCGCGATGAGCTCGGTCGTGCGCGCGCCGGCTTCCCCCCACCGCACCCAGGGCCCCCGCACCCAGGGCGCGGTTCCCCGCTGGCTCAGCACCAGGTTCTCGGTCAGGGAGAACTCCTCGAGCAACGCCTCCGCCGTCCGGTCTTCGGGAATGAAGCTGACGGGGCCCTGCGCATGCACGGCGCCACGCATCGGGACGGCGAGGCCCGCGATCACGCGGAAGAGCTCCCGCTGGCCGTTGCCCTCCACGGCGGCGAGACCAACGAGTTCCCCTGCGCCGAGCCGAAGCGTCGCGTCCGTGAGGCCGCTCCCACCGGCATCGAGCCGGGAGACGGTGACCGCCTCGAGCCGTACCACCACCTCGCCCCGGGCATCGGCGGGAACCGGCTGCCGGATGGTCACCGGGACTGCCGGTTCACCCAGCATGTGCGTCGCGAGCGACTCCGCCGTCTGGCCCGCGACTGGCCCCGAGAAGGCCACCCGCCCGTGGCGGAGCACCGTCACCCGGTCCGCGATCGCGAGTGCCTCCCGGAGTTTGTGGGTGATGAGCACGCTGGAGACGCCCCGTGCCTTGAGCTGGCGGAGCTGGCGCAGGAGTTCTTCCCCGTCGGGAGGTGAGAGGACCGAGGTGGGTTCGTCGAGGAGGAGGATCCGCGCGTCCGCGGCCAGCGCCTTCAGCACCTCGAGCCGTTGCTTCACGCCGGCGGAGAGATCGCCCACCCGCGGTGCGGGGTCGACCGCGAACCCCGAGCTCTCGCCCAGTCGCCTCGTCCGCGCGACCGCTTCGGCCAGGGAACAGCGCCATCCCCCGGCGAGCATCACGTTCTCGGCGACGGTGAACGCCGGGATCGAGGTGAAGTGCTGGTGCACCATCCCGAGCCCGAGCCGTCGGGCATCCCCGGGGTCCCGGAGGGCCGCCTGCTCTCCCTCGATCACGATCCTGCCGGCCTCGGGACGGAGAAGCCCGAAGGCGATCCGCATCAGCGTGGTCTTGCCAGCGCCATTCTCGCCGAGGAGTGCGTGCACCTCCCCCGCCTCGAGCGTGAAATCCACGCCGGCGAGGGCCGTTACGCTGCCGAAGGTCTTGTGGATCCCGCGGAGTTCGAGAGCCGGTGGCATGGCACGGAAGGTATAGCCCCACCAGCACGGTGGCAGTTACATGCCGGTGGGGTGGAGGTGGAACTCCCAGGGCAGCCCGAAGCGCTCCTGGAGATGCTGGGCCAGTGCCTGGACGCCCACGGTCTCGGTGGCATAGTGGCCGGCATACAGCACGTTGATCCCGAGCTCCATTGCGTCGAAGAAGGTGTGGTGGGCGCCCTCCCCCGTGATGTAGGTGTCACACCCGGCGGCGGCCGCCTGCGCGATCGCGCTGCCGGCTCCGCCCGTGATGAGGCCGATCCGTCGCACCCTCGCCGGCCCGCCCGGAATGACCCGGATACCGGTCGGGGCAATCCCGAGGATCCGGGCGACCGCGTCGGCCACGGCCTCCCGCGTCCCGAGATCGGGTGGCGCCGTTCCCGCGAGCCCGATGGTGACGCCCTTGTGCAGCCCGAACGGCTCGGTCGCCGCGAGACCCAGCCTGGCGGCGAGTACCGCATTGTTCCCGACGATGGGGTGCAGATCGAGCGGGATATGGGCCGAGTACAGCGCGGCGTCGCGGTCGATCAGACCCCGGACCTTCCGGTAGCGGCGGTCGCTGATCGGGCGGTTGCCGTCCCAGAGCATCCCGTGATGAACCAGCAGCAGCGACCCCGGCGCGTCGGGGAGTCCATCGATGGTCTGCTGGGAGGCATCCACCGCGGCGATGACGCGGCGAATGGTGCCGCTGTTCTCGACCTGCAGGCCGTTGAAGGCGTTCGGGTCGTCGGGAACCTCGCGAACCCGGAGATATTCGTCCAGGTACTGGACCAGGTCCGGGAGGGGGTGGGCGGCGGGGCTCACTGGACGGTGGCGTTCCCGTCGGCAGCGATGATGGAATCGCGGGCGGCCTCGAGTTTCCGGGAGAGTGCGGCCGGAACGAGGTTGGCCGTGGCCGGGTTCAGCTCGAAGCGGATCACGCCGCTCCTGAGTCCGAACGATTCCACCTTGGGCTTGAACCCACCGGCCTTCACTTCGCGCGCCACGGACAGGAAGGCGCGCGGCAGGTCGATGATGGCGGAACCGATGGTGCGCTCCGGCGCCAACGAGGATTGGTCGGCGTTGGCGCCGAAGATGTAGGCGCTCCTGGATTCCTTCACGGCCTGAAAGACGCCGAGAGCGGCCTGGTCCGCGTTGTGGTGGAACATGTCCGCCCCGGCCTGGATCAGCGCCAGCGTCGCTTCCCGACCAGCGGCGACATCATCGAACGTGTTGAGGTACGTCGCGCGAGCGCTGACGTTCGGGTTGGCCGCCTTCGCACCTGCGACCCAGGCATCTTCCGCCAGCTTGATCGGCGGGAGCTCGATCCCGCCGACGAAGGCAATGATGTTGGACTTGGTCAGGCCACCGGCGACGAGCCCCGCGAGATAGCTCGCCTCGTGCAGCCGGAAGATCAGGGGCGACACGTTCCCCTGGACCCGCTCGCCCGAGGTCACGATGAACACCGTGCCGGGATATTGGGCCGAGACACGCTCCGCTGCGCCCTGGAACTCGAACCCGTGCCCGAAGACCAGGTCGTACTTCTGGGTCGCATACGTTCGAAGCGCCTCCTCCTGTTCGGAGGGGGTGCGCGCCTCGACATGGCTCACCGCGACGCCGAGGCTATCGCGGATCTGCTCCAGCCCCCGATAGGCACCCGAATTCCAGGCCGCATCAGCAATCGATCCAGGGGTGACCAGACCGACCCGGAACCCCTGCGGCTGCGGCGATTTTCCGCCGCAGGCCACCAGGAGCACCGTGAGGACACCGGCAAGCGCCGCTCTAGGCAGTATCACGGAACCAACTCGACAGTGAGGAGGCAGTCGGGATAGATGTAACAGCGGAATTCCGCTCTCTATCCACACGAGAGCGGAAGTTTTCAACTATTGTGGGAAGTCAAGACGGGTCAACTGGTTTGTGAAACGTTCGCGGCCGAGTCCCGTTCCCCCACGCCGCGCTCCCCCGCCTGTTCCATGCTGATCTGGCCGTTGATCCGGCCGCCCTCCGCGATCAGCAATCGCTGGGTCTGGATGTCGCCGTGAACCATCGCCCCGGCCTGGATCTCGACCCGATCATCGGCGTGCACCGTTCCGTGGATCTCGCCCGCCGCCACGATCTCGGGTGCGAAGACATCACCCCGGATCGATGCCCCGGGCGCGACCAGAATCTGGGTCGCCGCCCGCACCGTCCCCTGGACGATCCCCTCCACCTTGACCACTCCTTCGCTGCCGACATCGCCAACGATCGTGGTTCCGGCCGCGATGATGGTCAGGCCGGCCGGGTCGCCGCGGCGGGGCGCATCGGCCCGGCCGCCCTGTGAGGGACGCGAGGTGAACATGGCCATTTCAGCGTGGCTCCTTGAGCATGGTGCGGGGGTCGATCGGCGTTCCCTCGCGACGGATCTCGAAATGAAGGTGGGGCGCGCTCGATCGCCCGGTGTTTCCCGAAAGCCCGATGACCTGCCCGGCCTGGACCAGCTGCCCGGTCGTCACGGTCAGGCGGCTCAGGTGGCCGTACTTGCTCTGCAGGCTATCCGGATGTTCCAGCAGCACGAAAAGGCCATACTCCGGGTCCTCTCCCGCCTGGAGCACCGACCCGCCGCCGGAGGCCCGGACCGGGCTCCCGATCGGCACGGCGATATCGACGCCTGGATGAGCCTCAGGAGTATTATCGCCGGAGCCGGAACTTGCCTGGCCACGGGTCACATATCCCGCTTCGTCCAGGGGCCAGTGGGTCGGCGCCGACAGACCGGTTTCGTAGGGAGCCGGCGCCCCCAGCGTGACGGCCCGCACCGGCGGCGCCACGGGGAGGCTGGATGCCAGCCGGACCGGGTCGGGCACCACGTCGGCGCCGAGCATGGCCCGGATCCGGTCATACCGGCGCTCCGCGCTGTCGAGTGCCGCCACGAGATCCGCGATCTTCCGGTTCTCCGCGCCGAGGCGATCGACCTCGCGCACCAGCCCGGGCACTCGTGCCGCCTGGGCGACTATCGGCAGGTAGAGGGCGAGACCCAAGAGGAGGAGGGCGCCGAACACCATCCCGGCACCCAGCAGCGTCCGCAACAGCCAGATGGGCAGCCGGATCGTTCGCGACGCGAGCGCCCCGTCCGAGTGGACGACGATCGTGACGTGCCCGCCCGCGCTCATCCCGAGTAGGGCTCCCCGAGGATGAGCTCGAGTACCCGCACGAGATCCTCGTCCGAGTAGTACGTCACCGTGATGCTGCCCCGCCCCCGGCGCCGGGCGGTCACTCGCACGTCCGTGCCCAGGCGCTTGCGCAGCGCGTCCTCGATGCGCCGGTGGGCCGGGGCCTGCTGAGCCACCGGGGGCCGGCGCGCAGCGGCCGGACGCGCGCCGCGCACCTTTTCCTCCACTTCCCGCACCGACCATCCCTGTGCCACCGCGTCCTGGGCCACCCGGGAGATCTGGGCCCGGTCGGTCAGACCGAGCAGGGCGCGCGCGTGCCCCTCCGAGAGCCGCCCCTCATCCACCATGGTCATCACATCGGGGGGCAGCTTGAGGAGCCGGAGCGCGTTCGCGATCGTCGAACGATCCCGCCCTACCAGCCTCGCGATGTCTCCATGCGAGAGCTGGAACTCGTCGAGCAGGCGCTGATAGCTGGTCGCCTCCTCGATGCTCGAGAGGTTGTCGCGCTGGAGGTTCTCGACCAGCGCGAGCGTGAGGAGGGTCCGGTCATCCGCCTCCTTGACTACGGCGGGGATCTTCTGCCAGCCGAGCTTCTGCGCCGCGCGCCACCGGCGCTCGCCGGCGATGAGCTGGTACCCATCCAGGTGCCGGCGGACCACCACCGGCTGCAGCAGCCCGGCCACCTCGATCGACGCGACCAGTTCCTGGAACTGCGGTTCGTCGAGCCGGGCCCGCGGCTGGTAGGGATTCGGCCGAATGGCGCTCACCGGCAGTTCCTGCAGCGTCCCCTGCGCCTCGGCCTCCTGCCTGCTCACGGGGCCGAGCAGCGCTTCCAGGCCGCGGCCCAGTCGCCGGGTCTCGCTCATGCCTCATCCTCCTCGGCCGCGACCGGCACGGTGGTGTTCACGCTCGGAACCGGCTCGCGCGGCAGACCGGGAACCTCACCGGCATCGGGCTGCTCGACCCGGCGCAGCAGCTCCTGCGCGACGGCGAGGTAGCTCTTGGCGCCGACTGACTGCACGTCGTAGAGCAGGATCGGCTTCCCGAAGCTGGGGGCCTCCGCCAGGCGGACGTTGCGGGGGATCACCGTCGGGAACATCCGCGCGCCGAAGTACTCCTTCGCGTCGCTCGCGACCTGGCGACAGAGATTGACACGCGAGTCGTACATGGTGAGCAGGACGCCGTCGATGGCAAGCTTCGGATTGAAGTTCTGCTGCACCAGCTTGATGGTGTTGAGCAGCTGGGAGATTCCCTCGAGGGCGTAGTACTCGCACTGGATCGGGATGATCACCCCGTCGGCGGCGGCCAGCACATTGAGGGTGATGAGCCCCAGCGAGGGCGGACAGTCGATCAGCACGAACTCGTGGGTACTCCGCGCCTGCTCCAGGACCCGACGCAGCACGCTCTCCCGGTCCGCGCGCTCGACCAGCTCGAGCTCGGCGCCGACCAGGTCCTGAGTGGCAGGGACGACGTCGAGATAGGGGAGGGCCGGATCGCTCAGGATGACGTCGCTCAGCGGACGTCCCTCGATCATGGCATCGTACAGGGAGAAGCGCAGCTGCTCGCGACGCACTCCCACCCCGCTGGTTGCGTTGCCCTGGGGATCCGCGTCGACCAGCAACGTCTTCCGCTCCGCGATGGCCAGGGACGCGGCGAGGTTGACGGCGGTTGTGGTCTTGCCGACCCCGCCCTTCTGGTTTGCAATCGCGATTATGCGGGCCATCTATAACACTATTGTTTACAAGTAGATACAGAAGAATACATGAGTCGAACCTGACTCAGGCGGCGGGAGAAGTCTCAATATAGCAGTGGCGATGCGGGCTGGAAATGCGGACGACGTTTCACGTGCAACATGACCTGGCTGTTGGGGGGGATTTCACGTGAAACACTATGGCGAACACGCCTCCAGATGCCGGCGCCACTTGGTCAATTCGAGTACCAGATTCTGCAGATCACTCGGGGAGATACCTGGGATTCTCCCGGCCATGCCGAGCGTCGCAGGGCGCTGGGTCTCGAGCTTCTCCCTGGCCTCGAAGGAGAGGGATCTGAAATCGCGAATCGGAGCCTCGCCGGGAATCGGGTAGTCCTCCAACGTAGCCATCCGCGCAGCGGTCTCCCGTTCCCGAATCAGATAGCCCTCGTACTTGAGTTCGATCTCCCCCCACTCCAGCGCCTCGACAGGAAAATCCAGCGCCCCTGCTGCCAGGAAAAGGTCCGCGAGGGCCACACCCGGCCTCCGAGCCAGCTCGGCAATCCGCACGGGGTACTCGACCGGGCTCCCGCCGGCCGCGACGAGCAGCTCGTTGACATCGTCCGGCGAAACGGGCGAACTCCGGGCCGCAGCCAGGACCAGCTCCTCCTCCGCAAGCCGCGCCTGCGCGATCAGAATCTCTTCCTCGGCCAGCAGCCCCATGGCTCGCGCCGGCTCAACCAGCCTCCGAATTGCGTTGTCCTGACGAAGCAGGAGCCGGTATTCGGCCCGGGAAGTGAATAGGCGGTACGGCTCATCCACCCCGCGGGTCACCAGGTCATCAACCAGCACCCCAATCAGGGCCTGATCCCGCCGAAGAACAAAGGGATCAAGATCAAGCGCCCGCCTTGCGGCATTAATCCCGGCGATCACCCCCTGACCAGCCGCCTCCTCATAACCTGTCGTACCGTTGACCTGACCGGCGCAAAAGAGTCCGCCGATACCGCGGAGCTGCAGGGTATGGTCGAGCTGGGTCGGGGGAATGAAGTCGTACTCGATGGCGTAGCCGGCACGGGTCATCCGGACAGACTCCAGCCCGGGCACAGACCTGAGGAACTCCAGTTGCACCTCAGGAGGGAGGGAAGTGCTGAGCCCGTTCACGTAGAGCTCTGCTGTGTCCAGCCCCTCCGGCTCCAGGAAAAGCTGGTGTCGCTCGGCGTCGGGGAACTTCACGACCTTGTCCTCGATGCTCGGACAGTACCTGGGCCCCCGCCCGCTGATCGCACCGCCATAGAGCGCGGACTCGCCGAGGTTCCGTCGGATTATCTCACACAGCTCCGGCCCGGCCCACGCCAGGTAGCACGGCAGCTGCCGAACCCTCGGTGCCCGCTCGAACCCACTGAACCAATACGGCTCCGGGTCACCGTCCTGACGCGGGAATGCGCTTGGATCGATGCTCCGCCCGTCGATCCTTGGCGGGGTGCCAGTCTTGAATCTTTCTATTGTAATTCCTTGTGCAGCAATAGCTTCCGATAGCTCGACAGATGGCGCGTCACCCGCCCTTCCAGCAGGGATGGTGGTATGCCTCCCGACATGGATCTTCCCGCGCAGAAACGTCCCTGCGGTGATCACAAGCGAGCGGCATTCGAACCGCCGTCCCTCGGCGGTGGTGACGGCGCGAACCCGACCCCCGACGACCTCAAGCCGACTCACGGTGCCCTGCGCGAACTCCAGGTTCTCCTGGCGCTCGAGAAGGTCGCGTACCGCCCGACGATACAATCCCCGATCGCACTGGGCGCGCGGCGACCAGACCGCCGGCCCCTTCGAGCGATTGAGCATCCGGAACTGGATCATCGCGCGGTCGGTCGCACGCCCCATGACGCCCCCGAGCGCGTCCACCTCGCGGACCACCGTTCCCTTGGCAATCCCGCCGATCGCGGGGTTGCACGACATCTGGCCGATCGTTTCGAGGTTCTGGGTGACGAGCAACGTGCGAGCGCCGAGCCGCGCCGCGGCTGTCGCAGCCTCACTCCCGGCATGCCCGCCGCCGATCACGATCACGTCATATCGATCCATTGGCTCAACCTACACCCCCCGGCGCAGACGCGGAAAGGCGGCAGGGGACCCTCCCCTGCCGCCTTCACACCCCCGGGGACCCCGATGACGTCAGGTGGTCCGCACCCAACTCCACAGTTCGGCGAGGGACGGCTTCTTCCCGTAGGACAGGATGCCGATCCGGTAGATGCGACCCGCCAGCCAGACGATCACCACCACGCCCGCCAGAGTCGCCGCGACCGCGCCGAGGACCTGTTCGAGCGGCAAGGGCGAGAGCGCGTATCGCACCGGCAGCACCAGCGGGGAGAAGAAGGGAATGAAACTGAGGATCTTCGCCAGCGAGCTCGATGGATCATTGATGAGCGTGAACATCGCGATGAAGCCGACCGCGAGGAGGATCGTCACCGGCTGGGCGGCCTGCTGGGTTTCCTGCTGGGAGCTGCACATGGCCCCGACCGCAGCGTAGAGCGCCGAATAGAGCAGGAACCCGAGGAGGAAGAAGGTGAGGACGACAAGGACGAGCTCCACACTCACCGACGGCAGGCTCATGCTCTGGCGGGTTCCGTCGACGGCAACCTGGTCCGCCGCACCGGCTCCACCCGCGGCGAACCGCGTCAGGTAGAACCCGGCCCCGCCCCAGATGCCGAGTTGCAGCAGCCCGGCGCCCGCCACCCCGATCACCTTGCCCATGAGGAGTTCGAACGGCGTCACGCTCGAGATGAGGACCTCCACGATCCGGTTGGACTTCTCCTCCAGGACCGCGCCCATCACCTGGATGCCGTACATGATCAGCGAGAAGTACATCACGAACGAGGTAATGTAGGCGAGCCAGAAGGAGCTCTCGCCCGACTCGCCGGTCAGCCTGCCCTTCGTGACCTTGCTGGTCTGCAGATCCAGGTCCACGGTCGCCGCGGCGAGCACCGCCGAATCCGCCCCGAGCCGCATCATCCGCGAAGTGCGGACCACCGGACCGAGGGCCCGTTCCAGCGACCGCATGTCGTTGATGCTCGCGACATTGGTGCCGAAGTAGTTGAGCTTGCCGGCATCCACGTCCGGATCGGTCAGGACCAGAAAGCCATCGAGGCCGTCGGCGCCATCGCGGCCCACGCCGACCTGCCGGATCAGCGAATCCCGCACCCGCTCGACGTCCGGAGTCCGGAGCCGAACGAGGTTGTACCGGGCCCGCCGATTCTCCCCGGTTCCCATCTGCACCCGCCCGAGAGCGGCCTCCACACTGTCCCCGGTCGAACCGGTGGAGGCATCGACCAGCACGACGTTCCTGGGCCGGGTATCCCGCTTGAGCATGAGCTGCGGGAGATAGGCAAACCCGAAGGTCATCAGCGGGACGATGAGGGTACCGATGATGAACGCACGCGTCCGCACCCGCTCGATGAACTCGCGCCGGATGACCGCCATGATCTTGTTCATGCGACCTCCGCCCGGGCCACCGGGGTTGCGGCCTCCTGGCCCACCTTCGCGATGAAGATGGACTGCAGGGACGGCTCGACCACCTCGAAGCGGGACAGCCCCACGTCCCCCATCACCAGGGCCTTGAGCAGCGTCTCCGGCTCGGCGCCGGCTGCGAGTTCCACCTCGGCAGACGCACCCGCGTCATCCGCGCGCGCCACCAGCGTCCGGTCGGCGAGGATGGGCCGCGCCGCGGCCCCGTTCCGGGTGAACGAGAGCGCGACGTGGCTCTTGCCGAAGTCCCGCTTGATCTGCGAGAGCGGTCCGTCCACCACCTTCTCTCCCCGGGCGATGATCACGATCCGGTCGCACATCTTCTCGGCGTGCTCCATGATGTGGGTCGAGAAGAGCACGGTCCGCCCGCTCCGCGCAACTTCCACCACCACATCCCGCATCACCTGGCTGTTGACCGGGTCGAGGCCGCTGAAAGGCTCGTCGAGGACAACGAGCTCCGGCTCGTGCTGCAGCGCGCCGGCGAACTGCACCTTCTGCTGCATGCCCTTCGAGAGATCGGAGACCTTTCGCATCTCCCAGTCGCCGAGGCCAAGCCGCTCCAACCACGCCCTGGCCCGCTTGCGGGCATCCCACCGCGAGATCCCCTTGCACTCGCCGAGGAAGGCGAGCTGGTCGAGCACCCGCATCTTGGGATAGAGGCCCCGCTCCTCCGGCAGGTACCCGATACGGGCGGAGAGATCCCGGCCGGTTCCCTGCTGCCCCAACAGCGTGATCCGGCCGGCGTCGGGAGTGATGATGCTGAGGAGCATGCGGATGGTCGTGGTCTTCCCGGCCCCGTTGGGGCCGAGCAGCCCGAAGATGCCGCCACGAGGCACCTCCAGCGACAGCTCCCGGACCGCGGTATGGCCGGCGTACCGCTTGGTGATGCGGTCAACGACAACAACAGGCGAGCTCATAGTCTTCCTGGGTAGGAGGAAATCGGCGCTGCGTACGCCCGGGGTGTTCACGATGTTTCAACCAGCGTCATCCGGACTGAAGATGTCTTCTATCCGACGGCCGAACAGCCGGGCAATCGAGAAGGCCAGAGGCAGGCTTGGGTCATACCGGCCAGTCTCGATCGCGTTGACGGTCTGACGGGAGACCTTGAGCCGCGCGGCGAGGTCGCCCTGGGACCAGAAGTTCTCCGCCCGCATTTCCCTCAGCCGGTTCTTCACCGGTACCGGGCCGCCGCGGTCACGGTCCCGATTCCCCAGAGGAGGAAGGCCGCTATCCAGAGCCAGGGCCACGCCGAGGCCAGGGTGAATGGCGGGATGACACCGCCCCGGACCAGGAGCCCCGAGGCCATGGTAAGCAGCGCAGTCCCCAGCAAGCCGAAGAGCGCGCCTTCGAGGTGGATCCGGGCCTGGAGCTCATCGAACGTGCGGATGATCCGCACGGCGAGGACGCAGTAGACCGACATCGGGAGGACGGGCGCGAGCGAGAGCACGATCCTCGTGCCGAAGGCCCATTCACCGCTCCGGAGGAAGTGCCCGGCGACGAGGGCGGTCACCGCTGACAGGATCGCCGCGGCCGCAGCCCAGTAGCGCACATGCATGTCAGCAGTCTCCGGCAGGGGAGGGCCTAATGTAAAGTACGCTTTACAGGCTGTCAAGGATCCTTGTCTTGCCCGGAGGCGGAAGGCCGGGTAATTGATCATCGGTGTCCCGCACGTGGTATCCGTGACATTCCACGAGGCCCCCGCCCAGCCATGACGTACCGCATCGTGGTGAACCGAGAGGTCTGTGAGAGCAACGCCGAGTGTGTCTCCCTCGCGCCGACCGTCTTCGAGCTCGATGATGAGGAACTCTGTGTGGTCATGGATCCGGAAGGCGCGAAGAGCAAGCGCATCCTCGACGCAGCGCGAGCATGCCCGGTGGACGCGATCACGCTGATCGATGAGGAGGGGGAACAGGTCTGGCCCTGAAAAGACGCGGGGTCGCCCGGAGGGCGACCCCGCGGTCCCGCGACCCCGGCGACGCCTGCTATCGGCTCGTCCCCCCCCACTCCACCAGCCGCGCCACCCGCTGAACCGTGTCCGACGGCACGAGGATGTGGGCATGCTGGGCGCGGACGCCGAACTTGAGGGTCTTCCGCACGAACTCGTCCCGCCCCTCCAGTCCCCGGTGCTCGGCCACGTCGTGGAGCAGGACACCACGATCGGTCTCCTCGTGGTACCGGCCGACATAGAGCAGGTCGGGCGCGGCCTCGAGCACGACGGTGATTCCGTGGAGCTCGGAATGCCCGGGGTGAAAGACGTGTCCCGACATCAACCCGCCGCCGCGGTGGCGCAGTGCTTGTCGAAGGCCTCGGTCAGCTCGCGGGCGATCTGCTGCGGCGACCGCCCCTCGATCATGTGCCGGTGCACGAAGTGCACGACCTCGCCATCGCGGAAGAGGGCGATGGAGGGGCTGCTCGGGGCATAGTCGCTGAAGTACTGCCGGGCACGGGCCGTGGCATCGAGGTCCTGGCCGGCGAAGACCGTGGTCAGCTGCTGCGGCCGGATCGCGTGCTGGAGGGCAAGCGCCAGGCCGGGGCGCGCCGTTCCGGCCGCGCATCCGCACACCGAATTCACGAACACCAGCGTGGTGCCGCGGGGATCGCCCAGCACCGCATCGACCTCGGCCACGGTCTTCAGCTCCTTCACCCCCAACCGGGTCAGTTCCTCGCGCATCGGCTGCACCAGTCTCGGATCGTACGGCATCTCCTTCTCTCCTTTAGGACGCCGGGTTCTCCAGCGTCGATTTGAGCGCGTGCCACGACAGCGTGGCACATTTCACCCGCATGGGAAACTCCCGCACTCCCGCGAACACCGCGAGCTTCGAGGGGAGGCCGGCGCCGGTGTCGCCCTCGGTCGTCAGCATCCGGTGGAATCCCTCGAACAGCGCCTTCGCCTCCTCACGCGTCTTTCCAACCACCGCGGTGGTCATCAGCGACGCGGACGCCTTGGAGATGGCACAGCCGGACCCGTGGAAGCTCACATCCGCGATGCGATCGCCATCGAATCTGACCCACACCTTGAGCTGGTCCCCGCACATCGGATTGTAGCCCTCGGCCACCCGGTCGGCACCGTCCATGGCCCGGAAGTTCCGGGGCGAGCGGTTGTGGTCGAGGATGACGAGCTGGTAGAGCTCGCGGGTATCGGACATCAGCCGAAGATCCGCTGCACGTCGGCGAGCCCGGCCACCAGCGCATCCACCTCGGCGCGGGTGTTGTAGACCGCGAAGGACGCCCGGACCGTTGCCGGGACCCTGAACCGGTCCATCAGCGGCTGGGCGCAGTGGTGGCCGGCCCGAACGGCCACGCCATGCGCATCGAGGACCGTCCCGATGTCGTGTGGATGCACCGGGTCCATCACGAACGAGACGACCCCGACCCGATGCACCGGCGCCCCGATCAACCGCACCCCGCGCACCGAGGCCAGCTGCCCGGCGGCGTAGGTCACGAGGTCGCTCTCGTGGGCCACGACCGCATCGCCGTCGAGGCTCTGCATCCAGCGGATGGCCGCCCCGAGTCCCACGACCTGGGCGATCGGCGGGGTACCGGCCTCGAAGCGCTGCGGCACCGGCGCGAAGGTGCACTCCTCGAGGGTGACGCGCTGGATCATCCCCCCGCCTCCCTGGGTGGGCACCATCCGTTCCAGCAGATCCGCTCGCCCGTAGAGGAAGCCGACCCCGGTGGGCCCGTACATCTTGTGGGCGGAGGCCGCGTAGAAGTCGGCCCCGAGCGCGCGCACGTCGACCGGCAGGTGCGGCACCGCCTGGGCGCCGTCCACCACCACCGTGGCCCCGACCGCGTGGGCGGCCTCGGCCAGCTGGCGCACCGGGTTGAGCGTGCCGAGGACATTCGACACATGGGCCACGGCCACGATGCGCGTTCGCGCCGTGAGCACCCGGTCCAGCGCACCGAGATCGAGCTCCCCGCGCTCGGTCACGGGAATCGCCCGGAGACGGGCTCCCGCGGCGCGGGCGACCATCTGCCAGGGCACCAGGTTCGAGTGGTGCTCCATCTCGGTAACCAGGATCTCGTCGCCGGCGGTGAGCATGGGCCGGGCGAATCCCTGCGCGACCTGATTGATGGCCGCGGTGGTGCCGGAGGTGAAGACGATTTCGGAAGGACTGGCGGCGCCGAGGAACGACGCGACGTCGTGCCGTACCTGGTCGAACCGCTCGGTGGCGCGGAAGCTCAGCGTATGGACACCGCGGTGGACATTGGCGCTCTCGAGGAGGGCGAAGTCGCCCTCGGCCTCCACCACCGCCAGCGGCTTCTGGCTCGTCGCCCCGTTGTCCAGGTAGGCCAGCGGGCGGCCCTGCACCCGGGTGCGCAGGACCGGGAACTCGCGGCGGATGCGCGCGACATCGAACGCGCTCGCGACGGCCGCGGCCCCGGTCATCACGCCCTGCCCAGACTCTCGAGCCGGCTCATGACCAGCGCCTCGAGCTGCTGCCGCACCGGTTCGTGAGGGATCTCCTCGAGCACCTCCGCGGCGAAGGCGTAGGTCAGAATTCGCCGCGCCTGCAACGCGCCGACACCCCGGCTCTCGAGGTAGAACAGGGCGAGGGAATCGAGGCTCCCGACCGTGGCGCCATGGGTGCACTTCACGTCGTCCGCGAAGATCTCGAGCTGCGGCTTGGTGTCGATCCGGGCGGTGTCGGACAGCAGGACCGCGCGATTGGTCTGCTTGGCGTCGGTCTTCTGGGCCTCCGGCGTCACGTAGATCTTGCCGTTGAAGATCCCGTGGGACCGGTCGTCGAGGATGCCCTTGTACACCTCGCGGGTCGAACAGTTCGGATGTGCGTGCAGGATCGAGGTATGGTTGTCGAGTTCCTGACGCCCACGTCCCATGTACATGCCGAAGAGCTGGCTGTCGATCCCGGGACCGTCGAGGACCATGTCCAGGTTGTTCCGGCAGAGCGCGCCCCCGAAGCTCACCGAGAAGGACTCGCTCCGGCTGTCCTGGTCCTGGTGCAGGTGGGTGGTGCCGACGTGGAACGCCTGCTCGCTCTCCCGCTGGATCTTGGTGTGCTCGAGGAATCCGCCCGGCGCGACCACCGCTTCGGTCACCGTGGTGGTGAGATAGCTGTCCGCGGCCAGGCCCACATAGCTCTCCATGACGGCGGCACGGGCCCCGGCCTCCACCACGACGAGGTTGCGGAGATGAGTCGCGGCGCCGGCGCCCCGGCCGCTCGTGACGAACACGGCGTGGACCGGCGCACCGGCATCGGCTCCCGCGGCCACGTGGACGAACAGCCCATCGTGAATGAAGGCGGTGTTGAGCGCCGAGAAGCCCCCCTTCGCCGGCAGGTCATACTGGGCGAGGTGGCGGCGAATCAGGTCGCCATGGGTGACCAGGGCGGTCGCCAGGTTGCCGACGGTGACCCCCGTCGTCCCGTGGGCCACAGTTGAGAGCCCCGGGGCATACCGCCCGTTCACGAAGACCAGGACACTCGCCCCGGGGATCGTGAAGAGGTAGGGGCGCAGGTCCTCCGCGCGCACCGCCCCGTCGGCAGGCGCCAGGCGGAACTCCGCCCCCGCGAGGGGGGCCAGGGTGTTGAAGCGCCAGTCCTCGTCGCGATTGGTCGGCAGCCCGGTCCGGGCGAACTCCTCCCGCCCCTTCCGCCGAAGGGCCTCGAGCCAGTCGGTCCGGGGGGCCACCGCCAGCGACTGCTCGAAGTCCTGCAGGTACGCGGTGGTCACGCCGTCACCGCCGGCTCGGTGAGCCACTCATAGCCCCTGGCCTCGAGCTCGAGCGCCAGCTCCTTGCCGCCCGACTTGACGATCCGCCCCCCCGCCAGCACGTGCACGAAGTCCGGCACGATGTAGTTGAGCAGCCGCTGGTAGTGGGTCACCACGATGGTGGCATTGTCGGGCCGCTTCAGCTGGTTCACGCCGTTGGCCACGATCCGCAGCGCGTCGATGTCGAGGCCCGAGTCGGTCTCGTCCAGGATGGCGAGCTTCGGCTCGAGCACGGCCATCTGGAGAATCTCGTTCCGCTTCTTCTCGCCGCCGGAGAACCCGGCGTTCACCGCGCGCGAAGTGATCTCCGGCCCCCATTCCACCAGCTCGAGCTTCTTCTCGATCAGGTCCATGAAGTCGATGGGATCGATCTCCTCCTCGCCGCGCGCCTTGCGGATCTCGTTGAGCGCCGCGCGCAGGAAGTAGGCGTTGGAGACGCCCGGGATCTCGACCGGATACTGAAAGGCCAGGAACACCCCGGCCTGGGCCCGCGCCTCCGGTTCCAGGTCCAGCAGGTCCTGGCCGAGGTAGGTGATCGACCCCTCGGTCACCTCGTAGGCCGGGTGGCCCGCGAGGACCTGGGCCAGGGTGCTCTTCCCCGAGCCGTTGGGGCCCATCACCGCGTGGACCTCGCCGGCGTTGACCGTGAGGTTGATGCCATTGAGGATCTGCTTGTCACCGGCCCTGGCGTGCAGGTTCTTGATCTCGAGCACTGCGTGCTTCTCCACTGGTGGTTGGGGAACGCCCGTCAGCCGACGCTGCCCTCGAGACTGATCCCGAGGAGCTTCTGGGCCTCGACCGCGAACTCCATCGGCAGTTCCTTGAAGACTTCCTTGCAGAAGCCGTTCACGATCATGCTGATGGCGTTCTCGGTGTTGAGCCCGCGCTGCTTGAGGTAGAAGATCTGGTCCTCACCGATCTTGGAGGTGGAGGCTTCGTGCTCCACCGCCGCGGTGGGATTCTGGACATCGATGTAGGGGAAGGTGTGCGCCCCGCAGCGGTTCCCGATCAGCATCGAGTCGCACTGGGTGTAGTTGCGGGCGCCCTCCGCCCTGGGCAGCACCTTCACCTGCCCGCGGTAGCTGTTGTTGCCGCGACCGGCCGAAATCCCCTTGGAAACAATGGTGCTCCGGGTGTTCCGGCCGACATGGATCATCTTGGTGCCGGTGTCGGCCTGCTGCCGCCCGTTGACCACCGCCACCGAGTAGAACTCGCCCACCGCGTTGTCGCCCTGGAGGATCACGCTGGGGTACTTCCAGGTGATGGCCGAGCCGGTTTCCACCTGGGTCCAGGAGATCTTGCTTCCGGACCCGGCGCACTTCCCGCGCTTGGTCACGAAGTTGTAGATCCCGCCCTTCCCCTCCGCGTCGCCGGCATACCAGTTCTGCACCGTCGAGTACTTGATGGTCGCATCCTTGAGCGCCACCAGCTCCACCACCGCGGCGTGGAGCTGGTTGGTGTCCCGCTTGGGGGCGGTGCAGCCTTCCAGATAGCTCACGTAGGCGCCCTCATCGGCCACGATGAGGGTCCGCTCGAATTGCCCGGTGTCGGCGGAGTTGATGCGGAAGTAGGTCGAAAGCTCCATCGGGCAGCGCACCCCCTTCGGCACGTAGACGAAGGAGCCGTCGCTGAACACCGCGGAGTTCAGGGCCGCGAAGAAGTTGTCGTTGTACGGCACCACCGACCCGAGGTACTTCTCCACCAGGTCGGGGTGCTCCCGGATGGCTTCGGACATCGAGCAGAAGATCACGCCCGACTTGGCCAGCGTCTCCTTGAAGGTCGTCGCCACCGAGACGCTGTCGAAGATCGCGTCCACCGCCACACCGGCCAGCATCTTCTGCTCGGTAAGCGAAATGCCGAGCTTCTCGTAGGTCCGCAGCAGCTCCGGGTCCACCTCCTCCAGGCTCCCCAGCGGCTTCTTCGACCGGGGGGCCGAGTAGTAGATGATGTCCTGGTAGTCGATGGGCGGATAGCTGAGGTTGGCCCAGTGATGGGGCTCCTTCATCTCCAGCCAGCGGCGGTATGCCTGCAGCCGCCACTCGAGCATGAAGGGCGGCTCCCCCTTCTTGGCCGAGATCAGGCGGACCACATCCTCGTTGAGGCCGGGCGGGAGGGTATCGGCCTCGATGTCCGTCACGAAGCCGTACTTGTACTCCCGGTTGACCAGTGATTCGACCGACGAACTCATGCGTGCTCCGCGCGGGCCCGCGGGCCCGGGTTGAGGGGCGTGAGCGCCTCCCGCTCGGCGGGGAACTTCACGCTGTATTCGCAGGCGGCGCAGCCCTCGAGCATGTGGGACTCCCGCTCGACCGCGGCCGCCAGCACTTCCGACAGGAACTTCGCTTCCGCCTCGCAGATCTCCGGGAACCGCTCGGCCAGGGCCCGGATGGCGCAGTTGTGCTCCGCCAGACGGAGCCCGCCCTGCTCCTTCCGCCACTCCGCCATGTAGCCACCCTCGAGCAACGCCCGCATGACGACGTCCATGCGGCGGGCAGGGGGCGCGTCGGCCAGCTCGGCCTGGAGCCGGCGGGAGAGATCGGCGAACCGGTTCTGGAAGGCCACGACCACCGCCTGCCGTCCCGCCTGCTCCGCCACGCGTTCGAGGACCTCGGTCAGCAGCTCCTTGTAGCGCTGCGGAAAGAGGGCCTCGCCCGCCGGATTGAGGTGCCAGGCATAGGTCGGCGCGCCGACGCCGCGCTGCTCCCGCCGATAGGCGATCACGGCCTCGGACTCGAGCTCGCGGAGATGATGCCGGATGGCGTTCGAGGACAGGCCGAGCTGCTCACTCAGCTCCCTGGCCGTGAGGGAGCCCGCCCGCTTCAACGCCACGAGAATGGCGCCCCTGGGGCCCTTGTAGGCCGGGGGAAGGGGATGCTCGGCGAGGTCGGAAATCGAGACGCCCATGGGAGGGCAATGCTAAGGGCGTATGTCGGCTTTGTCAACTAAATACCAGATCATTGGTGCAAATATGTAATCCGTTGTAGTGCAATAGCTTGCACAACTGACCTTCGCAGAGAGAGCGGAGTATTTGCGACAACTTCCACAGGGCTGTCACGTTGTGGACTATTGTGGTGGCTGTCCCCGTTCACAAGATTGGCTGCGACCAAACGACCCTCACTGTTGCGAGGCTGGCAGGGATGACCATTCACCGTATTCGCATGCTCGGCGACCCGATCCTCCGGGCGCGCTGCGAACCGATCGCCAAGCCGGGTTCCACTGCGGTTCGGGTGATCCTCGACGATCTCAGGGAGACGCTGCGTGACTTCCAGTCGCGCTTTGGCTACGGACGGGCCATTGCCGCGCCCCAGATCGGCGCGCCGGTGCGCATCGTCTACGTGGAGATGGACAAGCCGTGGCCCCTCATCAATCCCGAGATCATCGACGTCGGGAACGAGGATTTCACCGTCTGGGACGATTGCTTCAGCTTCCCCGCCCTCCTGGTGCGCGTCTCACGGGCGTACCGGGTGGCGGTCCGGTACCAGGATATCAAGGGCGAGTGGCACACCACCGAGCTCGAGCGAGACCGGGCCGAGTTGATTCAGCACGAGATCGATCATCTCGACGGGGTCCTCGCGGTGGATCGGCCCCACGGGCTGGATCCGTTCTGCCTGCGCGAGGAGTGGAACCGCCAGCACGCGAGCGAAGGCCGATACGGCGAACCGGAGCCGCGAAGCGCACACTACGCGGTGCCGCTGCCAGGGCTCATCTGATTCGACGCCCCCTCCGGAGGGCATGAGAACGGGAGGGCGGCCGGCGGCCGCCCTCCCGTTCTCTCATCCGGTACGCGTCAGTGGGTTTCGGCCGAGATATCGCTCTGCGAGCGGCTGGTGAGAAGGCGCTCGGCGAAATCGAGCCGGTTCTCCAGCTCGAGAACGCGCCCTTCGAGCTGCTCGACCGCGGCCAGGCGCCGCTCGAGGTCTTCCCGGTCCTCCGGTGAGAACCCGCTCTCCCGCATCAGTCCCTGCCAGCGTCGTCGCGGCGCGTTCTGCCGGGCGAAGTGGATCATCAGGATGATCGCGACGATCGCGACGAGCCCGCTCACGAGGCACCTCCGTCGGGGGCCGGCGCCGAGGGGCCCCGCCATTCCCGTTCGATCTCCTCCGCCGCGCGGCGGAGGAGATCGGCAACCCGCCGCACCGCCGGATCACCGGAGCCACGGCGGAACGCTTCCTTGAACGTGAGCGCGGCGAGATGACCGAAGGCCCGATTGAGGTCTCCCATCGCTCCGCCTGCGAAATCACGGACCGTTTCCCGCACCCGATCGATGATTTCGTCGACCTCGCTGCGCCGCTCCTCCAGCAGGGCCTCTCCGGCGGGGGTGATGTGGTACACCCGCTTCCCCTCCTCCTCCTCCGCCCGCACGAGCCCCTGGTCCTCGAGCAGCTGCAGGGTGGGGTAGACCGTCCCGGCCGAAGGGGTGTAGCAGCCGGCCATCCGTTCTTCGAGCGCCTTGATGATGTCGTATCCGTGGCGGGGCCGTTCCCGGAGGAGCCTGAGAATCACCAACCGGATCTCGCCGGCCTCGAACATCTGAGCCCGCCGCCGTCCCTGCCAGCGATGGCGGTGGGGCCTGCCCCATTCCGAGAAGTCGAACACCCCCTCGAAGAACTCTCCTAAACCCCAGTCATCCTTGTGCTTACCCATGCGCACCTCCTCCGATATATCGTGCGCAATGACGTACGATATATCGCGGAGATCGGTTTCCAGCCCATTTTCACCGCGGGAGCTTGCCGACGCGCGAGACTGCTCCGTCAGGGCAGGGGAACGCGAACGACCCGTCCCCTGGAATCGAGCCGGTCGAAGTTGGCGGCGATTTTCCGCACGTAGCTCAGGGTCTCCTGGTGCCGCCACCGCCGAACGGCCGGGGCCACCTGTTCGATGCTGGACCATCGCCGCGGGTCGAGAGCCTGGGCCCGCGCCACCCCCATCGCCCGAAGGATGGGCATCCGGCCGGCGTTGTAGCTTGCGAACATGAACCAGTGGTGGTCATCGGTGGCGACCGAGTCCTCGCGCCAGAGGCGCCAGAGCTGGCGGTCATGGTAGACGCCGGCCGCGATATTCCACTCGTTGTCGTCGATGGAGAGAAACCGGGGATTCCGGGACTGGATCGCGAGGAAGGTCGATGGCATGAGCTGCATGATGCCGCGCGCCCCGGCGAAGCTCGTGGCGGCGGGATCGAGGTTGCTCTCGGCGAGCCCCTGCGCCTTGAACAGGCGCCAGTCGTAGCCGACACCGAAGAAGCGCTTGCTGTACTTGCGGAACAGATCGTCGTAGCGATCAAGGTGCCGCTGGGCCACCGCCGGCCGCGCGACGAAGAGGGCCGTGACGACCAGCGCGAGCCGGTAGAACGGAGTCCCGCTCAGTTGAGCGCCCCGGCAATGATGAGCGCGATCGACAGGAACAGCGCCGCCACGAAGATCGCGACCGCGACGTTGCCCTTACGGAGCTCCTCGGCGAAGTTGACCTCCGGCGTCAGCCGGTCGATGACGCGGTAGGTGATCCACATCAACACCACGCCGACCACGGCATAGACCACATTGGTGCCGACGATGGTCCACTCCATGCATCCTCCTGCCCTCGATGGGCGATGGGTCCGGAAGGCCGTGGCCGGTTCATGCAGGGGGTACGAGGGAAACATGCTCAATTCCGTGATCTGCGCCACCGGGATGGCCCTGTTCCTGGGGCTGGCGACCCCGCTCGCGGGGCAGCAGGACACGACCTGGCGGCCGATCGCGCAGGAGGGTGTCACCCGGGCGTCCGCGATCGTGGACTCCGTCTTCGTGGACAGACAGGCCCCCAGCGCCCGGATCGACGGTGGCGACTTCACCGCCTACCTCATGGCGCGCCTCGGAATTCCGCAGCTGCCGCCCGACTTTGGCTTCCGTGTCAGGGTGGACAGCGGCGCGATCCACATCGGCGGCTCGGTGGGAGACCTGTCAGGAGAAGCACACCGGGCCCTCGCACAGCTCGTGATGATTCTTCCTTCATCCACGCGGCTGGAAGCCCGGGTCACCCTGCTGCCGGCGGGACCGCAGGCGGTGCGTTTTCACCTCGACAACGCGACCGTGCAGGGAGTTCCGGTTCCGGAATCGCTGCTCGCCCCGATGATGCGCGGGGTGGGCCGGCAGTACCCCGCTCTCACCGAAACCGGGCGGGACCTCTTCGTGCAGGTACCTCGCGGCGGGAAGGTTACGCTGGTGCCGGGCGGGGTTCTCCTGACCGCGCCACCTCCCGGGACATGAGGTTGCGAACCGCCACGCGATTCGACAAGTTGGCGCTCCACGATCCACCCTTTTCCTGAGGTCGCTCCATGCTGCTCGCACTCTCGCTTCTGCTTGCCGCGGCGCCGGTCCACCAGCCGGTGGACACCAGTCGGACGATCAGCGGTGTCGTGCTGCCCGAGAATATCGAGGTTGCGGGGAAGACCCTCGTGCTGAACGGGGCCGCCCTCCGCAAGAAGGCGATCTTCAAAGTGTACGTGGCCGCGCTCTACGTCGCGACCAAGTCCCAGAGCGCGGACGCGATCCTGGCCGAGGATGAGCCGCGCCGGATGGTGATGCATTTCGTCCGGAACGTCGACAAGGACAAGATCTGCGATGCCTGGAATGACGGCCTGAAGGACAACACCCCGAACGCCGGCGACGACGTGAAGAAGGAGTTTGCCGACCTGTGCGGCCTGATGGCCGACATCAAGGACGGAGAAGAGATGACCTTCACCTATGTCCCGGGGAACGGCACGACGGTCGTGGTGGCGGGCCAGGAGAAGGGGACGGTCGGCGGACGGGATTTCGCGGGGGCACTGCTGCGGTGCTGGATCGGCCCGAAGCCAGGCCCGGGTGAGGGCTTCAAGAAGAACCTGCTCAGTATCAAGAACTGACGAACGGGGCGGCCACCGGCCGCCCCGTTGGTTTTTCAGAACCAGTCGCCCAGGCGGACGAAGAACCCGTTCCGCTCCCGCCGCGCGACGCCATACTCCACGCGGATCGGCCCGATGGGGGTTTCGGCGGCCAGGCCGACCCGGCCACCCGCCTGCCAGCGTCCCTGGGGCAGGGTGGGCCCGCCATAGGCCGCCTGACCGCTGGCCGCGGTGAATCGCGCCTCGACCGGGCCGAGCAGGGTGTGCGCCACGGTGACGCTGGCGTAGAGCTCCCGATCCCCGCGGAATTCCCCGATGTTGAGTCCCGGAAACCCGTCGCTCCCCCCCAGCAGGAAGGTGGACACGAGCGGGAGGTGCCGGCCGTAGCCGAAGCGGAGCGCGGGCGTGAGGCGGAACCCGGCCACGGGCAGCTCCTCACGCACCTCCGCCTCGACCCGGCTGTAGGCCTGGGTCAGCGCCCCCTCCGCCCAGACACCGCTCGGCCGGTAGCGGGGACCGCTCGACAGCGAGAGGAACCCGCCGAGCCCGTTGGTCCGCCGTGAACCGGGGGCATCCCACGCGTGGGCGAGGCCACCCGCCGCCACCCGCCATTCGGAACCGAACCGGCGCTCGAGCCCGATCATCCCCTTCGCCTCGCGGGTCCGCTCCGGTTCGATGAGATCCCCATTGGGCGTGAAGCGCCGGATCGATTCACGGGCGATGTATCCGCTGACGAACGGGCGCCGGATGAACGGGCCGAGCACTTCCCGCCGGAAGCCGATCGCGACCTCCTGCCGGACCTCCGCGAGCGACAGCATGATCGAGCTCTCGAGCCCGGAGAAGACGGTGCCGCGGTCCACCGCCCCGAGCCACATCTGTCCGCCGAGATCGTTGTCGTAGGCCAGACCCGCGGCGGCGAGCCGGGTCGGGGCGTGGCGGACGAGGAGCGAGAGCCGGAGCGAGTCGGGCGGTCCTGACGGGCGGAGCCAGATCGCACGGTAGTCGGCGTTGTCGCCCATCGTCCGCAGGCGCTCGCGGAGCAGGCTCGCATCGATGCCGGTCCCCATCAGGCCCAGCTGCCGCTTGATGAGCAGTTCCTCGGCCGGGCGCACTCCCTCGACGCGAACACTGCTCAGCCGGTACTCGCCGCGGCGCGCGGGCAGCGGGCGGCGGCCCGTGTCGGCGCAGGCTGGGGGATGGGCCGCGAAGGCGGCGCGGGCCGCGTCGTGCCCGCGCTTGATGATCTCCGCCATCCGCGCAGGCGCGAAGTCGAGCGCGGCGAAGGAATCGATGGCGGGACGAATCAGCCGGTCGTCCGGTCCCAGGGAATCGAGCGGCTGGGTGAAGAGATAGGCCACCAACAGGTCCGCGATCGCCAGCGGGTTGGTCACCCGGACCGTGTCGGGTGGGCGCCAGCTCACGTCGGACACGATCACGCGGGTCGCGCCGGCGCGGCGGGCGGTGGCGACCGGCACGTTCGCGGCGAGGCCACCGTCCACCAGGTCGCGCCCCCCGATCCGCTCGGGGTCGAACACCAGCGGGATGGCCATGGACGCGCGGACCGCCTGGGCCAGGTCGCCGGCCGACAGGACCACGACCGCCCGCGTGCGGATGTCGGTCGCGACCGCGCGGAAGGGGATGTCGAGCGAATCGAAGTCGCCCCGGGCCTGGAGATTCCCGCGGAGGAGGACCCGGTCGAGCGCGGCGTTCACGCCCGCCTCCCGCGCGCCCGATTCGGCGGTGCGGACGCCGCCGGCACCCGGCTCCCAGACCACCAGGGGGCGACGCTGTCCCAGGGCCTGCGGCGTGCTCATGCGGCGCGAGAAGAGATCCGCAAGCCGGAGTTCGGACGCCTGCTCGGCGATCTGCGCCGGCGAGTAGCCGCTGGCGTACATCGCCCCGACGACCGACCCCATGCTGGCGCCCACCACGAGATCGGGCCGGATGCCGATGCTGTCGAGGACCGCCAGGACGCCGAGATGCGCGAGTCCCTTGGCGCCCCCGCCGGAGAGGACGAGCGCCAGCGGCCCCTCGCAGCTCGACTGCGCCGGGAGCGGGCCGGTGGGCACAGCAACCGTGAACAGGAGGATGAAGAAACGTACGGGCGAGAGGAAACGCGCCCTTGTCGCTCGCATGGCGCCAAAGATAATCAGCCCCTTGCGCCGGGCCGGAGCACTCCGTAATACTTGGCCCTGTTTGCGGGCACACCTGCTCGCGCCACTGCCAGAGGGAGTTCGCCAGTCATGGCCTACGTGATCGTGGAAGCCTGCATCGGCGTGAAGGACCGCGCCTGTGTGGATGTGTGTCCCGTCGACTGCATCTACGAGGGCGAGGACCAGCTCTATATCCATCCGGACGAGTGCATCGACTGCGGCGCCTGTGAGCCGGAGTGCCCGGTGAACGCCATCTTCCCCGAAGAGGACGTCCCCGCCGATCAGCGGGCGTACATCGCGAAGAACAAGGACGTCTTCGGCAGCGACACGCCCCCGGGCCGGCCGAAGAAGTAGGCGGCGCGGCGGCGCCGGGCACGACCCTCGAGGCAATGCCTCGGGGGTCGTTTCATTTGGCGTCGATAGGCGGGACCTAACGACCGATAGGCCTGAATGCGAGACGCCCCGGGAGCCGTACTGCCTGGCCGCGGCCCCGGGGCGTGGAGGGAAGGATACTTCGCAGTGCAACGGCAGCTAACCTTTCGGTTACATCCACCGTCACCCTACTAGACGCGCCCCGGGCCCAAAAGGTTGCAGTCATCCGAGCCGCGGCAACGTCGCGAGGAAGCGTGAGACCAGGGTCGTCGTGATCTCGGGGCGCTCCATGGCCGGCAGGTGTCCGGCGCCCGAGACGACCGACAGGCTGCCGTGTGGCGCCGCCTCGATCATCGCGTGGGATCGCTCGGGCGGAATCATCTCGTCTTCATCCCCCACCAGGACCAGCAGTGGCAGGACCCCGAGGGACCGGAGCAGCGGGAAGCTGTCGGGCCGGTCCTTCATCGCGCCAATCGCGCCGAGCATTCCGGCCACCGGCGTCGACGCCATGATCCGGAAGACCCGGTCGGTGAGGTCCGGCTTCGCCTCCCGGTTCGGCGCCGACATCATTCGTGGGAGCATGCTGCGGGCGATCGCCTCGGCGCCCCCGTCGCGCGCCTGCGCGGCCGAGGCATCCCGCGCCTTCCTCCCCTCAGGGGTGTCCGCCTCGGCGCGACTTCCCACCAGGACGAGCGCCCGCACCCGCTCCGGGGCGAGCCGCAGCATCTCGAAGGCCACGTAGCCGCCCATGGAGTGCCCGCACACCACGGTCCGGTCGACTCCGAGCGCGGTGAGCAGCGCGAGCAGGTCCTGGGCATAGGTGGACATCGAGTAGCCGAGATCCGGGGCATCCGACTGTCCCATCCCCCGCAGGTCCGGCGCGATCCGCATCCACCCCTCGAGGTTCGCCACCTGGTGCTCCCAGGTGGAGTGATCGAGCGGGAACCCGTGGATGAAGAGGATGGCCGACCCCTGACCCCGCACGTCGACGGCGAGATTGACGCCGTTGACCGCCACCCGGCGCAGGTTCCCGGGGAGGGGACGCTCGGCGAGGACCTGGGGCAGTGCCTCGGGCACCGGGACGGGCGCGCCCTGGCGGTTGATGCAGACGAAGACGAGTTCCGCAGTGGCGAGCAGGGCGTCGTCCCGCTGGCGGCGGGCCATCTGGCGGAGCGTGAAGCTGGTCCGGCCCAGGTGGACGAGGAGCTGGGAGAAGCGGAGCACGTCGCCGGGGAAGGCGGGGGCGTGATACTCGACCGTCGATTTCCGCACCACCGGCCAGAGGCCGAGGCGGGTGAAGAAATCCATCCCGGGGCCGCGGGCCAGGACCTCCCACCGGGCCCGTTCGAAGAGGGCGACGAACGACGCCTGATTCAGGTGGCCGTACGCATCACACTCGTCGGGATAGACCGTCAGGTCGATTTCGGGTGAGGCCACAACGACTCCGCGTGGAGACGGGCTTGGCTCAGGAGGGGATGGTGGACCGGCGGCGGCGCGGCGAGCCGGGCGTCAAAAGTATGCCAGAAGCAGAGACGCGGAAAGGAAGTGGCGAGGGCCAGGAGCGCCGCGAAGGCCTTGGCGCCGTAGGTCTCCTCCAGCGCGAGCCCCGCGGTGCCGGCCCGGGCGCGCGCCGCCGCGCTGCCAGGCGTCGGCTGCCCGTAGCCCCCGCCAAGCTGGTCCTTCACGATGACGAGACGGGCCGCACCCTCCGGCACCGGAAGACCGAGCCGCCCGAGGAGGTGGCGAGTCCGGCGCACCAGGCCCGTGAGGGTGAGGCGGTTCGCGAACCAGGCGTCGGTCACCCGCACCGCGGCGACGGTGAGATCGAGTCGCGCGAGCCAGAAGCCGAGGAGGAGCCCCGCCGCGGTCCCCCCCGAGCCGAACGGCACCACCACCGCCGCCGGACAGGCCACCTCGCCCGCTTCGACCTGACGGGCAAACTCCAGTGCGGCATTCACGCTCCCGAGGACGCCCCACGGCGTGGCGCCCCCGGCCGCGATCCAGCCCGCCCCGCCGCTCCGTGCCGCGGCGCGCCATGCCCGGGCGATGGCGAGGGGAAGGTGGACCCGGGTACGGGCCAGGTGCACCGTGCCGTGCTCGAGGCTCATCGCGAGCGAGCCCGCCACCGCCGGTGTCCAGGGCTGGGGGAAGAGGGCGAGGTGCACCGCCTGTCCCGCTGCGCGCCCGGCCCACGCGAGGGTCGCGGCCCAGGTCGAGCCGTAGCCCCCCATGGTCACGATCGCGCGGGGCGACCGCGGGAGCAGGAACTCCAGGGCGCGGAGCTTGTTCCCGCCAAGCGCCTCGCCATTCAGATCGTCGCGCTTGACGACGAGATCCCTGAGGCCCAGGGCGTGCGCGAGCGCCGGCTGCCGCTCGACCGGCGAGGGGAAACGGCCGAGGGGCCGCCGGAGGACGGGGGCGGGGAGCTTCGCGAGGAGTGGCAGGGACGATGGGTCCGTACGCGCCTCACCAGAGTAGATTGGAGCGCAGCCTTCCCCCAGGAGTGTCATGACGCCAGCGACCGACCACGAACTCGAGGGCGTACACCCGCGTGACTGACCGGTATCTCGAGCGCCAGGCCGACTTCGATGCCTTCGTGGCGTCGCTGGCCGAGGTCCCCCTGCTCGCGGTCGACACCGAGGCCGCGAGCTTTCATCGATACCGGGACCGGGTCTACCTGATCCAGCTCTCGTCGCGGGACCAGACCGCGGTGGTGGATCCCGTCACCGTCCAGGATCTCTCGGCGCTGGGCCGGCTGCTCGACCATCCCGGGGTCGAGATCGTCTTCCACGACGCGGACTACGACCTCCGGATCCTGGACCGCGACTACCACTTCCACGCGAGCCGGCTGTTCGACACCCGGATCGCGGCCCAGCTCCTCAACGAACCCGGCATCGGACTCGCCGCGCTCCTCGAGAAGTACCTCGGCGTCACCCTCGACAAGAAATACCAGCGGGCCGACTGGTCGGTGCGACCGCTCACGCCGGAGATGCTGGCCTACGCCGCCGACGATACCCGCTACCTCCCCCGGCTGCGGGATCTCCTCAAGGAGCAGCTCGAGACGATGGGCCGGTGGAGCTGGGCCGAGGAGGAGTTCGAGCTGCTCAAGCACGTCCGGTGGACCCCCGCCGGCCCGCCGGAGGAGGCATATCTCCGGCTCAAGGGGGCGCGTACCCTCCGGGGACATCAGCTGGCGGTGCTGCGGGAGCTGTTCGCCTGGCGGGAACAGGTCGCGAGCCAGCTCGATCGGGCGCCGTTCCGCGTGCTGCAGAACGAGGCGATGCTGGGCATCGCGAAGGCCATGCCGGCCGACGCCGCCGCGCTCCGCGAGCTCAAGGTCCTCTCGCCGGAGCAGCTGCGGCGCCGGGGCACCGACCTGCTCGAAGCGGTGGGTCGGGGGGTCCGAGCTCCGGCGAGCAGCCTCCCGGTCTTCGAGCGCGGCAAGCGCCCTGCTCCCGATCTCGCCTACGAGGCGCGGCTCGAGCGACTCAAGCAGGCGAGGAATGCCGTGGCCGAGCGGATCAGCCTCGCGCCGGGCGTGCTCTGTCCGAATGCATTGCTGGAATCGGTGGCGCGGCTCGAACCGAAGAGCGCGGCGGGGTTGAGCGAGGTGCCCGATATGCGCCGCTGGCAACGCGAGGTCCTCGGCGCCGACCTCATGACGGCCCTCGCGGGGTGAGCGGCGGGGGGCTCAGCCCCCGAGGAAGGCGCGGACCCGCGGGTCCATCCGCTCCGGTGTCCAGAACGGCTCCCACACGATCTCGACATCCACCGACGTGACACCCTCGAGCTCCTCGATGGTGCGCTTCACGTCGCCCACGATCTCCGCGCCGGCCGGACAGCCTGGCGAGGTGAGGGTCATGCGGACGTGCACCGCGCCACCCTCCTCGACCTCGACCTCGTAGACCAGCCCGATATCGATGATGTTCAGGTTGAGCTCCGGATCCTTCACGCCCCGAAGCGCCTTGCGAATCGACTCTTCCGTCTGTGCCATGGATACCCTCCCCCCGAACGTTAGCGAGGGGGACGCCCCAAGACGAGTTCAGGGGTCGGCAATCGGCCCGGCGGCCATGATCCGGACCACCTGATCGGCGAGGTCGTTGCGGACGCTCCGGAGCGCGCGGATCGAGCGGCCGACCCGGGGATCGTAGCTCCGATTGGTGAGGAGGACGAGGAAGATGTCCCGCGTCGGGTCGATCCAGAGCAGGGTCCCGGTCCAGCCGGTGTGCCCGTAGGCCGCGGCACTCAGCTGGTGGCCGTAGGCGGAGTCGTCGCGGTTCGCGGGGTCGGGACGCTCCCAGCCCAGGAGGCGGTCGCCCTTCCCCTGACCCGGGGAGAGGAAGGTGTCGACCACCGCCTCGCTGAAGACCCGCTCCCCGTCGATCGCCCCGCGGTTGAGCCACAGCCGCGCGAAGCGGGCCAGGTCACTGCCGGTACTGAAGAGCCCGGCGTGCCCGGCAACGCCGCCCATCCGCACCGCATTCTGGTCATTCACCTCGCAGCAGACCGGGTGACCGCGATAGCGCCCGGTGGGGGCGGTGCGGGAGCGGAGCGAGTCCGGCAGGCGGTAGAGGGTGTGGGTGAGTCGCGCCGGTTGCAGCACCGCACGGGTGACATACTGCTCGAGCGGGTCCCCGGTGACCTGCTCCACCAGGAGGCCGAGCAGGAGAAAATTGAGGTCGCTGTACTCCGCCACCGACCCGGGGCGGCGGCGGAGCGGCTCGGCGTAGAGGAGCGCGATGGCGCTGTCGCGCGTGCGGGCAAGCTGGAAGAAGGGGAGATAGCTCCGGAGCCCGCTCGTGTGATTGAGGAGCATCCGGACGGTCACCGCTTCCTTCCCGTTCCCCCGGAAACGCGGGAGGTAGCGCGCGACGGGGGCGTCGAGTTCCACCCTGCCCGATTCCACGAGGCGCATGACGGCGCCGGTGGTACCGACGACCTTGGTGAGCGAGGCGAGATCCCACCAGGTCGAGTCGGGAGAGGGACGGGGCCCGGCGTTCCACTGGAGCCGGCCGAAGCCACGGGCATGGAGCACCCGGTCACGGTTCCCGATGACGAGGACGGCGCCGGGGTAGATGCCGCGGCGGATGCCGGACTCGACGATGGAGTCGGCTTTGGCGAAGGACTGGGCCCGAAGCGTGGTGGTAGCAGCAAACAGTACTACCACCGCCGAGGCGGCCGACCTGATCAACGACGGGCCCCGAGCTGCTGAGCACCGGTCCCCACCCAGCCCGTCGGCAGCTCGTAGAGGAGCCGGAGCGAGAACCGGTCCCGGTCGCTGGGCCGATCGACCGTCGCCACCGGGAACATCACGTCGTCGCGGTCGGGGGAGTGGGGCAGGCCGAAGGCATGGCCGATCTCGTGGAGTGCGACGGCCCGGCGGGCGTCGGCGAGGAGGGGACGGCCCGAGTTGGGGGCCCGGGTGCCGAGGTAGACCTCCGCGTGGCGGATGCGGCCGGCACGGTCCCAGGTGATGTCGGTGAAGCCGGCCCGATCGCCGGAGAGGGTGTCGACCCAGCGAACCACCAGGGCGGCCGCACTCGTATCACTCACCTCCGCGAGATTGAGCCCGACGGAGGCGGGGCTCCAGGTGTCGAGGGCCCAGCGGGCCTCATGCACCATTTCGGGGAGAAAGCCGGGTGCGCCCCCGGGGACGATGGTGTAGGCGATGGTGCGCGGCCCGACGGTCCACCGGCGCACGATGCTGTCCGAGGCGCTCACCAGCGAATCCAGGTAGTGGCGGTCCGATTCGCTGGAGAGGCGGAGGCGGACGGTGAGCCGGGTGACCGAGTCGAGCGGGGTGGCGAGGTCGGCGGGAAGCTCGGTGCCGGCCCGGCTCTGGCGCTCACCGCGTGCGGGGGCGAGGGTCAGGTCGGGGGGATCGGCGAGCCGCGGGGGACGCGCCGGCCGAGGGCCGGGGCGTAGATTCCCCAGCCGGGCGACGACGACCAGGGTGACCAGGGTCGCCAGGATGACCGCGAGCAGGCGCCGAACCATGATGCGCTCAAATATACGGCTGGCGGCAGGGAGAGCGGCCACCTAGACTTTCCGCCTGATCCCAGGCGCCCTTTCCGGAGACGTCCCACCCCGTGGCATCCATTCTCGCGCGTGCCCTGATTCGCTGGCGCTGGGTCATCATTCTGTTCTGGGCCGCGATCGGGTATTTCGCCGCGGAGAAGGCCCCGCAAGTCGAGGAAGCGCTCAACGTCCGCGGCGGGAGCCGCGAGCCCACCGAGGCGAGCCGCGCAGAGCAGCTCCTGCGCGACCGGTTCACCCGGTCGCTCAACGATTTCTTCATCGTCGCCATCCGTACCGCCGCCGGCCGGGCCGACTCGAGCCCGGTGGTCGATACCCTGGCCCGGCGGCTCGCGGGATTCCCCTGGGCCAGCACGGTCGCGACCTTCGCCTCCACCGGCGACTCGACGTTCCTCAGCAAGGACGGCCACACCACCCTCGTGGTGGTCGCGGTCAACCCGAACGGGGCCGATGTGTCCTCGTTCGTGGCGCCGATCCGGGACGCGGTCCACCAGTCGATGCGGGTGACCGGGACCGACAGCAGCACCACCACCATCCGGGTGACGGGCCGCTCGGCGCTCGATCTCGACGTGCGCTCGGTGGTGGCGAGCGACAGCCGGCGGGGCGAGATCCGGCTCCTCCCGCTCACGGCGGGGATCCTGCTCCTCGCCTTCGGCGCGCTGGTGGCGGCGATCCTCCCGCTCATCGTCGGCTTCATGGCGATCTGGATCACCCTCGCGATCGTGGTGATCCTCTCGGCCTACACTCCGATGTCGGTCTTCGTGCTCAACATGACCACGATGCTGGGCCTGGGCGTGGGGATCGACTATTCGCTCCTCATCGTGACCCGGTTCCGGGAGGAGCTCAACCGGGGCCTCCGGCGGCAGCAGGCGGCGGCGCGGGCGATCAGCACGGCCGGCGCGGCGGTGCTCACCTCGGGTCTCACGGTCGTGGTGGGTTTCACCGCCCTCCTCTTCACCCCGCTGGTCGAGACCCAGAGCGTCGGGCTGGGCGGCCTGGTGGTGGTGAGTGTCGCGGTGGCCCTCTCGACGACGCTGCTCCCCGCCCTCCTCGCGGTGCTCGGGCGCCAGATCGACCGGCCCCGCTGGCTCGCGCGGCGGCTCACCTGGTATCACGCGCCGACGGCGTGGGAGAAGTGGGCCCGGAGCCTCTCGCGGAATCCCAAGCGGGCGCTGGCGGTGGGCGGCACGGTGGTGGCGCTGCTCACGCTGCCGGTGTTCTGGATCCGCATCGGCCTCCCCTCGCGCAACTGGTGGCCGATGGCCACCGAGGCGGGGCAGGGGGTCCAGATGCTGGAGGACATGGGGGTGTCCAACCTGATCCTGCCGGTGCGGGTGGCGGTGGAAGTGCCGGAGGGCCAGACGGTGGTCTCGGCGGCGAGTCTGCGCGGCCTCCGGGCACTCTCGGACTCGCTGCGGGCCGATCCCCGGGTGGCGCAGGTGCGGAGCATCGTGGATCTCGAGCCGGGGAACTCGATCCTGCAGTACTCGATCCTCTACAGCAACCTCGAGGACGCCCGCAAGCAGTACGGCGCGTTCCTGGACGGCTACCTGAGCCGGGACAACCGGGTGGCGCTCCTCGACGTGATCCTGCAGGACACCACCTCGCTCACCTCCGGCATGGACCTCTCGCGGAAGGCGCGGGCCCTGGCGGCCGCCGCGCCGAAGCAGCTCAAGGAGGCCAGCATCCTGGTGGGCGGCTACACCGCGGCGTCGCTCGACCTCCAGGACGTGCTCCTCAAGCGGTTCCCGATGCTGGTGTTCTCGATCCTCGCCTGCACCGGGGTGATGCTCGCGCTGGTGTTCCGCTCGGTGCTGGTGCCGATCAAGGCGGTGATCATGAACACCCTCTCGGTGAGCGCCACTTTCGGCCTCATCGTGCTGGTGTTCCAGCACGGCTTCGGCGGGTCGGTGTTCGGGCTCACGGGGCCCACCTCGGCGATCTTCGTGGTGGTGCCGGTCCTGGTCTTCGCGGTGGTGTTCGGGCTCAGCATGGACTACGAGGTCTTCCTGCTGTCGCGGGTGAAGGAGGCGTTCGACCGTACCGGCGACAACGACAAGGCCACCGAGGAGGGGCTCTCGGCCACCGCGTCGGTGATCACCTCGGCGGCGCTGATCATGATCCTGGTGTTCGGGGTCTTCGCGTTCGCGCGGGTGCTGGCGATGCAGTTCCTGGGCTTCGGGCTGGCGGTGGCGGTGCTGCTGGACGCGACGATCATCCGGATGGTGCTGGTCCCGGCAATCATGCACCTCGCGGGGGAGTGGAACTGGTGGCCGGGGGGGCGGCGGATGCCGGGCCGGGCCTCGCGGAGCACGGAGGCGCGCGCCTCACACGACGGGCCGGCGCTCGGGGTCTCGGGCGACGAGATCCGCACGTCGGGTCCGTCGATCTCCACCGGCGGGCTCACCGCCGGGGGCGAGGAGCGGCAGCGCCCGCGTCATTGATAGTCGAAGCGGAACACCCCCCAGTTGCCGTTCTGCTGTACCGCCAGCGCGTAGAGCTTTCCATCGGGCCCCACCGCCAGATCCGTCACGGAATTCGGCAGCCGCGCGAAGGCGTAGACGGCGCTATTACCCGTGGGCAGGTCGAGCCGGTTGATCCACTGGCTCACGTAGTCGGCGAAGAAGTAGTTCCCGGCGTAGCCGGCGGGGTAGAGGCCGCCGGAGGCGGGGTAGAACGCCGAGCCGACGATGGCCTGCCCCACCACGAGTGACGGGTTGGTGCTCCCGGTGCCGCTGTGGCGGTAGGTGAAGAGCGGATTGGTGTAGGTGCCGGTGTTGTCGATCCCTTCCGCATTTGGCCAGCCATAGTTGGCGCCCGCGACACCCTCGTTGATCTCCTCCCAGGTCGCTTCGCCGACATCATTGATGAACATCCGATTGGTCACGGGCTGGAAGCCGAAGGTGAACGGATTCCGGAAGCCCCGGGCCCAGATCGCCTTGAAGTTCCCGGTGCCGATCGACGGGTTGTCGGCCGGGATGGAGCCGTCTGAATTGAGCCGCAGGATCTTGCCGAGGAAGCTGGTGGCGCTGGGCGACTTGAACGGATCGGCATTCTCGCCAACGGCCACGTACAGCTTCCCGTCCGGGCCGAAGTGGATAGCGCCACCGTTGTGGTTCGTTGCGCCGAGGGTTGGCAAGAGGTCGAAAATGATCTGCTCGCTGTTCGGGACTACAACGTTGCCGTTGGCGGTGAAGCGGCTCACCCGGTTGTGCTGAGTGGCGCCCGGGACTGTGTAGTAGACGTAGATGTAGTTGTTGTTGGCAAAGTCCGGATCGAACGTGACGCCCAGCAACCCTCGCTCACCCTGGCTGTCCACGTTGAGCGTGAGGAACGGAGTGGTCAGTAGCTGCCCGGCCGCGGTCACGACGCGCAGACTCCCTTCCTGCTCGCAGATGAACAGCCGTCCATCCGGCGCGAACGCCATCGCGGTCCCCGTGCCGCCCAGGTTCTGGATCCAGGCGGTACGGGTGAAGCGATTGGGCTGAGCCACGGAGCCCCCCGAGGTAATCCGGGCGACCGCCCACGGGGAGAGGTTTCCGGCAGCGTCGCGTGCCCGTGCACGGACCTGGTGCGGCCCGCTGGCGTAGCCGGCGAGTGTCGGGAGGTCCATGGAATAGGGCGCGGTGGTTGCCTCCCCGATGGTGACGCCATCCAGCTGGAAGGTGACTCCCACCACCCCCACGTTGTCGGTCGCGTTCGCGGTCGCGGTGATCACATTGAGCAGACCGGTGGCGCCGTCTGTCGGACTGGTCAGCGTCACCGTCGGCGCCTGGGTATCACCACCCCCACCGCTCACTACCGTCACCGGCCGCGCAGCGCTCGTGGTCGACGCCCCGCCGTTGTCCGTGGCACGCGCGGTGAGCGAGTGCGCGCCCAGCACCGTCGGTGTCCAGTTCACGCTGAACGGCGAGGTGTTGTCGACACCGAGACTGGTTGCCCCGTCGAAGAACTCGACCTGGGAGACGGTGCCGTCGGGATCGGAGGCGGTCGCGGTGACCGTCGTCGCGACGTTCACGGTCAGGTTGGCGTTGGCCGCCGGCTGGTTGATCGCCACCGTGGGTGGCTGGTTCGCCGGCCCGGTGGCGGTGAAGGTCGCGGTGTAGGTGGTATTCACCGCGGGGGTGCTGATGGTGTGTGGGTTCGCCCCCGCATCCGACCAGGACTGGAAGGCATAGGCCGAGTCGGGGCTCGACTGCGGCGACGGGGCGCCGATGGCGCGCGTGATCCCCACCACTCCGGTCACCGTGTAGGGCGCGGTGTGCGGCTGGCCATCGAGCGTGATGGTGCGGCCAACCGGCACGCTCGTGACCGTGAGCTGGACAGTCTCTGGCAGCACGTCGACAAAGACGGTGTCCGCGAGACCATGGCTGTCCACCGCCCGGAAGAAGAACCGGTACCAGACGTTGGCGGAGACCTCGCCGGAGGTGGGAATCAACGCCTGGCCCATCCCGCCCTGGGTCTCGGGCAGGTACGGGTGGGTGTGGGTGTCGTGGTGGAAGACGGCCCACCAGCTGAGCGCGGCGCCGGTGAGCGGGGTGCCGTGCATGTCGGTGGCGGTGCCGGCGATGGTGATGGTCGAGCCGCCGTGATAGGTGGTCCCCGCCGTCGGTGAGGTGAGCACGGCGGTGGGCGGGGACCACTGGATGCCGGTGTAGGTCGCGGTATAGGTCGTGCTGGACGACGGCGTCGTGACCGTGTGGGTCTGGTTGCCGCCATCGGACCAGCTCTGCCAGCTGTAGGTCGAGTCGGCCGAGACCTGGGGGCTGGGCGCGCCGAGTTCGTGCTGCATCCCGACGACGGCCGTGGTCGTGTACGGCGCGACGTGCTGGGCCCCGTCGAGGGTCAGGGTCCGCCCGGGAACCACACTGGCGAGGGTGAGCTGGACCGTCTCGGGGTCGAGGTCGCGGGTGGCGGTATCCACCAGTCCGCCACTGGAGGCGACGAGCACCAGCCGGTAGGAGATGTCGGCCGAGGTGCTGGCGGTGGCGGAGACGTTCAGGGTGCCGGAGGCGGCCCCGCTCGCGAGGGTGACGGTATCGACCTGGGTCCCGTGCCGGAAGAGCGCCCACCAGCTGAGCCCGCTCGCCGGGATCTCGTTGCCGTCGCCGTCGGTGGCCTTGCCGCTGTACTGCACGGCCCCGCCGCCCTGGAAGGTCGTGCCTGACACAGGAGTCAGGATAGCCGCGGTCAGCGAGGGGTTGTGATCGGTCGGTTCGGGAGACCCGCACGAGAGGAGAAGCGTCCCCGCCACGAGGTGGACGAGGGTTCGCCGGGCAACGGGCCTGGGGCGAGGCATCGGTCTGACTCCGGGAATGGCCCCGCGGCGGGGCCTCGTCCCGGAGTATAGCGCGCGGCGGGCGGGCGGGGAGGGTTCGGGATCACATCGGCCAAGGGACCCCGAACACCCCGGTCAGGAACAGCTGATGACGCCGTCCTGGGTGGCGGAGCCGATCGGCGCGGCCTGGCCCACCACGATGTAGCACTGCTTGCTGACCCGCGGATTGGAGATCCGGCCCGACCAGCCGGCAGAGGTGGCCTCGACGATGACGATGACATCGTCGGGGGAGGGCCGGGCGTTGAGGGCGACGAGGTCGCTCGAATAGACCCGGTGCTGGAAATAGTGGGCCTCCTGCTCCTCGGCGATGGCCCGGAGGTCGGAAGTCATGGCGGCCAGGGTCGCCTTGTCCTTCTGGGACTGGAGCCGCAGGTAGGCGAGGCCGGCCAGGATCCCGATCACGATCATCACGATCAGGATCTCGATGAAGGTGAAGCCGGCGCGCGACCGAGGCCCCATGACCCCTCCTAGTGTTTGGCGTCGAGCCAGTTGTCCCCGATCCCCACGTCCACCACCAGCGGCACCGTGAGCTCGGCCGCGCTTTCCATGTGGCGCCGCACCAGGGTGGCGGCGGCGTCCGCCTCGTCGGCGGGGGCCTCGAGCACCAGCTCGTCGTGCACCTGGAGCAGGAGCCGGGCGCGGAGCCGTTCCTTCGCCAGCGCCGCGTGGATCCGGATCATCGCCACCTTGATCAGGTCCGCGGCCGACCCCTGCAGCGGAGTGTTGGCCGCGGTCCGCTCGGCGAAGGCCCGCAGGTTGAAGTTCTTGTCCTTGATCTCCGGAATGTACCGCCGCCGGCCGAACAGCGTCTCCACGTAGCCCTGGTTGCGCGCCAGCTTCACCTGGAGGTCGAGATAGGCGCGGACACCGGCGAACCGCTGGAAATACTGGGTGATGAATGCCTTCGCCTCGTCCTGGGTGATGTTGAGCTGACGGGCGAGGGCGAAGGGTCCCTGGCCGTAGATGGTGCCGAAGTTGATCGTCTTGGCGCGGGCCCGCATCTCGGGCGTGACCTGCTCCGGCGGCACGCCGAAGATGATCGAGGCGGTCTGGCGGTGAATGTCGCCCCCGGAGCGGAAGGCCGCAATGAAGGCGGGGTCTTCCGAGAGGTGCGCCATGAGGCGCAGCTCGATCTGGGAGTAATCGGCCACCACGAAGCGCTGGCCCGGTCCGGGCACGAACCCCTTGCGGATCTCCTCGCCCCGCGGGGTGCGCACCGGGATGTTCTGGAGATTGGGCTCGCTGGAGCTGAGGCGGCCGGTGGCGGCGCCGGTCTGGTTGAAGCTGGTGTGGATCCGCCCGGTGGCGCGGTTCACCCGCTGCGGCAGGACCTCCACGTAGGTGGACTTGAGCTTCTGCAGCTCGCGGTACTCGAGGATCAGCGTGGGCACCTCGTGCCCCAGCGCGGCCAGCTGCTCCAGCACGTCCGCGTCGGTGCTCGGGCCGGTCTTGGTCTTCTTGAGGACGGGGAGCTGCAGCTTGTCGAAGAGCAGGGTGGCGAGCTGCTTGGGGCTGTTGAGATTGAGCTGGCTCCCCGAGACGCGGGCAATCTTCGCCTCGAGCTCCGCGAGATCGCGGGTGAGCTCGCCGGAGAGCCGGCTGAAGAGGGCGGGGTCGATCGCGATGCCGGCCCACTCCATGTCCACCAGCACCCGCACCAGCGGGAGCTCGATGTCCCGCAGCAGCCGCTCGAGTCCCATGCCCCCCAGCGACGGGGCGAAGTAGCGCTCCAGCGCGAGCACGGTGGTGGCCTGCGCCGCCAGGAAATCGGCCGCGCCCGCCACCGGCACCTCGTCGAACGGCACTTCGTTCCGCCCCCGCCCCGCCAGGTCGGCGTAGACCCGGAGCGCCTGCCCGAGATGCTCGAGGCTCAGGGTGTCGAGCGCGTGGGACCGGCGGCCGGGGTCGAGCACGAAGCTCGCGAGCATCGTGTCGTAGTGCACCCCGCCCAGCTCGACACCCGCGCCGCGGAGCACCTGCCAGGCGTACTTGAGATCGTGTCCCGCCTTGGGCACGGTCTCGTCGCGGAGCAGCGACGCCAGCGGCGCGAGCTGGGGATCGGTCAGGGCGGGGAGATTCCGCACCGGCTCCGGCGCGGCGAGTTCCCCCAGGGGCGGCCGGTGGGCGAAGGGAAGGTACCACGCCTCGTGCGGACTGGTCGCGAGCGCGAGCCCGATGAGCGGGGCATCGTGCGGTTCGACCGGCCGGGTCCCGACCGCGAGGGCCAGGAGCGAGGCCTGGCGGAGCCGGGTCACCAGCTCCGGGATCGCGGCAGAATCGTCCACCAGGGTGAGCGTCAGGGCGGGGGCCGCCACCGCGGCAGCCGCCTCCGCCGGGGCCTCCGACGGCGCCTCGCCGGCACGGGGGGTGGCCTCGTCGGCGCCGGGCGAGGAGCCGCGGGGAGTGGCGGACGCGCCGGCACCCTCCAGCCGCCGCACCAGGGTATAGAACTCGAGCTCGGCGCACAGCTTGAGGAGCGTGGCGCGGTCCGGCTCGGATTCCGCGAGGGGAGCGAGGTCCAGGGTCACCGGCA
>DASZPT010000450.1:0-5932 GCA_035549935.1 Gemmatimonadales bacterium
GCTCGACCAGATCGCGCCCTGCAACACGTCCCGGAGGAACCCCGCCGCCCGGTCGCCGCCGAGGCGGGCCACCGCGGTGATGAGTTCGAGCGCGGCCGGGTTGCCGAGGCGCATCGGGTCGCGGGCCCGTTCGAGCAGCGGCGTCAGCGCGGCGGTATCACCGAGAATGCCGAGCGCGAAGGCCGTCGTGGCCTGCATCAGGGAATCGGGATCGCGCAGGTGCGGCACCAGGAGCGGCACACCCCGCGGGTCCCGCAGCCGGCCGGCGGACATCGCGGCCGCCGCGCGCACGGTGCTGTCGGGGTGGTTGAGGGCGACGCGCAGGGTCGGCTCCTCGAACCGGCGCGCATCCTCCGCGGCCAGCAGGGTGGCGAGGAGCTCGACATTGGTCTCGCCCTGCGCCGCCAGTCGGGCGGCGACGAGGAAGAGCAGGCCCGGCAGCAGGAGCAGGCGTCGGAGGGTCACGCGGACCCTCCGGGAGTCAGGGCCCGCACGACGGCGTCCGGGAGCCGGCTCAGCCGGTGGTTCTGGTCGAGACACATGAGGGTCGTTTCGGCGTCGGCAATGTGGGTGTCACCGGTAGTGAGCCGGTAGGTGAAGATGACCCGGCGCGAGCGCGCCTCCTTGACCCGGCAACGGATTTCCACCACGTCGTCATAGCGGGCGGGGCCGATATAGCGAACGGCGAGGTCGGTCACCACCAGGCGGATCCCCTGCGCTTCCAGCTCGCGGTAGCTGTACCCGGCCCGGCGGAGATGCTCGGTCCGGGCGATATCGAGCCAGACGACATGACGGGCATGGTACACCACCCCCATCTGGTCGGTCTCGGAGTAGTTCACCCGGTGGGTGGTGACGGTTTCGGGAGGGAGGACGGGCACAGGGGCCAGGGGGCTAGTGGGCTTGGGGCTTCGGGCTTGGGGCGAAAGGTATTCCGCTTCGAGCCGGCGCGCCTCTATCTTCGCTCCGTGCATTGCCAGCGTGTCGTCCTCGTCGGCGACGCCCATCTCGGCCGCGGGAACCCGGAGGCCGAGCGGGCGTTTCTGGCGTTCCTCGAGACCGTCCCTTCCCTGGGCGACGGGCTGGTCGTGACCGGCGATCTCTTCGAGTTCTGGTTCAGCTACCACCGCGCCGTGCCGCGGCGGAACCTGGCGGTGGTGGCGGGGCTGGTCGCTCTCCGCCGGACGATGCCGATCCTGCTGGTCGGCGGGAATCACGACCGCTGGGGCGGGCGGTTCTGGCAGGACGACCTCGGCATCGAGTTCGCGCCGGGCGAGGGACGCTTCGAGCTGGGGGGACGGCCGGCGGCGGTGATTCACGGCGACGGGATCACCGAGAGCCACTGGTCGGGGCGCCTGCTGCACCGGATCACCCGGCACGACGCGACCGTGGCCCTCTTCCGGGCGCTTCATCCCGACCTCGGCATCTGGCTGGTCGACCATCTGAGCGGCGTCCTGGGCGACCGGCCCCGGACCGAGGCGGAGATCGCCGGCGCGGCGGCGCACCAGGAGGCGTGGGCGCGGCAGCGGATCGCCCGGGAGCCGGGGCTCGCGCTGCTCGCGATGGGGCACACCCACCGTGCCGCGAGTGTGCGGGTGAACGGGAGCGTCTATCTGAATCCCGGGGCGTGGTTCGACGGGTACCGGTACGCGGTGGCAGGCGACGGGAGCGCGGAGCTCAGGCAGTTCACACCGGGCGGGTGAGGGGCGGAATGACCGAGGCGCCGGCAGGCGATCCGATCATGCGGGAGCTCGAGAGCGCCATCGCCGGGCGCTACAGCCTCGAGCGCGAACTGGGCCGGGGCGGCATGGGCGCGGTCTATCTCGCCCGCGACCTGCGGCTCGACCGGCCGGTGGCGATCAAGGTGCTGCCTCCCGAGCTCGCGGTGCGCCCGGAACTCCGCGAGCGTTTCCTCCGGGAGACCCGCACCGCCGCCAGCTTCAGCCATCCCAATATCGTGTCGGTCCACGCGGTGGAGGAGACGCCGGGCCTCCTCTACTTCGTGATGAGCTATATCGAGGGAGAGACGCTGAGCCAGCGGGTCAAGCGCCAGGGCCCCCTCCCCGTCCCCGAGGCGCTCCGCCTGCTGCAGGAGGTGGCGTGGGCGCTCTCCTACGCCCACGGCCGGGGCGTGGTCCACCGCGACATCAAGCCGGACAACGTCCTCCTCGAGAAGAGTACCGGGCGGGCCCTGGTCATGGACTTCGGCATCGCGCGGTCGGTGGCGGCCTCGGGCCTCACCCAGGTGGGCGAGGCGGTGGGCACGCCCCACTTCATGAGTCCGGAGCAGGCCGCCGGTGACGCGGTCGACGGGCGGAGCGATCTCTACTCGCTCGGCGTGGTGGGCTACTACGCCACCACGGGGCGCCTCCCCTTCGACGGCGATACGGCCCAGGCGGTGATGGTGGCGCACATCAGCCAGCCGGCCGCGCCGGTGGCGCGCTACCGGCCCGACCTCCCCGGGCCCCTCGCCGCGGCAATCGACCGCTGCCTCGCCAAGGCCCCGGACCAGCGGTTCGCCACCGGCGAGGCGCTGGTCGAAGCGCTCGACCAGGTGCGCGGCCGCCAGGTCGAGGTCTCGCCCGCGATCCGGGTCTGGGCGGTCCGGGCCGACCAGTTCTTCCGCAACGGGCTCATCCTCGCGCTGGTGGTGCCTCAGCTCGTCAGGTTCCAGGGCGAAAACGGCCGGGTGGTACTGGCGGTGCTGCTCTTCGCGGTGGTGATCCCGGCGCTCTGGGCCCAGATCCCCTTCACGCTGCGCGAGCTGGCCCGCCAGGGCATCAGCTTTCCCGATCTCCAGAACGGCATCACCGCGATCGACGCCGAGCGCGAGGCGGTGCTCGACGCGATGCGGGCCGACCCGCGGTACCCCGCGCGGCGGCGCCGCCGCTGGCTCGCCATCGGCCTGACGTTCCTGATCTCGGCGCTGGTGATGGTCCTGGGGATCAGCACCAGCGTGGAGGTCACGCCGGGTCACCGCACCGTCTCGGCCCCGGTCATGGTCCTCCTGCTCCTGGGCATGTGCGGCGTCATGGGGTCGCTGATCTTCGGGATCGCCACGATCGCGACCTCGGGACGGCTCGACCGGCGGATCCACCGGCTCTGGACCGGCCGGGTGGGCCGGGCGCTCTACCGACTCGCGACCTGGCGCATGGCCGACCTCGCGCCGGCCGCGGCCCCACCGATCACCCGCGGCGCACTGACGCTGCTCGAGGCGCTCCCGGTCGACACCCGCCGCCGCCTGGCCAAGACCCGCCGGGTGCTGGACGGCCTGGAGCGCGAGGTGGCCCGGCTCGACCAGCGCGACCGGGAGCTCGACGCGGCCGCCGGCGATGCCCGGTCGGGCGGCGCGACCCTCGCCGGCGGGGCCGGCGAACGCCAGCGGGCCCTCCTCGCCGAGGTGTACCAGGTCCGCCGCGCCAATGCCGAGCGCCGCCTCGCCCTCCTCGACGCGATCGAGCAGGTGCGGCTCGCCCTGGTGCGGGTGAAGAGCGGCCTCGGCACCGCCGAGGACGTCGACCGGCAACTGGCGGACGCCGAACGCGTGCAGCAATGAACCGGGAGGTCACCCTCTTCCGCGGCGCCCCGGCCGATCCCGACGGCGGCACCGACCGCTCCAGTCTTCCCACCGATCTTCTCGACCAGGCCGCGGCCCGTCTCCGGGTCCTGGCCCTGCTCTACGCCTTCGTGTTCTTCATGGCCGGCTTCTTCCCGATGCTGGTCACCGCGCAGAACCGGGCCCTCCTCTTCAGCACCTTCGTGCAGTGGGGGCCGGCGACGGTCGCGATCGCCCTGGCGCTGGCCGTGGCCGGGCTCGTCCGGAGCCGGCGTCTCTCCCGCTCGGGGGTATCGACCCTGGGCCTCACCTTCGAGATCGCCTCGAGCTACTGCATTGCCGTCGCCGAGCTGATCGACGCCCGCGGCTACGCCCCGCACGAGATGATGCTCTCGGGCCCCGGGCTCTCCTGGGTCGGGGTCTGGGTCCTGCTCTTCACGATCGTGGTGCCGGCCTCGCCCCGGCGGGCGTTGCTCGCCTCGCTCGCCTCGGTCTCGGCGATCCCGGTCACCCAGCTGGTGCTGGCGTCGCAGAACCTGACCCGCCATCGCCCCGAGCCGCTGGAGTTCTTCTTCGGCCTGGTGATGCCCTACCTGCTGGTGGTGTGCATGGCGTACGTCGGCGCGCGCGTGATCTACGCCCTGGGCAGCGAGATCAAGCGGGCCCGCGAGCTCGGGAGTTATCACCTCGAGGAGAAGCTGGGCGAGGGAGGCATGGGCGAGGTCTGGCGGGCGCGCCACCGGCTGCTCGCGCGGCCCGCGGCCATCAAGCTCATGCGGCGGCGCGCGCCCGGCCCCGGTGGCATGCCCGACGCGCTGGTGCACCGCTTCGAGCGGGAGGCCCAGGCCATCGCGAGCCTCCGGTCGCCCCACACGGTGACGCTGTTCGATTTCGGCGTGGCGCAGGACGGCGTGTTCTACTACGTGATGGAACTGCTCGACGGACTCGATACCGACCGGCTGGTGCGGCGCTTCGGCCCGCTGCCCGCCTCCCGCGTGGTGCACCTGCTCCGCCAGGTGTGCCATTCGCTGGGGGAGGCCGATGCCAATCGCCTGGTGCACCGGGACATCAAGCCGGCCAACATCTTCCTCTGCCGTTACGGCGAGGACTACGACTTCGTGAAGGTGCTCGACTTCGGCATCGTGAAGGCGACCACCGAGGCGCCGGACGCGCGGCCCGCCCCGAACCTCACCGGCGAGCAGGCGGTGAACGGGACCCCGGCCTTCATGGCGCCGGAGCAGATCCTGGGCGGGACGATCGACGGGCGGACCGATCTCTATGCCACGGGCTGCGTGGCCTACTGGCTCCTGACCGGGCGGCTGGTCTTCGAGGCGGACACCGCGATGGGCTACCTCATGCACCACGCGCGAACGCCGGCCCTCCCGCCCTCGACCCGCACCGAGCTGCCGGTGCCGCCGGCCCTCGACGAGCTGGTGCTCGCCTGCCTGGAGAAGGACCCGGCGCGGCGACCCGCGTCGGCCCGGGACCTCGCGCGGCGCCTCGACCAGATCGCCCTGGCCGCGCCCTGGACCGACGCCGACGCTAGGGCGTGGTGGGAGCGGGTGCGGCCCTGAACCGGCGCCGCATCGCCAGGGTGACGGCCACCGCCAGCAGCATCGCGAGCGCGAGCAGCAGCAGCCCCGAGGTGAAGTTCCCGCTCTGCTGCTTGAGCCGTCCCAGCAGATAGGGCCCCACGAACCCGCCCAGCGCCCCCATCGAGTTGATCAGCGCCACGCCGCCGGCGGCGGCGCGCCCCCGGAGAAAGGCGGTCGGCAGCGCCCAGAAGGGGCCCAGCCAGCCCAGGACGCCGAAGGCAGTCAGCGAGAGCGTCGCGAGGAGCCCCACCGGGCCGGCGGCGCGGGTCACCGCCACGAACCCGACCACGCCGACGGCGGCCGCCGCCGCGAGGTGGAGGTGGCGCTCCCCGGTGCGGTCCGAGCGCCGCCCCACCAGCACCATGCCCACCGCCGCGACCGCGTAGCAGAGCGCGCTCGCGAACCCGATCTCGGTGTTGCTGAACCCCGCGGCCGCCTTGAGCAGCTGGGGTAGCCAGAGGGTGAAGCCGTACAGCGCCATCACCAGCAGGAAGTAGCTGAGCCCGAGCCACCAGACCAGCGGCGTGCGCAGGGCGGCGTGCATTTCGGCCGCGTGACTCGCGTGGACCGCCGTCTGCTCCCGTTCCAGCGTCCTCGTGAGCCAGGCCCGCTCCCCCTCGGAGAGCCAGCGGGCATCCCGCGGCCGCTCGGGCAGCAGCCGGAGCACGAGGAGGCCCACGAGTACGGACGGGATCCCCTCGAGCAGGAAGAGCCACTGCCAGCCGCGGAGTCCCAGCCAGCCATCGAGAGAGAGGAGCGCGGCCGAGATCGGCCCCCCGATGAT
>DASZPT010000451.1:0-9464 GCA_035549935.1 Gemmatimonadales bacterium
CCTCCCGGGGGGGCCACCCACCGCATCAGCGGGTGATGATCCAGCATGGTCGCCGGCGTGAGCACCGGTGCCACCCGCTCGGCGGCGTCGAGCACCGAGACGAAGAAGCTCCGGAGGAGAATCAGAGTCGGCTCGTTCTGCTGCACGATGAGCGCGAAGAGCCGTACCGGGGCGAAGGGGACGTCGCCCTTCCCGTCACGGTCCAGGTCGTAGCCGCTGTAGCGGTCCCAGTAGTTCCCCTCGAAGACACTCGCCGCATTCACGCTGTTGGTGCTCACGTCGAAGGAGTTCCCCTCGAACCGGTTCCGGCGGAAGGCGGTCTCCTGGGCGTTGGCCATGACCTGCACCGCCCAGCCGTTCTGGAGGAACTCGTTGCTGTCCACGGCGACGCGGATCGTCCCTTCGGCATAGAGGCCGACGGTGTTGTGCTCCAGGCGATTGCGGGTGATCCGGCTGTCGGTGATCTCCTTGAGCAGGAGGGCGTAGGCGGCGCTCCCCGTGCTCCGGAGGAACCGGTTACCGGTCATCGTCACGCGCCGGCTGTACATCACCGCGACGCCGGCCCGGTTCGCGGTGAAGTAGTTGTCGCGATACTCGCAATCGTCCGAGAACATGAAGTGCAGCCCGTACCGCAGGTTCCGGTCACTGGCGTTGCCGGTGACCCGGGCATGGCTCGTGAACTCGAAATAGATCCCGTCCCGGTGCCCGCTCACGACGTTGTTCTCGATCACCAGGCTGTCGGAGGTCCAGGAGTGAATCGCGTTGCCGGAGAGCGCTTCGGTCTTTCCCGTGCCCACCACCCGGTTATCCCGCACGATGCAGCCGGTGGCGCGCGCGAGGTAGATCCCGAAGAAGGTGCCAAGCAGGGTGTTGTTCTCGATGCGGCAGCCGCGCGACCCGGTCACCCGGATGCCCGCCCGGTCCTCGACCGCGCTCGGCGTCACCTCCCTGAGGCGCAGCCCGGACACGGTCACGCTATCGGCCAGGATCGTGAGAATCTGGTGGTCCCCGCCGTAGAAGACCGGCGCGCCCAGGCCCCGGATCACCACCCGGCGCCGCACCACGATCTCGGGCTCCCGGTACTCCCCGTCGGCCACCAGGATGGTGTCCCCATCGCCGGCACGGGCCAGGGCGGCCGTCAGGGTCGGAAGCTCGGTGCCGGGGCGGACGGTCCAGGTCCGGGCCGGCGTCACGGCACCGAGCGCCAGGAGCAGGGTCAGCATCAGGAGGCGGTTCCCGGCATGGCATGGGCATGGGGCTCGGCCCTCACCGCGGCCCAGGACAGGATCTCGCCGCCGAGACTGGCGCGGAGGCTGTCCGACTCGGGGCCCTGGCGGAGCGCGGCGAGCCCGCTCGCCATCGGGGTCCGGAGCGCGTCGCTCCGGAGGTAGATCGCCGAGTCCGCCGGCATCCAGGCATGATCCACGAAGTCCATGACCCAGGCCTGGGAGAGCTGGGCCGCGTTCTCCCTGAGCCAGGCGGCCATGCAGCCCACATCGTCGAACGCCAGCACCTTTCCGTTGCGTGTGACCACCTCGGCGCCGAACCGCGGGTCGGCGATGGTCATGTGGCAGTGGGTGCAGGATTCGTCATTGAAGGCGATCGGGCGCGGGCCGCGGGGTCCGCAGGCGCCGACCAGCACCGCGGCCACCGGCAGCAGCCTGGCGCTCCGCCACTCGCGGAACACCAGGAAGACCCCGAGGCCGAGGGAGAAGATCGCCACCCAGCCACCGGCCGCGGGCCAGCTGGTCGCGTGGAAGTTGAGGAGCTGCTTGGCGCCGATGAGCGGCGGCTGGTAGGTCATCCCCGGGATCTTGATGATCGCGTCGGGCGCGAGGTTGTGCCCGTAGTCGTATCCCCAGCGGTAGAAGTCCGCGAGGCCCGCGGCGGCGCCGATCCCGAAGAGCGCCACCCAGGCGACGAGCAGCGCCCGCTTGCCGCTCGCCGCCGCGGCGACTCCCGCGACGATCAGTCCCGCGAGCAACCAGGGCATGTAGCGGAGTTCGGGAATGTCCTCCGGGGTGATCACCTTCATCCCGATGTAGTGGTTCAGGTTGTTGATGCTGTTGAGGTCCTGCGGCTTCTCGCCCGCGATCCGGCTCACGCCGATGTAGAGGCCCAGCCCCTCGGGATACTGCGGGGCGTCGAGGCTGATGTGCCAGAGCGGCAGCACATACACCAGCGACAGGCTGAGCGCCGCGACCGCGAGCAGGAGACGGGTGGATCGGGTCATACGAGTCTCGATGGCTTGGGGAGGGGGACGGAACCGGCGAGCCGGTTCCGCCCCACCCCCGTCCTCACTTGGATGCGTTGAAGGTCAGCTGCGTGCCCGCGCCCTTCGGGGAGACCCGGATGTATCCCTGCATCTCCTGGTGGAGCGCCGAGCAGAAGTCGGTGCAGTAGAAGGGAAAGACCCCGGCGCGTTCCGGCACCCAGACGATGGTCCGTGTCTGGCCCGGCATCACCAGCAGCTCCGAGGTGTTGGCGCCGGTCACCGCGAAGCCATGGGGAACGTCCCAGTCCTGCTCCAGGTTGGTGACGTGCCAGTAGACGCTGTCCCCGACCTCCACCCCCTCGATGTTGTCCGGCGCGAAGTGGCTGCGGATCGCGGTGAGGTAGATGTGCACCGCATGCCCCTTCTTTTCCACCCGCGCTTCCTTCTCGCTCTTCACCCCGAACGGATCCTTGTTGTCGGTGAGGAGGAAGGTCTTGATCTGCTTCTCCTTGATGAGCGAGGCCTTGATCGCCTGGGCGTAGTGCGGCTCGCCGATCGTGGGGAAGTCGAGCAGGAGCTTCATCTTGTCGCCCGTGATGTCGATCAGCTGGGCCGACTGGGGCAGTTCCGGCCCGGTCGGGAGGTAGCGGTCCTTGGTGATCTTGTTGAGGGCGATGACGTACTTGCCGTCCGGTTTGCGGGTGTCGCCGCCCGGGACCATCAGGTGCCCGATCGCGTAGTAGGTCGGGATCCGGTCCAGCACGGCGCAGTCCTTGACGCGCCACTTCACGATCTCCGACGAGACGAACATCGAGGTGTAGGCGTTCCCCTTGTCGTCGAACTCGGTGTGCAGCGGGCCCAGGCCCGGCTGGGGCACTTCGCACGAGAGCACCGACTCGTACTTGAGGACGGGAATCCCGGCGATCTCCTTCTCGAACGACTTCTCCTCGATCGCCTTGAGCATCTTCGCGAACGAGTGCACCGGGATCACGGTGGCCAGCTTGCCGCCGCCCGCGATGAACTCGCCGGTCGGGTCGACGTCCACCCCGTGCGGCGACTTCGGGGTCGGCAGGAAATAGATCATGCCGGGGCAGTCGGTCGGCTCCAGCACCTTCTCGCTGGTGAGCATTTCCGAGTGCGCGATGTCCGCCTCATCCACCCAGTTGTGGGCGTACTTCGTGGGCCAGTCCTTCGCCTTGCCCGCCGCCACGCACTGCTCCGCCTGCTTCCAGTTGACGGCGGTGATGTAGTCCTTGTCGAACTGCGAGGCATTCCGCTCGAGCAGGGTATTGGCCTGCTCGGTGTTGTAGTTGGTGAAGAAGGCCCAGCCGTGCGACGGGCCCTTGCCCGGGCGGGCCAGGTCGTAGTCGAAGCCCGGCATGTGGATCTGGAACGCCAGGCTCATCTTGCCGCTCTTGGGGTCGACCGCCACGAAGCCGATCTGCCCGCCGAAGTTCTCCTTGTAGGAGGCGATCGGCACGTCCTTCTGGGGCATCGGCACGCTGAAGCGGGTCGCGGTGACCACGTACTCGGTCCCCTGGGTCACGAAGGGGGAGGCATGGTTCCCGGCCGCGTTCGGGATCTCGATGATCTCCTTGGTATTCATTTCGGCCAGGTCGATCCGCGCCACCCGCGGCGTGTTGTTGCCGTTGATGAACAGCCAGCGGCCGTCGTTCATGGCGTCGGTCTTGGAGAGCGACGGGTGGTGGGCATCGTCCCACGGCACGAACCCGTAGCTGGTGTTGAGCATCGGCTTCGACTGCTCGCTGTAGCCGTAGGACTTCTCCGGGTCCACCGAGAAGACCGGGATCACCCGGAAGAGCCGCCCGGAGGGAAGCCCATACACGCTGACCTGGCCGGAGAAACCGCCCGAGGCGAACATGTAGAACTCGTCGTAGGTGCCCGGGGCGACGTAGACCCGGGAGGCGGCGTCGCCCGTCCCGCCGACCGGGGTGGCGGACCTGGCGCAGGCGGTGGCGGCCAGCAACGCCGCGCCCAGCCCGACGCGATGCAGTGTGGACGTCATGAACGAAGGCATGGATGGGTTCTCCTGAGGCCGGTCAGCTGCCGGCGGTGGCGGACGACTGGGTCCGGAGGTACTCGACCACGTCACGGGCCTCTTCCTGGGTCAGTCCCAGGTTGGGCATCTGGGTCATGTGCTCGGCCAGGAGCTGCCTGGCGACGGGGTGCTTCGTGTACATCTCCTCGGGGTTGAGGATCATGTTCATCACGTAGGCAGGGGTCCGCCGGCCGACCACGCCGCCGAGCGCCGGGCCCACGTACCGTTCCGTCATCTTGTGGCAGGCCATGCATTTCCCTTCGAACGTCTTCTTGCCCTCCTCGGCCTTCTCGTGGTCCACCGCGGCGGGGAGCTCCACTGGCGAGGTGATCGGGCCGATGCCGTTCTCCAGCTGGAAGGGCGTGAGGTCGCTCTGCGCCGCGCCCGCGGGTGCCGAGGCGGCCGGCGCGGCGTCCGGCTTGCCGCCACCGCAGGCGGCGAGCAGAGCGGAGAGGGTCGTCAGGTACACCAGGGTCGAGCGCTGCATAACTGCTCCTTGCGAGGCCAGATTGAGATATGAGTTCCTTCACGCACCGAGGCTGAACCGCCGATGAAGCGTCCTTCACCCTCGCCCCCACCGGAGGACCGGGAATCCGCCAGACTCCCCCACGGCTTTCGTACATAATTATCGCGATATTCACATGAACATATGATATTATAGACAGTTAAAACTCGTTCAGGTCCGGACCCGCATGCTCTCGCAGACCGCCGAATACGCCCTCCGTGCCGTCCTCACCCTCGCCGTCGAGCCCGAGGGGATCCTGGGGGCTGCCGAACTGGCCGCCCGGCTCGACGTGCCGAGGAACTACCTCTCCAAGACCCTCCACCAGCTCGCGCGGGCCGGGGTCCTCGAGTCCACCCGCGGCAAGAGCGGCGGCTTCCGCCTCGGCCGGGACCCCCGTCGTATCACCCTGCTCGAGGTGGTCCAGCCGTTCGACGATATCTCCGCCCGCCGGGTCTGCCTGCTGGGGCGTCCGGTGTGCAGTGACCACGTCGCCTGCGCGGCACACACCAGATGGAAGGCGGTGTCGGAGCGGAACGCCGAGTTCTTCCGGGAAACGACCGTGGCGGACCTGGCCGGGAAGTGAGGCGCGGGGCGCCGGTCAGGACACGCGGCCGGCGCCGAAGGCCTTGATCCTGGGCCAGAGGAGGGAAATGAACACGGCACCACCACCGATCACCCCAAGCGTCCCGACGCGCTGAAGCCACTCCCACCCGGCCAGCGCCCCCACGACACCCAGTACCACCCCGCCGGTGACGAGACCGCCCGCTGCCGCTCCCAGTCCCGCGGAGCCGCGCGCCGGGCCCTCGGCGTGCTTCGGGAGCATCCAGTAGGCCGTCCCCAGCACGAACGGCATCAGCCACCCGAAGAGCATCAGATGGATGTGGGCCGCCCGGAGCCGCACCACCCACGCCGACGGCCAGGGCTCGCTCGCGAGGAGCCAGGCGCCGAGGGCCCCGCCGATGACCAGCGCGAAGAACGAGACTCGAAGGAGCCACCGTGAGAGTGCGGGCATCAGGTCGCCCGGACCCTGGGCCAGATGAGGAGCACCGCGACGCTTACGCCCGCGAGCTGGAGGAGTGCCGAGGCGACGAGCGGCCAGGCCGGCCCCTGGAACCCCAGACGCCAGCTTTCGCCCACGAGCCGGAGCAGCAGGCCGCTGTTGATGAGCCCCAGGGCCCACCAGCCCAGGCGTTCATCGCCGCGGGGTGGGCGGGTCGGGTGGCGGGGGAACATCCAGAAGGCCACGCCGATGATGAGCTGCAGCAGCCAGCCCACGGTCAGAAGGTGAATGGCGCCGAGGTGGAGCGCGGCGGCCGGGAGGCGGGGGAGCAGCGTGACGGGTCGGAGTTGCAGGAGCTCGAGGAGAAGGGCCAGGGCGAGCGAGACGAACCCGCACTTGATGAGCCAGCGGGACAAGGGGGGCATGGGGACCCTAGTGACTCCCGAAGACGCTGATGAGGATCTCGCCCGCGATCAGGATGATGACCACCCACTCGAGCATTTCCATGCGGATCGTGGCGGCGCGATCCGAGAGCTTCTGGTAGATGCTCTCGATGGTGGCGAGCTTCTGGGTGATGGCGGTGTCGAGTTCGTCCAGCTGGAACCGCTTCGCCGCGAGCCGGTAGATCCGGGCGAGGTACTCCTCGCCGAACACCTTGAGCGCGTTGGTGACCCGTTCGAGGAGCACGGCGCTCTCGAGCTGCAGCTCCGCGACCCGTCGCACGTCGCCGGTCACGCCCCGCGCCACGAAACGCCGCCAGCCGCGCGCGGGGGCGAGCAGGTGATAGGACCGCTCGATGGCCTGGTCCAGCTGCAGGTCGAGCCAGCGCATCTCGAGCAGCTGCACATTCGCGAACTCCAGCACCGCGCGGACATCCTCCGGCTCCGGATCGAGCACGAAGGCGGCGTCCCAGTCCACCACCGTCACGTCCCGCGGCCCGAAGGAAATGCGGATCTCGGTCGCGGCCGTGATCTCCTCGGGGGAGAGTCCGCCGGCGTCGGGGCGGAGGATCTCCGCGATCCGGCCGACGTTGGCATCGCAGAAGCCCTGGGCGGTCACGCCCCCGATGGGCTCGCGGATCCCGATGATGGTGTAATCCTCGGTATAGTCCGCTACCCGCGGTTTCTGCGCCGCCCCGCCGACCGACTGGAGCAGGGCCTCTACCCGCTGGCGGGCGTCCTGCCGCAGGGCCTCGGAGCGCCGCAGCGCCACGCTCGCGGCCTTCACCTCGTCGAGCGCGCCGGGCACGCGGAACTCGTAGGCCACGGAGGCCGCGCCGAAGTCGTAGAGCACCAGGTCGACCCGGGGCTCGTTTCGCCAGGTCCCGTGCGGCAGCTGGGCCCCCTCCTGCGAGACCCTGAGCGGCGCCGGGCGGTATTGGAAGAACGAGGTGGCCCGGCCGCGGTGCCGGAAGGTCTGGCGCGCGGACCCGGCGAGACTCCGCTCCGCCGCGTCGAGATCGATCGCCAGGGCGACCTCGAAGACGAAGATCGGGTAGATGTCCGGCATGGCTGTCACTCCTCCTTCATGCTGTGCTCACGCACCGGCATCGACATTGGCAGATACGCAGGAGGTGCCTATGAAAGTGCTCACGCAGCTCGAGGCCGGACAGCGCCTGGCCAGAGGCGTGTCCCTGGCGCTGGAAGAGACTCCCCTGGTCATCGTCATCACGCCTGGGGGCGCCGCCGTCGGGGCCGAGGTTGCACGGCTCCTCGGTGCGCCGCTGGACGTCCTCACCGTGGTGCGGCTCGAGGTGCCGGGCCGCATGCACTCGACCTTCGGGGCGGTGGCTGACGGCACCGTGGTCCTGATGCCTGAGCGGGTCCGGGACCTGGCACTGCCCGACGACTATGTCGGGTCGCTGACGGACCTCGCCCGGGACGAGGTCGACCGGATCACCCACGCCCGCCGGGGCCGCGAGCCGGCCGTGCCGCTCTCGCAGCGCTCGGTGGCGCTGGTGGACGACGGATCGGCCGACCTGACCCTCGCGGTGGGGGCGGCCACGGCGCTCCGCCGCGCGGGGGTACACCGCCTCGTCTTCGCCGCCCCGGAGGCCGGACCCGAGCTGGTCCGGGCGATGGAACGCCTCGCGGACGAACTGGTTCTGCTCGAGCTCCCTGGGGCTGGCGCCCTGGTGCGCGACCCGTCCTTCACCCAGACCACCGAATTCGACGTCCACGACCTCGTCAGCCGCAACCGCCGCGAGAGCGGCCGGGTGCCCGCCCCGGCAATGTAGAGGCGGAGCCGGCCGCCCGCAGCGCGGCCCGCACGGTGAGGCACACGAGAACCGCCCCGGCCAATATGGCCGGGGCGGCGTGCTTGGGACCAGCGGGGAGTCTCAGCCCTTGATGAGAATCTTGTTCTTCACTGCGACTTCCGCCTTGGGGACCCGGACGGTCAGGATGCCGTCGGCATATACGGCGTCGACCTTGTTCGGCTCCACGGGTTTGGGCAGCCGGATGGTGCGGACGAACTTCCCGGCTTCCCGCTCCTCCCACAGCATGTTCTCGTCCTTCTCGGTGGTCTTCGTCTCCCGATGCCCCGTCACGGTGAGGACACCGCCCTCGAGGTGCACATCGAGATTCTCCTTCGGGATGCCGGGGATCTCGGCGCGGAGAATGAACTCCTTCTCCGTCTCGGTGAGATCGATCGCGGGCATCCACGTCCCTTCCATCGCCTTGCGGATCGGTTCGAAGGTGAGGGCCGGGAACGCCAGCGGGGCGTTGAAGATCCGGTCGAACACGTCGTCGAAATCGCGGGCGAGGGTGGGAGTGCCAACCTGCGGCTTGGTGAGTTTCATAGGTCCCTCCGGTAGGCTGACCTGATCGTCATCCATTCAGGCAAGCATCAACTTAGCGCGGAGGGGGTGAAACGAGGCTGAAGCCGTGGCGAAACCTTGCTCAGCGGTGCTCCGGCTTGAGCCAGGCGTGACTGATCGACCAGACGTAGGCGGCCACGTCGCGCACCTCCTGGTCGCTGAGCGGGCTCCAGCCGCGCATCGGCATCGTGGTCCCGCGGGTCGAGACGCTCCCGGGAATGCCGTGCAGCACCCGCGACAGGATGCCCTCGTAGGTGTCGTCGCCGTGCAGCCAGACGCCCTGGGCCAGTGGCGCGCCGCTGTCGGTGCCCACGCCTTCGACCCCATGGCAGGCGGCGCAATTGGCTGAGCCATGGAACAGTTCCCGCCCCCGGGCGATGGCGGAGTCGGTTACCGGAGTGGGCCGCTTCAGTTTCGGCGGCGTGGTGTCGCGGATCTGCGCCTGGAGCGGCAGCGCAGCAAGGAGGAGCAGGGGCAGGGCGGCGAAGCGCATGGGGACTCGCATGCCGGGAGTCGGGCTCAATATGCCGCGGCCAGGATGAAGGATCGCTCAGAGCCCGGGCGAGGGATCGTTCACGGCCCTAGTCGTCCTTGAGCATCCGCTTCGGGGGGTCGTCCAGGTCGTCGAACTGCCCGGTCCGGGCCGCGTGGATGAACATCCCGCCGAAGACGAGCCCGAGCCCCAGGACTACGGGGATCAGGAAGGCGATGGCTCTCATGCTTCCTCCCGGCGCACCGCCCGTTCGACGCGGGCGGCATTCCAGATGACGCTGATGCTCGAGAGGGGCATCAGCACCGCGGCCACCAGCGGGTTGACCCACCCGGCGGCCGCGGCCACCACCGAGATGACGTTGTAGACGATCGACT
>DASZPT010000452.1:0-6518 GCA_035549935.1 Gemmatimonadales bacterium
GCCGTTCCTCGCCCCCGGGCGACTGCCACTGCATCGGGCACTCCTGCTGCAGCGCCGCGATGGCGCTCCCCGCCGCGCCGTTCGTGCTTCGGACCTCCGCCGTCACCGTCACGGTGACCCGGGCGACTCTCCCCGCGAGCCAGCCGATCCACCGGCCGGCGCACCTCCTTCCCTTCGCTCAGGCCCCGCCGGTCCTCGCCTGAGTCACCCCGACCCCCGGCCCGGCCGGGTCGTCGGTACCTGTACCAGGACAATCGCTGACGACGCGTGACCAGCCCGGTTCCGGGCCGGTCCCGCGTCTCCCCCCGGATTCGGGGGAGTCATGGTCTTTCGTGTGGCTTCGCGGGGCGGCCTTGCGCCGGCGTGTCGCCGCTTGTCGACCATGGAGTCGAAGCAATCCTGACAATCGACCTTACCGAGAGGTGTTGATCGTGACCAGCCGTACCCTGTGTTCTGGATTCGTCCTGCCGCTCTTTGTCGGCCTCGCGCTGGCGGCCTGCGGCGGATCGGGCGAGAAGACGCCTGCCTCGCAGGCGACCGATACCAGTCACGCGATTCATGCAGCTGCGGAGTCCGCTGCCGCCGCCCCCGCCGCACAGGCCGCCGCCCCCGCCGACTACCTGGTCTGCCAGACCTGTCACCAGGCCAACGGCGAGGGACTGCCGAATGCGTTTCCGCCGCTCGCCGGCTCCGCCATCGTCAATGGTCCCGTGGGCCCGCACATCGCCATCGTGCTCAAGGGCCTGACCGGGCCGGTGACGGTGAAGGGGGCGACCTACAACGGCATGATGGCGCCGTGGGAAAGCCTCACCGACGAACAGATCGTGGGGGCGATCAACTACGAGCGGGCGTCGTGGGGTAACACGGGCACGCCGGTGACGGCGGCCGACGTCGCGCGGATCCGCGAGGCGGTGAAGGGCCGGACCACGCCCTGGACCATCGCCGAACTCGAGAAGGCGTCCCTCAAGTGAGGGCGATCGTTTCCTGCGCGGCACGGGGCCCGGAGCTCGTCCGGGTCGGCGCCGCGCGCACCCGGAGGGCGGCATGAACCAGGGATTCTACGATTTCTCGGTGCGGGTCGGGGCGAGGCTGGTGCGAAGCCTGGAGCAACTGCTGGCGCGTGCGTCGCTGATTCCCAACACCCCGTTTCTCGATCCGGGGCAGTTCCCCTGGGTCCGCACCCTGGAGGACAACTGGCCGGTGATCCGGCGCGAGCTCGATGCCATCATGCCGCGCCAGGCGGAGCTGCCCAACTTCCAGGATATCTCGAGGGACCAGGCGCACATCAGCAAGGACGACGGCTGGAAGACGTTCTTCTTCTATGCCTACGGCATGAGGGCCGATGGCAACTGCCAGCGCTGCCCCGAGACGACGCGGGTGCTCGAGTCGCTGCCGGGCATGAAATCCGCCTTCTTCTCGATTCTCGCTCCGGGCAAGCACATCCCGCTGCACCGGGGGCCGTACCGAGGCGTGATCCGGGCACATCTCGGCCTCATCGTGCCGGAACCCCGGGAACGCTGCCGGATCCAGGTGGGGCCCGAGTTCGCCCACTGGGAGGAAGGGAAGGTGATGGTGTTCGATGACGGCTACCCGCACCAGGTGTGGAACGACACGGCGGGCACCCGGGCCGTGCTGTTCATCGACATGGTGCGGCCGTTGCGCTTTCCGGTGAACCTGCTCAACGGGTTCATCCTCAGGCTGATCGCCTGGTCGCCGTTCATCAAGGACGCGGAAACCAATTACAAGCGGTGGGAGAAGGAATTCGACCGGCCGACGCCGCCGCCACCGGAGATCCCCGCGAGAGTGGCATGACGTGTCTACCCGGCGGGTTCACCCTCGGGGGCCGGCACGCCGTCCTGGCCCGCCGCGAGCGGGGCAACCCATGACGCACCGCCGCCTCTGGCCGTGGGTGTGGGTGGCGTTCCTCGTCGGGACGGCGGCCCAGGCGCAGGAGCGGACCCCGCCCGACCCGGACCTCATGGCCCGTCGCGAATCGGCGGCCTGGCGTCTGATCGCCTCCCTTCAGAGCCCGTTCTGCCCGGGCCTCACGCTCGAGAGCTGTCCCAGCTGGTATGCCGACTCGCTGCGCGGCGTCATTCGGGAACGGATGGCGGCCGGCGAATCGCCGGAGCGCATACGGTCGGAGCTGGCCGGGGAGTTCGGGCAGCGGATCCTGGGGGAGCCCACCTGGCAGGGATTCGATCTGCTGGGCTGGGTGGGGCCTGGCGCGGTGATCGTGCTGTCGATGCTCACGCTGGGCCTCGTGCTTCGGCGTCGGGTGCAGGGGCGGGCCGAACCCCTGACCGCGGGGGGCGCCGGGATGGTCCCGCCGCTCCCGGAGCTGGCGCCGGTGGAACGAGCGCGCCTCGCGGCGGTGCTGGAGCGTGAGCTCCGCGGGGGCGAGCCGACCTGATGCGGGACGAGGAGGGGGTAAGGGCGGCCCAAGTGCGGCACGTGTGGCGCGCATCCACGCTGTCGAGGCTGGGTCGTACCTGCCCTCTCCATTCCGACCTCCCGGCTCCGCCGTCGCGAGTCGATCCGATCGCGTGCCAAGTCGGAACCCGGGCTGCAGCCGCTCGGTCACCGCTTCGGTGACACAGTTGCCGGGGGTGGGTTAACTTCCGCGCCAACTCAATCCGGCCGGCTGTCGTGTCCTGTTCTCTCGGCGCGCGGGTCCCGCGGTACCCGATCTTCGTCCTGCCCCTCCTCCTGCTTTCCTCTATAGCCGGCGCCCAGCTGCAACCCCCGTCCACCGGAGGCATCGGTGCGCTGGACCAGGACCTCCGGATGCTGGGGGCCAACAAGCGCGTCCTGATGATCGCAGCCCACCCCGACGACGAGGATACCGAGCTCCTCACGGTCCTCGGCCGCGGCCTCGGCGCCCGGGCGGCGTACCTCTCGCTCAACCGCGGCGAGGGCGGGCAGAATCTCATCGGCGACGAGCTGGGTGAGGCGCTGGGCCTGCTCCGCACCGAGGAGCTTCTCGCGGCCCGTCAGCTCGACGGCGCCGGCCAATACTTCACCAGGGCGTACGACTTCGGTTTTTCCAAGACGCTCGAGGACACCTGGGCGCACTGGCCCCGCGACTCGGTGCTCAAGGACGTGGTGCGCGTCATCCGTCGGTTCCGACCCCAGATCGTCGTCTCGATCTTCAGCGGCACCCCGCGCGATGGCCATGGGCAGCACCAGGCCGCCGGCTGGGCGGCGCAGGAGGCCTTCCGGATCGCGGGCGACTCGACCCGCTTCCCGGAACTGTACGGCGAGGAGGGCCTCCCGCCGTGGACCCCGCTCAAGCTCTACCGGAGCACGCGGTTCGACACCACCGCGACCACACTCACCATGGATGGCGGCGTGATCGATCCGGCGGTGGGTCAGTCCTATCACCAGATCGCGATGCGGGGCCGGAGCCTCCACCGTTCGCAGGACATGGGGCAGCTGCAGGGGATCGGGCCGTCGGCGGTGAGGCTGCAGCTGGTGCAGGACCGGACCGGCCGCGGTCAGGATGCGCTCTTCGCCGGGATCGATACGACCTTGGGGTCCTCTTGGTTCGGCGGCGACGACCCGGCCCGCCGGCAGTGGCTCGCGGCCGTCCGGCGCTATGGCCAGCTGGTCGATTCCGCCCGCCGTTCGCCCCGTGACGGTGTGATCCAGGCCCCGATCCTCCGCGCCGCGCGCGCAGTGCTGAACGAGGGCCAGCGGGTTCGCGCGGTGCCCCTGGGATTCGCCGAGGACCCCGTGGCCGAGCAGCTCGATCGCCTGGCCGGGATGGTCCAGCGCGCCGAGGGGCTGGTCTTCGATGCGGTCGCGGACGACGACCGGGTGGCACCCGGGCAGCCGGTGACGACCACGATGACGGTGTGGAACGCCGGTTCCGACACCATCGAGATCACCCGGATGCCGGTGGCGGAGGACGATCACAACGGGGAGAAGGCCAACGCGATCCTGGCCCCCGGCGGTGTGCTCCGGTGGACCGACGTCCGCGCCTGGACCGATACCACCAGCTGGACACCATACTTCCTGCGCTATCCCCGCGCCGGCGACATGTACGTCTGGCCCTACAGCGATCAGCAGATCGATCCCCCGCGCGGGATGAACTTCCGCGCCTTCCAGGCGCTGCCGCCGGGCTTCGGCTGGAAGGGACAGCCGCTGGCCGGTGACCCGGGCGCGGTGCTCCGCTTCCGGCTCGCCGGTAGTGGCGAGGACGGGTGGATGGTGGCCCGCCGGGAGCTGGCCTGGCGGACCAACGACCAGGCCCGGGGCGAGATCCGCCGTCCGGTCCAGCTCGTACCCCGGGTCGATGTGCGGCTCGATCCCGCGAATGAGGTGTGGCGCGCCGGCGCGGTGGCGCCCCAGCACTTCACGGTCACGATCCGTCATGGCGCGCGTGACACGACCATGGGCACGGTGAGTCTCGAACTCCCCCCGGGCTGGGCCCCGGTGCCGGCCCAGAAGTTCACGCTGACGCGGCAGGAGGAAGAGCAGGAGTTCCGCTTCACGGTCACGCCGCCGGCGCTGCGCGGCGGGAGCTTCGAGGTGAGGGCCGTCGCGACCGATCTGAACCGCCACCGCTACCAGGTCGGCGTGGTGGAAGTGAACTATCCGCATATCCATCCCGTGACCTACGCCCGGAATGCGGTCGCCACGGTGCACGTGGCGCCGCTGGCCCTCCCGTCGCTCGCGCGGATCGGGTATGTACGCGGGGCCGCCGACCGGGTGCCCGAGGCGCTCGAGAGTGTGGGGCTCCCGGTCGAGCTTATCACCGGGCAGGACCTCGCGACCCGTCCGCTCAACCGCTACAGCGTCATCGTGATCGGGCCGAGGGCCTGGGAGACCGATGCCGCGCTGCCGGGTGCCAACGACCGGCTCCTCGACTACGCCCGCGCCGGTGGGACCGTGATCGTCCAGTATCAGCAGTACGGTTACTTCCTCGGCAACTACGCCCCGTATCTGCTCACGGTCGGGAGCCGGCAGCCGGGCGGCACCGCGGTCACGGTGACCTCCCGGAATGCGACTCAGGGTCCGGCCGGGACGGCGCTCCTCGGCGGGCACGATCGGGTGACCGACGAGACCGCGCCGGTGACCATCCTCGATCCGAGGCACCCGCTGGTGCTCACGCCCAATCGCCTCGGCCCCGATGACTGGAAGGGGTGGGTGCAGGAGCGGGGACTCTACTTCGCGCGGAGCTGGGATCCGGCGTGGAAATCGGTGTTCGAGATGCATGACCCCGGCGAGACCCCGCTGGAGGGCGGCCTGCTGATCTCAAGGGTGGGGCGGGGGACCTACGTCTACACCGGCATCGCCTTTTTCCGGCAGCTGCCGGCGGGCGTCCCCGGGGCGTACCGGCTGTTCGCGAACCTGCTGGCGCTGGGTCGAGGCATGCCTCGGTGATCCTCTCTCGTTCAGTGGAATTCAACAAGGAGACGCAGAGGGCGCAGAGGGCGCAGAGGGTGATCTGCAAGGCACCCCTCTGCGTCCTCCGCGTCCTCTGCGCCTCTGCGTTGTGCCTGTGTGCAGTGGCCTGCGGCGATGGTCGGATTCCCCTGACCATCTACTCCCCCCACGGCCGCGATCACCTCACCCTTCTCGAGAAGGACTTCGAGCGGCTGCACCCCGACATCGACGTACGCTGGCTCGACCTCGGCAGCCAGGAGGTGCTCGACCGGCTCCGCCTCGAGCAGGTGAATCCCCAGGCCGACCTCTGGTTCGGCGGGCCGACCACCCTCTTCCAGCGCGGGGTCGCGGAATCGCTGCTCGCGCCGTACCGTCCCACCTGGGCCGACAAGGTCGACTCGGGCGGGATCGGACCCCACGACTTCTATTACCCCGCGTACCGCACGCCCGCGATCATCGCCTACAACAACATCGCGGTCCCCGACTCGCTTGCGCCCAGGGACTGGGACGACGTCCTCCGGCCGGAGTGGTACGACAAGGTGCTGATCCGGGACCCGGTCGCGAGCGGCACGATGCGCGCGATCTGGGGACTCATCATCGAGCGCGGCATCCGGGCCACGGGAGACACCGGCTGGGGAATGGCCTGGCTCAGGAAACTGGACGGCCAGACCCGGACCTATACCCTTTCGCCGGCGCTCCTCGATGCCAAGCTGGCGCGGCAGGAGGGACTGGTCACGCTCTGGGACCTGCCCGACATCCTGATCAGCCGGAGCAAGGGGATGCCGTTCGGGTACACGTTCCCCTCGAGCGGTACCGCCGTGATCGACGACGCGATCGCCCTGGTGCGGAACGCGCCGCATCCCGAGGCGGCGCGGCTCTTCTACGAGTACGTCGGGAGCGTGGAGGGGCAGCTCCTCGCCGCCGACAAGGTCTTCCGCCTCCCCGCGCGCCACGATCTCCCCGCCGACCGGGTGCCGGCGTGGGTCGCGGAGGTGGAGCGCTCGATGAAGGTGGAGCCGATCGACTGGAACCTGCTGGTGAAGGAGGGTGCCAATTGGATGGGGTACTGGGACCAGCATGTGCGCAACACGGGGAGAGTGCGATGAGCGTTGGGCGTTCCGCGTTCC
>DASZPT010000453.1:0-3459 GCA_035549935.1 Gemmatimonadales bacterium
GATCCCGTCGAGCGGTCGCCCCACCAGGTCGGGGTCGGTGGAGAGCCGGATCGTGTCGCTCGGGTCGGCCACCAGCGCCACCTGGATGTCCGGCGTGCCCCCGAGCCCCGCGATCTCCATCTCGCTCGTGGCGCTGTCCCCGCGCGCCATCAGGAACTCCATCTTCCCGGCGAGCCGGTTCCCCATCGCGGAGGCGCGGTCGCGCACCAGCGCCCGGATGGACGTCCGGCTCGCCCGCACTTCGCGCAGGTAATTCACCACGATGAGCGCGGTTCCGAGCGCCAGGAGCGCCGCGGTCACCGTCCCCTGCAGCGAGGCGCGGGTCCTCACGGCGTCGCCGGCGGGAGAAAGGCGGCGGTCATCAGCGAGTCGGTCGGGATCGGGTGCGCGAGAATGCCGCCGGCCACCATGGTCTCCGCCAGCCGTGCGAGCCGCGCGGCGAGCCCGTCGGGGCCCGGCCCGAGCATCGCTCGCGCCCCGGGAAGATCCAGCATCTGAACCCCCGCGAGGACGGAATCGACCCGCTCGGCGGGAATCCGGAGATAGCGCGAGAGCTGCTGACGCGCCGAATCCCCGTTCGCGGTCCCGAAGGCCCGGGCCCGGTAGTACCCGGCAACGAGCGCGCGGAGCGCAGGCCCCCGGTTGCGGATCGCGGCGGGCGTGGCCACCAGGAGATCCATCACTTCCCCGGGGATCTGCCGGCTGCTGAAGACCTCCACCGCGCCCGCGGCCACCAGCCGCGAACGCACCGGCTCGTAAGTGACCACCGCGTCGATCCGTCCCTCGCGGAACTGCCGTTCCTGGTCGAAGTACGGCACCTGGGCCACGGTGATGTCGGTACGCTGGAGACCATGGAGCTGGAGCGCCCGCGCCAGCATCAGCGCCCCCAGCGCGGTCGACTCCACGCCGACCCGCCGTCCGCGGAGGTCGGCCATGGTTCGCGCCGGCGGCTTCACGAGGATGGCGTCGGCACCGAGCGAAACGTCGATAACCAGGATCGCCTTCGGTGCCGTTGGGCCGGTTTGAAGCGCGGTGAGGAGGAATTCGTCGGCCGTGATGCACGCGACGTCGAGCTGTCCCGCCATGAGCGCCCGGATCACATCCGTGGCGGAAGGGAAGGTGAGGATCCGGACAGGATGAGGATCGGTGAAGTGGCGCTCGGCGGCGAGGTGGAGGCCGTAATTGCCGGCCCAGACGGTCGCCCCCAGCCGGAGCGGTGGATCCGGGCTCCGGTCGCATCCGTCCAGGGTCAACAGTGCCAGAAGGCCGCTGCCCGCGGTGAGCAGCCGGACCGTTCGGGAGGCCAGCATGCGACGCCGAGCCTGAGGGGGGTCCGGCTATTCTAACCCCCGCCGGGGCCCTCGGCCATCCTCCGCGGGGGAAAGGTTGTCAGGCGTGACTCAGGACCAGACGGCGAAGAGGGCCACGACCGCGATGACGAGCCCGAGGGACATCTTGGTCGCCGTCGCCCAGAGGCGCCCGATGAGCGCCCCGAACCCGGTGCGGATGGCGTTGGCCGGCCGGGCGGTGTACTCGAAGAGCGCCGCGCCGACGAACGAGCCGAGGAAGCTGCCGATCACACTGCCGAGGACCGGGACCGGGATCCCCGCGGTCGCGCCGGCGAGCCCGCCGAGGAGCGCACCCCAGCCCGCGCGGCGGGTGCCGCCGTAGCGCTGGGCGTACTTGAACCCGACCCACCACTCGATCAGCTCGCCGATCAGCGCGAGCGCCACGGCGAGGACGATCGTCTTGAGGCCGATCCCCTGGTAGCCGGTGGCGGCGCCGTAGCCGACGATGCCGAGCACCATGAGCCAGAGGCCCGGCAGGCCCAGGGGGACCAGGACCAGCCCTCCGAGAAGGACGGCGATCAGGAGCACGACATACAGACCGTTCACGGGCGCCTCCGGCGCGGGTCCCGAATTCTACTGCGGCAGCGGCGCCGGGGTTTCGCGGCGGAACGCGGCGCGGCGGGTGGCTTGCGCCGGGGACGGCCCCGTTATATTTCGCAAATATGCGAAATAGCAAAACAGCGAACGATGCCGCCCTCGTCCGTGCGGTCAAGGCGATCGCGAGCCCCGTTCGGCTCGCCATCCTCGCCTTGCTCAAGGACCCGGTCCGGCACTTCCCGCCCCAGCGTGACGGCGACCTCCTCACCGACGGCGTCTGCGCGGTCCTCATCCGCAACCGCCTCGGCATCGCCGCCGCCACCGTCTCCCGGCATCTCACCCTGCTGGTGCATGCCGGGTTCCTGATTCCCACCCGCAAGAAGGGGTGGACCTTCTACCGCCGGGACGAGCGCGCCCTCCGCGCCTTCGCCCGCACCCTCGGCCAGGCCCTCTGACACCGGATCCCATGTCCTCGCATCCCTTCGTGACCGTCGACGTCTTCACCCGTGAGCAGTTCGGTGGCAACCCGCTGGCCGTGGTCCTCGAGGGCCGCGGCCTGAGCGACGAGCGGATGCAGCAGCTCGCCGCCGAGTTCAACTACAGCGAGACCACCTTCGTCCTCCCGCCGGAGAACCCCGCCCACACCGCGAGAGTCCGGATCTTCAACCGGGTGAACGAAATGCCGTTTGCCGGTCATCCCAACGTCGGCACCGCCTTCGTGCTGGGCCGCACCCGCGCCGGGCTGGGAGACACACTCACCTTCGAGGAGAAGGCGGGCCTCGTGGTAGTCACCCTCCGGCGCGACCCGGATGGCACGGTGCAGGGCGCCTCGATCAACGCGCCCCAGCCGCTCTCCACCGGGCTCGAGCTCCCGGTGGAGACCGTGGCCGCCTGCCTCGGCATCACCCCCGCGGACATCCGGACCACGACCCATCCCCCGATGGTCGCGTCGGTGGGCATGCCGTTCGTCCTGGTGGAGGTAAAGCCGCAGGCGCTCGCCGTGACGGTGCCCCGGCATGAGCCGTGGCAGCAGACGATCCGGGCGTTCCCGGCGCTCGAGGGAGAGCTCGCGATCTTTCTGTACGCGCACACCGGTGCGGGCCAGGTGCGGGCCCGGATGTTCGCGCCCGAGAAAGGCATCTGGGAGGATCCCGCGACGGGGAGCGCGAGCGCAGCGCTGGTCGCACTCCTGCTCTCGCGCTCCGAGGCGAAGGAGCTCACCGTCGACATCACCCAGGGTGTCGAGATGGGCCGCACCAGCCGGATCGCGGGACGGGCCTGGCGGACGCCGGAGGGGATCCGCTCGTCGGTGGCGGGGGATGCGGTGATGGTCTTCCGGGGTGAGGTGCTGGGGTAGGCCCCGACACCGGCGCCCGGTGTAGATTTCCGGCGTCATGGACCGAGCCGGCTACCCGACCCGCAAGCGTCGTTTGAGCGACCCCGAGGACTATTCCGACCTGGAGGCACTCTCGCCGGCGGCGCGGGTGGCCATGGTCTGGCCCCTCACCCTCCAAGCTTGGGCCTTTGTGCCTGGACAGACGCATGCATCCCGACTTCCTCGAGATGTTGTCCG
>DASZPT010000454.1:0-3558 GCA_035549935.1 Gemmatimonadales bacterium
GGATTCCACCTCAAGAGCGGTGAGGAGGTGGAGAAGGCGGTGAAGGACCTGCAGGGGAAGGGCGCCCGGCGGCTCATCCTCGATCTGCGCGGAAACCCCGGTGGGGCCATGATCGCGGCCGTCGAGATCTCGGAGCTCTTCCTCCCGCGGTCCTCGGTCGTGTTCCGGACCCTCGGGCGGCGGCGGAGCGCGACCGACGAGTTTGTCACCGGGAAGGACGGGAAGTTCCTCAAGCTCCCGCTGATGCTGCTGGTCGACGCCGGGAGCGCCAGCGCCTCGGAGGCCGTGGCGGGCTCGTTCCAGGATCACGACCGCGCCCTCATCCTCGGCCGGCGGAGCTTCGGCAAGGCGCTCATGCAGCAGGGATTCGCGATTCCCCCCCAGGGCGATTTCGTCTGGCTCACCGTCGCGCGCATCGCCACACCGAGCGGCCGCATCATCCAGCGCTCCTACCACGGGCTCAAGGCCTCGCAGTACTACGCCTTCGCGGGACGGAGCGGGACCGAAACCGACACCGCGCTCGTCTTCCGGACCGACAACCGGCGGCCGGTGCGCGGCGGCGGCGGGATCGTTCCCGACGTGGAGATCCAGCGGACCGCCTCGCTCCCCGGGTGGTGGGGCGTCGTGGCGGACAGCGGCTGGGTGGAGGCCGTGGCCGACAGCGTGGCCAATTTCCTCCCGAGAGACCGCGCCGCCGGGGCCCGGTGGAACGACACGCCGGCCGAGTGGCAGCCCGGGCTCGTGGACCCGCTCCTCAACCGGGTCCGCAGCCGCCTGCACCTGAGCGCCGAGCCGGACAGCGCGCTGCGGGGCCGTATCGGCCGGATCCTGGCCTATCGTGCCGCCGAGGTCCGGTGGGGACCGGATGCCGCCGAGGCGCTCCTGGTTCGATACGACCCGGATATCCAGGTCGCCATGACCTACTGGGACCGCCTGCCGGACCTGCTCGGGACCGCGAAATAGCCCCGGAGGAAGTGGGCCCTGGCAGCCGCCCCGCCAGGGGGATGTGAGGGAATTGACAAGGGCCCGGGGCGCCTCGGGCCCGGCTTGCCTCCGGCCTACCACCACGCCGCCCCGCCCGCGATTATTCCAGTATGGCAACTCGAACCCGCTCCGCACCGAAGACGGCCCGAACGCTTTCCAAGGCCGACCTCCTCGATCTCTGCCGCCTGATCCTCCTCTCCCGCCGTATCGACGACCGGGAGATCCAGCTCAAGCGGCAGAATCGCATCTTCTTCCAGATTTCCGGGGCGGGCCACGAGGCCGTGCTCGCGGCGGCCTCGAAGGTGTTCAAGCCGGGGTACGACTGGTTCTACACCTACTATCGCGATCGCGCGCTGTGTCTCGGCCTCGGCATGACGGCGACCGAGATGCTCTTCTCCGCGGTGGGGGCCGCCGACGATCCCAACTCGGGCGGCCGGCAGATGCCATCGCACTTCGGGCACAAGGAGCTCAACATCGTGAGCGCCTCGAGTCCGACCGGGACCCAGTTCCTGCAGGCCGTCGGGTGCGCCGAGGCGTGGCTGCGGTATTCGAAGGTGCAGGGAATGGCCGATGCGGTGAGCGGTCCCCACGGCGACGAGGTGGTCTTCTGCTCCTCGGGTGACGGCACCACCAGCGAAGGCGAGTTCTGGGAGGCGATGAACAGCGCCTGCAATCTCAAGCTGCCCGTGGTCTTCCTGATCGAGGACAACGGGTACGCCATCTCGGTGCCGGTAGAGGTCAACACCCCGGGGGGCTCGATCTCGAAGCTGCTGGCCTCGTTCCCCGACCTCTACATCCAGGAAGTGGACGGCTGCGATCCGGTCGCGTCGTTCGAGGTGGTGCAGCGCGCGGTGGACTACTGCCGTGCCCGCAAGGGGCCGGCGCTGGTGCACGCGAAAGTGATCCGGCCCTACAGCCACTCGCTCTCCGACGACGAGGTGCTCTACCGGCCAGCCTCGGAGCGCCAGGCAGAGGCGGAGCGCGATCCCTTCACCCGCTTCCCGAAGTACCTGGTGGAGCAGGGGATTGCGACCGAGGCCGAGATCGCGGCGATCCGCGAGCAGGTGGAGGAGGAGGTCCGGCTCGCCACCGAGACGGCGCTCGCCGCGCCGCAGCCGGCCACCGACACGATCTACAACTACGTCTACTCCCCCGACGTCGACCCGACCTCGGAGGCCTTCGACACCGAGGACGATCCCCGCTTCTCCGGCGATCCCACCACCATGGTGGACCTGCTCAACGCCTGCCTCAAGGACGAGATGGCGCGCGACCCGCGCGTCGTGGTCTTCGGCGAGGACGTGGCCGACGCGAGCCGCGAGGCCAGCCTGCCGCAGGTGAAGGGGAAGGGCGGCGTCTTCAAGGTGACCTGGGGCCTGCAGCGCGCCTTCGGCAGCGACCGGGTCTACAACTCGCCGCTGGCCGAGGCCAACATCGTGGGGCGGGCCATCGGGCTCGCGGCGCGCGGCCTCAAGCCGGTGGTCGAGATCCAGTTCTTCGACTACATCTGGCCGGCGTACATGCAGCTCAGGAACGAGCTGGCACTGATGCGCTGGCGGAGCAACAACGCCTTCGCGGCGCCGGTCGTCGTGCGGGTCACCTACGGCGGCTACCTCAAGGGCGGCGCGGTCTACCATTCGCAGACCGGGGCCGCCGTCTTCACCGGGGTTCCCGGCCTCCGGGTGGTCTGTCCCTCCACCGCGCTCGACGCCAACGGCCTCCTCCGCACCGCCATCCGGTGCGAGGACCCGGTGCTCTTCCTCGAGCACAAGCACCTCTACCGCCAGACCTACAACAAGGCGCCGAACCCGGGCCCCGGGTTCATGATTCCCTTCGGCAAGGCCAGGACGGTGCGCGAGGGGAGCGACGTCACGCTGATCACCTATGGCGCGGTGGTGCAGCGGGCGCTGGTGGCCGCGAAGGAGGTGGAGCAGAGTCACGGCCTCTCGGTGGAGGTCATCGACCTCCGGACCCTCTCGCCGGTCGACTGGGACGCGATCTTCGCCTCGGTCCGGAAGACCAACCGCGTGATCGTGGCCTACGAGGACTCGCTCTCGTGGGGCTACGGCGCCGAGATCGCCGCGCGGATCGGCCAGGACGCGTTCGAGTGGCTGGACGCGCCGGTGCGCCGGGTGGCCGCGACCGACACCTTCGTCGCCTACGCGCCGCAGCTCGAGGACGTGATCCTTCCCCAGGTCGAGGACCTGCGGGCCGCGATGATCGAGATCGTGCAGTACTAGCGGGTGGGCGGGTAGGCGGGTAGTGACTCCGTGAGCGAACAAAGCCCTCTGCGAAGAGCGAAGGGCTTTGTCATACAGGGAATCACTACCCGCCCACCCGCCTACCCGCCTACCCGCCTCACTCTCCGCTCGTCGGGTCCAGTCGTCCCACCACCCTCGAGATCTGATCGGCTGGGAACCCGCCCCGGAGCGCGTGCTCCCTGAGCAGCGCCTGGTCCTCCGCGATATAGACGCAGTACATCCGGTCGCGGAGCAGGTAACTCTCCACCCACTGGATCCCCGGCCCCAGCTCCCGGAGGATCGTGTTGCTGCCCCGGGCGAGGTCCCGGAGCTCCTC